>NZ_CAXWGX010000029.1:0-233665 GCF_964266745.1 Propionicimonas sp. T2.31MG-18
TGAGTATGTCAACTCGACTTGGCCCCACCAGGACGGCTTGAGTTGGCCCCACCTGCTCGGGTGTGGGCGAGGCGGTAGCTGGTCGTGCCGGTTTCGATGATGGTGGCGTCGTAGGTCAGGCGGTCGACGATCGCGGCGCACAGGCGGGGGTCGGTGAAGGTCTTGGTCCAGCCGCTGAAGGGCTCGTTGGACGCGATCGCGATCGCGGTCTTCTCCTCGCGCTCGGTCAGGACCTGGAATAGGAGTTCGGCGCCGCGACGGTCGAGTTGGAGATAGCCCAGCTCATCCAGACAGAGGAGATCAACCCGGCCGTAGCGGGCGATGACTTTGGTGAGGGCTCGGTCGTTCTCGGCTTCGGCGAGTTCGTTCACGAGTCGGGAGGCGAGGACGTAGCGGACCCGGTGGCCGGCTTCGGCGGCGGCGGTGCCGAGCCCGATCAGCAGGTGTGTCTTCCCGGTTCCGGAGTCCCCGATCAGGCACAGCGGCCGGCCTTTGGCGACCCACTCGCCGCCGGCGAGGGTGTTGATCACCGCAGGGTTCAGGCTGGGGTTCGCGGCGTAGTCGAGCTCGTCAAGGCGTTTGGGTCGGGGGAAGCCGGCCTCATGGACCCGGCGGGCCCGGCGGCGTTCGTCACGGTCGTCGCACTCGGCCAGGAGAAGCTCGGCGAGGAAGCCTTGGTAGGTGTGCTGCTCGCGGGTCGCGGTCGCCGCTGCTTGGGCGGCGCGTTCGCGGATGGTGGGCAGGCGCAGGGTCCGGCAGGCGGTGTCGATCGCGACCTCGACGGCCTGGTCGGTGAGCTGGGTCATGTGGGGTTTCCTCCGGTGAGCAGGGTGTCGTAGGCGTCGACCGTGGGCAGCGGCCGGGTGTCGGCCGGATAGGCGATCCGGCCCTCGGCGGTGACCAGCCCGAGCTGGGGCCGGGTTTCGCCGGCGCGGCGGACCTCGACAGCGACCGCTTCCGGGGACAGCGCCCCCACTTGGAGGGCGGCTTCGAGGCCGGCGAGGACTTGGCGGTGGGGGTAGGTGCGGTGCAGCAGCAGGGCTTCGACCAGGGCTTGGGTTCCGGTCTTGTCGCCGTAGCGGGCCTTGGCCGCGGTCCAGTACCGCTCGTGGGTGCCGGTGAACACCCCGGCCTTGCGGGCCTGGGCCAGGGCGGTCGCGCCGGGCAGCGCGCCGGGCTTGTAGGCCAGCACCTCCAGGTAGTGGTCCAAGACCAGGGTGACCGAACCTCGTTCGGTGGCCCGTTCGTGTTCGGCGACCAGCCGGGGCCCGTCGAACACCTGCACGCTGGTGGCGCGGAGCAGGACTCGGACCTGGCGGCCGACGTAACGGACCGGTACCGAGTACTGGCATTGCCGCACCGTGACGCGGGCGTGCCGGTCGACCCGGGGCCGCAGGCTGATCCCGGTCTCGAACGGCTCAGCCGGCAACGGCCGCAGCAGCGGCTGTTCGACAGCGAAGTCGTCCCCGACCAGCGAGGTTCGTTGCCCGACCCGGCGGTGATCATCCTTCGCGTCACACTTGGCGAGGTAGGCGTTCAGCTCGGCGAGGGTCTCGACTTTCGGCATGGGGACGGTGTGGTTGCGGCGGAACCGGCCACCCTCGCCCTCGACACCGCCCTTCTCGTGGGCGCCTTCGACACCGGGGCGGCAGTAGAACACGTCGAAGCCGTAGTGGGACCGGAACAGCACCCACCGGTCGGACTCGACCCTGGTCCGGCCGGTCAACACCCTGGAGACGGCGGCTTTCAGGTTGTCGTAGCGGATGTGAACGAACGGGGTCCCGCCGAGCTGCTCGAAGGCGTAGCGGTGGCCGTCCAGGAACGCTTCCTGCGAGGCCGTCGCATAGGCGCGGTGGATCGCCTTGCCTGAATACGACAGCCGCAGCGTGAACATGAACACCTTGGTCTTCACCCCGGCCCACACGATCCACAGATCAGCGAAGTCGACCTCGGCCTCGGCACCGGCCGGGTGGGTTTGCGGGACGAACACCTCAGCCAGCTGCCGACCCGCCTCGGCGGCGATCCGCGGGCGGGCTTCACGCACATAGTCACGGACCGTGGAGTAGGCCACCACCAGTTGGTGCTCCTCCAAGAGGCGTTCCCGGATCCGCAGCGCGGTGTGACGCTGCTTACGCGGGGCGTCCAGATCCGCCCGGAGCATCGCGTCGATCAACGGCTTCACCGGGTCCAGCACCGGCGCCGCACGCACCGGCACCTTCCGCGCGGGTGGCTCAGCAGAGGCCAACGCCTGCCGGACCGTGCGCCGGTGGACCCCGTGCCTCGCCGCGAGTTCGCGGATCGACACATCCGGATCATCCCGCCGGTCCCTACGGATCGCTTCGAACACCCTGACACGACTCCCAACAGACACTCCGGCCCACCCCCACACTCATCGACGAACTTGCCGTCGACCAGCGTCAGGTGGGGCCAGATCAGACCGTCACAACCACCCCGGAGTGTCGCGGCCGGGGCCAGATCAGACCGTCACAGTGGGGCCAAATCAGAGTGTCATTCCCAACACCATCAGACGCCGAATCGCTGCGGGCGTGCTGCCGGCGTCCCGGTGCGGCGCGCGACTCATTCGCGTACGAGCGGCAGACCTGGAAAGCGTCCTTCACCCGATCGCGATCGGTCAGCGGGCGCAGTGGCGCCGCCGAGCATGGTGAGGAGAGCCCGGGCCGATGCGCTCCCCAACAGACGGGCCCACGCACTGCCTACCTGCACGCGTTGCGGGGGCGCAGTCCGCAAGTTATCTTGGAGGCGTGATGGATGAGCCGATCATCGCACCTTCGGCTTTCAAACACGGCCTCAGCCGTGAGGACATCCTGCACGCATACAGGAACCCCCTGCGGATCTGGGATCTCGGAGACGGGCTCACCATGATGATCGGCCCCAACCGGGCCGCCCTCATCCTCGAAGTCGGATACGTGGAAGGCGACGTGGCGATGGTGATCGTCCACGCCATGCCGGCCCGAGACAAGTTCCTCAGGTGATGACGATGCCCCGCACAGTTGACGAGATCCTCCAGCACGCAGACGAACTTGCCGCGCGGTTCGAGGACTACGAGCCCGACCCCGCCGACGAACTCGACCCCGGCGCCGTCGCGCTGCTCCGCGCCGCAATCCAGGAACGCTCCGAAGCCGAGCGGCACGTCCTCGACGCGATCAAGGCCGCGCGGGAAACGGGCATGTCTTGGGCGGCCATCGGGCTCTTCGTCGGCACCTCAGGAGAGGCCGCGCGCCAGCGCTACGGGAACAAGGTCGCATAAGGCACCACCGCCCGCCAAGGCCTGGGCAATCTGGCGCGCCAAACGTGCTCATCACGCCACTTCAGCGCCCGGTGTCAGCGTCCAGTGGCAGCATTGTCATATGCCGAGCGAAACCCAATCCGGGCCCCCTGCGCAACCTCCGCCCGACCGTGAGTGGGTGACGACGGAGAGCATCAGGAATGAGCCAAAGCAGACCGGGTCTCGCTCGGGTCCAGTGAGACGCGGAAAGGAGCGGTCGTGAGCGACGCCAACCCTCAAGGGGGCGCCACGCCACCGGCTCCACAGCCGCCGCCTGACCGGAGTTGGGTCACAACGGAGCTGATCAAGGAGAACCCTCATCCGCCGGCGGCTCCACGTCCGGAGAAGACTGAGAAGCTAGTGAGCTAGGGGTTGGAGTGAGTACACACGATTCGGAGGCGAAGCCCTCTGGGCCACCGGAACCTGCGCCGAAGCCGCCGGCAGACAAAGGTTGGCTGTCGACCGCCACCTTGAAGCTCAGCGATCCATCCACCGGCGAGACCTTCGCCGCTCCCTCTGGCGAAGGATTCTCGGCGATACCGCCGGATTCGATGGAACGATGACCCCAGTTCGCGGTAATCAGGGGCGCAACAGCAACACACCCAACGCGCTCCCTAGTGCACCGGACCGGCGGCTGCAGGGAGTAATGCCGGACTCTGCCCCCAAACCACCGCCCGATCGCACGTGGGTGACCACCGCATCGTTGAGAGCAAGCGGCCAACCCAACGACCTGACCGGCAATGATGAGTGACCAAGGCGTCGTCTATTCACGGTTCATCGATAGTCAACTGGAAGCCGAGCTTGCCCGCCGCGCATCGCTGGACGACCGCGGCGCCAAGCTTCAGCAGGCCGCGAGTGTCACCGTGGGGCTTCTGGCCACTGCATTGGGCCTGCTTCTCGGCAGTACTCAGGCACTCTCTGGTTGGCCCCTTGGCCTGTTCGTAGCTAGCTTCGTAGTGCTCGTCGCAGCATTCCTGTGCGGCGTCTTCGCCACGAGGCTGACCACCTACGAGGTGGCCGACTCCGCAACCTTTGCCAAGATGCTCGGCGATCACTGGGTAGACAGTGAGGTCGACAGCCGCAACGTCACGGCTTGGCTCAACGCAAGGACTGTCGAAGCAATGCGCCCCGGAAACAACTTCAAGGCGGCAATGCTCTCATTTGGGATCTGGGCTCAAGGCGCCGGGATCCTCGTGGGGGCCATAGCGGTGATCCTCGTGGCCGCTGGAGGCATTTCGGCCCACACGCCTCAGATCCTTCCAACCGTCTCGGCGCCGGTTCCCACAGCAACTCCCAGCTGACGAGCCCTTGGCGGCCGCGCTCCTGGGACTTGGCTAGGTGGACTCCCACGACCTCGCCAGCCCCTGGATGCCTTCAGCCAAATCTGAAGGAGAAGGCACGCTCCACTACCGGACCAACGCCGCGCTACCCCGCGCTATCACTCGGTTCGGCGAGCAGCGCCATGCGCTCGGCGATGATCCGGTCCCTGCCCTCGGCGACGTGCTGGTAGACCAGCGCTGCCTTCGTCGTGGAGTGACCCATCCGCGCCATCAGCTCTGCCAGCGTGGCGCCAGCTTGAGCCGCCATCGTGGCCGCACTGTGTCGGAGGTCATGGACCCGCAGGTCCGGCCGGCCAGCGACTCGACGGGCGCGGTGGTAGGTCTTGAAGAGTGTGTTCACGTGTAGGTGGCCGGTGCGGGCCGCGTTCGGGAAGAGCAGACCGTCCGGGCCAGACATGGCGTGCTCGGCGAGATGCCGCTTGAGCGGCTGGCGAAGGTTCGGCGGCAGCGCGATCGTGCGAACGCCTGCGCGCGACTTCGGCGTACCGACCGTCGGCTGGCCCTTCCGCCACACCACGGCCCGTTCGACCCGCACCGTCATCGAGGCCAGGTCGACGTCCTTGCGCCGCAGCTCGCTGACCTCTCCCCAGCGGAGGCCGCACCAGGCGGCGAGCAGGATCAGCGCGCGGTACTTCTCGGGCATGTTCTCCACGATCGTCGCGATTTGCTGCGGAGTGGCGGGCTTGGGCTCGAAGGTACGGTGCACGACGATCGGGCGCTCGACCTTGCATGGGGAGTCGGAGATGAGCGGGCGGCGACCGGTGCTCGCACTGCGCATGATGGTCGACAGCAGCGCGTAGGCGTGGCTGCGCCGAGTGGGCGCGGCGGGCAGCAGGGTCGCGTACCAGTCGTCGATGTCGTCCGCGGTGATGTCCCCGAGCCGCATGTCGCCGAGTTCGGGGTAGATCTGCTTCTCGAGGAGGGCGTGATAGAGGTCCATCGTCCTCGGTTTGAGCGGCTGGCCGTCGCGGGTGCGGCGGTTCTGGATCCAGGTCTCTGCGTACTCTCGCAGCGTGGGGGTCTCGACCTCCTTGGGGTCGGGCGGTCGCCAGCGGTGCTCCTCGATCTCCGCCCGGCGCATCGCGAGCCAGGCGTCGGCGTCGCCCTTCGTCTCGAAGGTCACGGGTGCCAGATGACGCTCGCCGTCCTCGCCGAGATAGCTCGCCTGGTACCGGCCAGACCTCTGCTTCGCGATCTTGCCGAACGACCGCCGCCGACGGGTAGGTTGGGTTCGACCGGACGCACGGGACGCTGAGGCCACTCGAGACGTGGCAAGCGGCTGACCCGCTGTCCGCGGTCCGGTACCCGTCATCCTGTCACCTTCGCTCTGCATCCTTATTGCATCCTAACGCATCCCAACTTGGGCCCATTTCTGCCTACTTCTGCACCAGACACCGTGCCGCAATGTCGGGCATATCACCTAGTCAGTGAGCGGTAATCCGGTAGTCAGACCAAGCCTCCGAGAGGCCTTAGGTGTGCAGTTCAAATCCTGTCACCCCGACGGCATGAAAGCCGCTCTCACCAGGGACTAGATCCCCAGCGGGAGCGGCTTTCCGCGTTTGGTGCGCCAGCTCATCCGGCCGAGCGTGGCCCCCCAGGCTCCCCGAATCGGCGTGCACCGTTCCTGACCGAGTATGGGTCACAACGGTGCACGTTGAGGGATGGGAAGGGGCAGGGGCCGCGTCGAGGCCGTTCGACGCGACCCCTGCTGCTCGTGGGTCGGCTATGCCGCCGGCGGGGCCGTGCCGGCGTCGATCGCGCCGGACCTCGCCGCCCGGATGAGGGTGCGGTAGTGGCCCGCCGCAGCCTTGGGGATGACCAGGCCGCGGGGGAAGTCGACGTAGAACAGCCCGTAGCGCAACTGGTAGCCGAACGACCACTCGAAGGTGTCCATGAGCGACCAGTGGAAGTAGGCCTCGACCCGTGCGCCCTGGTCGATCGCGTTCCCCATGGCGGCGAGGTAGCCGTCGAGGAAGCTCACCCGCTCGACGTCGTTGCAGCTCCCGTCCGGGCCCAGGTAGTCCCACAGCCCGATGCCGTTCTCCGTCACCCAGATGGGTAGGTCCGGCGCGCGGCGCGCCACCCTGAGCAGCACGCGCGTGAAGCCGTCCGGACGGACCGCGACCCCGTTCCCGCTGCGCGGCTCGCCCACCGGGAGCTTCTCGATGCCTCGCACGACGATGTCGGTGCCAGGACTGGCCGCGCGAACGACGTTGTGCTCGTAATAGTTCACCCCGAGGAAGTCCAGGGGCACGGCGATCGCGGCGACGTCGATGCCGTCCAGCGCCGCAGCCAGGGCCTCCGCCCCGAAGTAGGCGGCGGCATCGTCGGGCACCGTGCCGTCGAGGACGGCGTCCAGGAACAGGCGGTTCTCCACCAGGTCGGCCCGCTGGACGGCCGCGAGGTCGGCAGCGGTCGGACCGGCCGGCTCGAGGTCGGAGAGGTTCATCGCCATCCCGACCCGGGCGGACGGGGCCTCGGCCCGCAGCGTCCGCACCGCGTGCCCGTGGGCGTGCAGCTGGACGTAGGCCGCGCGCAGCGCGGTCGCCTCGTCCTGCACGCCAGGCGCGTGCAGCCCGGAGAGGTGCCCGTGGAACGCTGCGCAGAACGGCTCGTTGATGGTGATCCAGTCCCCGACGAGGTCGCCGAACTCCCTCACCGCGACCCCGACGAAGTGGTTGAACGCCTCCGCCGTGGCCACCTGGGTCCACCCGCCCCGGTCCTGCAGCCACTGCGGCAGGTCCCAGTGGTAGAGCGTCACCGCCGGCGTGATCCCCCTGGCCAGCAGCCCCGTGAGCACACGGCGGTAGTACGCCACCCCGGCCGGGTTGGTCGTGCCGTCCGGGCCGGTGATGACCCGGCACCACGCGACGGAGAGGCGGTAGGTGTCCAGCTCCAGCCACGCAGCCGCATCGAGCATCGCGTCCGGGTTGTGGTAGATGTTCGCCGCGACCGCCCCGGTGTCGCCGCGGACGACGGCCTTCGGCCTGGCGGCGAAGGTGTCCCAGATGCTCGGGCAGCGCCCGTCGTCGGCCACCCCACCTTCGACCTGGTAGGCGGCCGTCGCGCTGCCCCAGCGGACGGCGTCGAGTGTGTTCATGGTGGTTCTCCTGACTGCGGGGATGTCGGGCTCAGTAGCCCGTGCGGAGCCCGCGCAGCAGGTAGCGCTGCAGCGCGAAGCAGAGGACGACGGCGGGGAGGGTGAGGACGATGCCGCCGGCCATCAACTCGCCCCAGTAGATCTTGTAGCCGGTCTGCATCTGCAGCAGGCTCGAGGTCAGCGGCATGACCTCGTCGTCGGTGATGAAGGTCATGGGGAAGAGCAGGTCGGTCCAGCCGGCGAGGAAGCTGAACAGGACCGCCGTCATGATGCCTGGACGCGCCAGCGGGAGCACGATCCGGAAGAACACCGCGAAGGGGGAGAGCCCGTCGAGCTCTGCGGCCTCCTCGATCTCGCGGGGGACGGTCTCGAAGAACGGCTTGAGGATCCAGACGACGAACGGGAGGTTCAGCACGGTGACCCCGACGATCACCCCGGTCACCGAGTTCAGCAGCCCGAGGGTCTGCATGATCACGTACAGGGGGACGACCAGGGCCGCGGGCGTCACCATCCGGGCGACCATCAGCAGCGCGAGCGCGAGCCCGCTTCCCCGCCACGGGTACCGGGCGAACCCGTACGCGGCGAGACCGCCGACCACCACGCTGACCACCACCGTCACGACCGCGATCACCGTCGAGTTCACGAAGGACGTGCCGAAGTGGAACCGGGTGAACAGGTTCGCGTAGTGGTCGACGGTGAACGCCGCGGGCCACGCCAGCGGGGTCCTGCTGAAGATCGCGGAGTCGGGCTTGACCGAGGTGAAGGCCATCCACAACATGGGCAGCAGCATCAGGACGGCGACGACGGTCAGCACCAGCGCGGAGGCGTTCACGCCGAGCCGCTTCCTGGCGGCGTAGGACAGGGTCATGAGGCCCGCCTCCGCTGGGTGAAGAGAAGAGCACCGCCGAACACGAGCGAGATGGCGAGCGCGGTGATGGCCTGCGCGGCGGCGCTGCCGAAGTCGAGGTGGGTGAAGGCGGTGCGCCAGATCAGCAGCGGGAAGACGCGGGTGGCGTCGCCCGGGCCGCCGCCGGTGGTGGCGAAGACGGTGTCGAAGACCTTCGTGAACGCGTCCACGGCGCGGAAGGCCGCGGTGATGACCATCACCGGGAGCACGGACGGCAGCGTGATGGAGAACAGCTGGCGGACGGCTCCCGCACCGTCGAGCTCCGCGGCCTCGTACTGCGACGGCTCGATCGACATGACGGCCGCCAGCATCACGAAGAGGACGAACGGCATCATCTTCCACGAGTCGATGACCACGATCGAGAGCATCGGGTAGCTGACCAGCCAGGTCGTGTGGGTGCCCAGCAGCGCGTTGACCGCGCCGAATTGCGCGTCCAGGACCATCCGCCAGGCATAGGCGCCGGCCACGGCAGGGACGGCGAACGGGATGATGTAGGCCGAGCCGAGCACCCGGGCCGCGAGCCGCGACCCCCGTCCCCTGGCACCGAGCATGACGTTGGCGAGGAGGACCGCGCACGTCGTGCCGATGACGATCTCGAGCAGCACAGAGGCGACGGTGAATTGCAGCGTCACCGCCAGCGAGTTCGCCACCGTCGAATCGGTGAACAGGCGGACGTAGTTGTCGAGCCCCGCCCAGGTGACCGCCGAGGAGGACAGGGGCCGGTAGGTGCTGAACGACAGGTAGAGCAGGTAGAGCAACGGGTAGGCCAGGATCGCCCCGACCACGACGAGCGCCGGCAGTGTGAAGGCCACCCCGATCCGGCTCCGGCGCGAGGACGTTCGGGCGCCCGGCCGACGGACGGCGGCGACCCCGGACGGGGAGGCGGCGTACGCCTCCCCGTCCAGCGCGCTGGCGGGCACGGTCACTCGATCGCCTTGCGTCCGGCGAACTTCTCGTTCTGCAGCCAGGCCGCCGCCTCGGCAGCGGTCATCTTCCCCGAGTTCACCTTGGCGATGGCCTCGGAGACGCCGGAACTGAGCTCCCCTGCCCACGTCGTGTGGTTGTAGGTCAGGCGACCCGCCACCGACTTCAGCATCGGGAGCTCCGGCAGCGCCGCAGCGAAGTCCGCGGATTCCTGCTGCGAGGTCAGGACCGGCAGGTTCCCGGTCTGCGTGGCCTCGGCGAGCTGGAACTCGTCGCTGAGCATCCACGCGATGAACGCGCCGGCGGCGTCGGGGTTGGGCGCCTTCTCCGGGATGGTGGCCAGCATCGAGCCGAGGTGCGTCTTCACGCCCGCGGGCGGCGCCATGGCGAGGCGGTCGCCCATGTCGGCCCCCAGCGTCCGCCAGGCGTACAGCCAGTTCTGGTAGATGGCGATCGAGCCGGCCTTCATCTGGTTGTCGCAGTCGAAGAAGCTCAGCGACTCCCACCCCGGCGCGCTCAGCGACGTCAGCTTCTTGATGTACTCCAGCGACTTGACCTGCTGCGGCGTGTTCAGGGTGAGCTCGCCGGTGGACAGGTCGCCGTAGTTCGCGTCCTGGCCGTAGGTGAAGTAGGTGTTGTCGAGGAAGATCGACCAGTCGACGCCGCCGAGGCAGGTGCCGTAGAGGCCCTTGTCGGGACGGTTGAAGAAGGTGGCGATGTCGACCAGCTCGTCGAAGGTGGTCGGCGCGGCCAGGTCGCGTCCGTACTTGGCCTTGAACGCTGCCTGCTCCTTGGGGTCGGAGAACAGGTCCGCGCGGTAGAGGGTGACCGGGAAGTTGTAGTACTGCGGCGCACCGACGAAGGCGCCGGCCTGGGTGGTGAACAGCTCGTGGTTGGCAACCTTGTCGACGACGTCCTTGCCGAGGTACGGCGTGAGGTCGCGCGCGTGCGCGTGGGTGAGCATCCACTCGGCGTCGTCACCGCCGCCGAGGAACACGACGTCGTAGGTGCCGGCGTCCTGCGCGAGTTCAGCGACCTTGCGCTGGCCCCACACGTCGCGGGCGACCTTGTCGACCTTGACCGTGATGCCGGATTTCGTGGTGAATGCTGCGGACTCGCCGGCGAGCGAGTCGGTCTCGGGGCCCTCTACCGCGAGCACGCGGATCTGGCCGGACGGAGCGCTCCCGCTGGTGGCGGGGGTGGTGCCGGGGGCGGCGGCGGTGGTGGTACAGCCCGCGAGCAGTGCGAGCGAGATGCTCGTCACTGCTGCACCCGTCATGACAGGCCGGGCATGAGGACGGTGGATCATGGTTCTCCTCGTTGAGTGTTGTGGTGCGGGACGGCGGCTAGGCGCCGTCGAGTGCGGTGGGCGCGTGGCGGGCCCGGGTCGCGGAGCGCGACTCCTCTCTGGCTGGGCTTGAGTTCAAGCGGTGGTCGGGTACCAACCCGGACTCGATGAAGAGGTCCACCGGGAGGGTCGCCGCGCCGAGTGCGACGGCGTTGACCCCCAGTCGGGATCGCTCCACCACGGCCTGTTCGCCGGGCTGCTTGAGGGAGAAGCGGCGCACGGCTGCGCTCAGCTCCTCGGGGTGGTCCCGGGCGATCAGGTCGCCGAACCAGCCGCCGACGATGATCTTCTCCGGGTTGTAGAGGTTCACGAGGTTGGCCAGGGCGAGGCCCAGGTGTTCGATCGCGGCGGCCACCGCGCGCTGCGCGGCGGCGTCGCCGTCACGGTAGGCGGCCAGCAGCGCGTCGACGCCCTCCGGCTCGCGTCCGGTGTACTCGTCGCGGCCACGCCAGCTGCGCAGGACGGCGGAGGCGCCCACGATGGCCTCGACGCAGCCGGCCGATCCGCAGCGGCACGCGGGGCCGTCCAGGCTGATCTTCGTGTGGCCCCACTCGCCGGCGCTGCTGCTCGCACCGCGGTAGAGCCGTCCGTTGGTGATGATCCCGGCACCGGCTCCGTCGCCGATGAGGGCGACGATCGCGTGCTCCACGCCCCGTGCCGATCCGTACCAGGACTCGGCCTGGGTCGTCGTCTTGGCGCCGTTGTCGACCAGCACCGGCAGTCCGAGCGTCTCCTCCAGCCAGGCGAACACGGCGGTGTCCCAGCCGATCACGTCCGCGTGCACCACGGCGGACGGCGTGGCGGGGTGCTCGACCACGCCGGGCACCCCGAGCCCGAGCCCGATGACCTGCGCCGCGTCGACCCCGGTCTCGGCCAGGAGCTCCGTCACGTGCGCGGCGAGGATCTCCCCCACCCGGGACGGGTTGATCCGGCGCCCCGGGAACGGGGTCGTCCGCTGGGCGAGCCGCTCGAGGGTGAGACCGAAGATCGCCGTCGTCACCTGCGTCTCGCTGACGTCGGCGCCGAGGACGTAGGCGGCCGCCGGGTCCACGTGGAGCAGGACGCGGCGCCGGCCGCCGGCCGAGTCGAGGAAGCCCGCCTCGCGAACGGTCCCCTCCTCGATCAGCTCGGTGACCACGCTCGTGACGGTCGCCGGAGACAGGCCGGTGGTGGCGCCGAGGTCGCTCCGGGAGGTCTCACCCATCAGCACCAGCTCGCGCAGCAGCATCGCGCGGTTGCTGCGCCGCACATCTTTCACCGATGCTTTCTTCGCCATGGCTTCCCTTCGTTCGCACCTTAGTTTAAGTTACGAAATAAGCCTGTCAAGAGCCATCCCACCAACTCCGGGAGAGGGAGTCAGATGACCACAGGGCCGCTGCGCAACGACCACCTCGATGCATCGCTGCCGGCGCACGAGCGCGTGGAGTCCCTGCTCGCGCAGATGACGGTCGAGGAGAAGGCCGGCCAGATGATGCAGCTCGACGCACGGGGCGACATCGAGGACGCCGTGCTCCGGCTGCGGGCCGGGTCACTCCTGCACTCCTCTCCCGACCACGTCCGCCGTGCGCAGCACCTCGTCCGCCGGACCCGCCTCCGCATCCCCCTCCTCATCGCCGACGACTGCATCCACGGCCACTCGTTCTACGAGGGCGCGACGATCTTCCCCACCCAGCTCGGCATGGCCTCGACCTGGGACCCGGCGCTTCTGGAGCGGGTGGCCCGAGCCACCGCGGAGGAGGTCGCCGCGACCGGGGTCCACTGGACCTTCTCCCCCGTCCTGTGCATCGCGCGCGACCTCCGCTGGGGCCGGGTCGGGGAGACGTTCGGCGAGGATCCCCACCTGATCGGCGCGCTCGGGGCCGCGATGGTGCGCGGCTACCAGGGCGACGGCCTCGGCGACCCGACAGCGATCCTGGCGACGGCCAAGCACTTCGCCGGCTACTCCGAGACCCAGGGAGGTCGCGACGCCAGCGAGGCCGACATCTCCCGGCGGAAGCTCCGATCCTGGTTCCTGCCCCCCTTCCAGCGCGTCGCGCAGGAGGGCTGCCGGACCTTCATGCTGGGGTACCAGACGATGGACGGCGTGCCGACCACGGTGAACGAGTGGCTCCTCCACGACGTCCTGCGTGAGGAGTGGGGCTATCGCGGAGCGCTGGTCACCGACTGGGACAACGTCGGGCGGATGGTCTGGGAGCAGCGCGTCCAGCCCGACTACGCCGCGGCCTCGGCCGCCGCGGTGCGGGCCGGCAACGACCTGATCATGGCAACACCGGGCTTCTTCGACGGCGTGCTCGACGCGATCGGCCGCGGCCTGCTTTCCGAGGAGGAACTCGACGACGCGGTCCGCCACATCCTCACCCTCAAGTTCGAGCTGGGGCTGTTCGAGGACCCACGCACCCCAGACGACGAGCGCATCGCCACCACCGTCGGCGCCGGCCGCCACCGCGACCTCAACCGCGAGGTCGCGCGCCGCTCGCTCGTGCTCCTCCGCAACGACGGCGTGCTCCCCCTCCACCCGCAGCAACCGCTGCGGGTGGCGGTGGTGGGAGCACTCGCCGACGATGCGCAGACCCAGCTGGGCGACTGGGCGGGGAGCTCGGGCCAGGTCGACTGGATGCCGGACGGGCATCCGCGCGCCCTGATCACGACGGTCCTGGACGGGTTCCGGCTGCTGTCCCCGCCCGGCTCGACCGTCACCTACGCCCATGGCGGCGACATCCTCGAGTTCGCTCCCGACCCCCTCGGCCCGGTGCAGCCGGACGGCCAGCCGCGTCCGCCGATCGCGCTCTCCCGCCGGCCGGACGCGGGCGCGATCGCAGAGGCGACCCGGGCCGCCGCCGGCGCGGACGTCGTGGTGGCGGTCGTCGGCGACCTGATCGACCTCGCCGGCGAGTGCAGGTCCACGGCGACGCTGGACCTGCTCGGCGGCCAGCGGGAGCTCCTCGAGGCCGTGGTGTCCACCGGGACGCCGGTCATCGTCGTGCTCCTGGCGTCCAAGCCGCTGGTGCTGCCGCCCGTGGTCGATCAGGCGGCCGGCCTGGTCTGGGCGGCCAGCCCGGGCATGGAGGGCGGCCGGGCGATCGCCGAACTGGTGTTCGGCCTGGTCGAGCCTCGCGGGCGTCTGCCGATCTCGTTCCCGCGCCACGTCGGCCAGCAGCCGACCTACTACAACCAGGTCCGCGGCCAGCACGGCCATCGGTACGCCGACCTCACCCAGGACCCCGCCTTCGTCTTCGGCGAGGGACTCACCTACGGCGACGTGCGCTACGAGGAGGTGTGGGTCGAGCGGACCGAACTCTCGCCCCGGGACACGGTCCGGATCCGTGCACGGGTCCGCAACGTCGGCGCCCGCGATGCGACAGAGGTCGTCCAGGCCTACGTCCGCGACACCGTCACCTCCGCCAGCTGGGCCGACCGCGAGCTGAAGGCGTTCACCCACGTCGCGATCCCTGCAGGAACGGCCGTCGAGGTCGGACTGGAAGTCCCCGTCGCGGAGTGCACGATCGTCGACCGCCACGGACGCCGCGTCGTCGAGCCGGGTGACTTCGACGTCCTCGTCGGCCCGTCCTCGCGCCTGGAGCACCTCACCGGGGTCCGCTTCCGCGTCACCTGGGACGCCGCGGGCGACTCACTCCAGCCTGAGCAGCCACCCGCGTAGCAGCCCCTCGAGCTGCGCGCGCTCCTCAGGGCTCAGGACGGAGACGAGGCGGGCCTCGTTCCGCATGTGCTCGGTGAAGGCCTCGTCGATCACCCGCAGGCCGGCGTCGGTGAGGCCGACGATCCGTCCGCGCGCGTCCGCGGCGTTCCCGCGCCGCGCCACCAGGCCCGACTCCTCGAGCCGGTCGATGCGCTTGGTGATCGCCCCGGTGGTGACCATGGTGTGCCGGGCGAGCTCCCCGGGCGCCAGCTCGTACGGCGCCCCCTGGCGACGCAGCGCGGCCAGGACGTCGAACTCGCCCTCGCCGAGGCCGTAGCGGCGGTAGGTCTTGATGACCTCCTCGCGCAACCGGTCGCCGAGCCGGTGCAGCCGGCCGATCACGCCGGCGGGGCTGACGTCGAGGTCGGGACGCTCGAGGCGCCACTGCTCCTGGATGCGGTCGACGTGGTCGTTCTCGGACATGCGGGAATAATACCTTCCACGGAAGGCATTATTGCTTCCATGGAAGCTAACGGACGCTGGGTCGCCGTCACCGCCATCGCGCCGATCGTGTGGGGGTCGACCTACTTCGTGACCCGGCAGTTCCTGCCCGCGGACGCGCCCCTGTGGGGGTCGGCCATCCGAGCGCTGCCGGCGGGCATCGTCCTGCTCCTGTTGGCCCGCAGCCTCCCCCAGGGGTCCTGGTGGTGGCGGTCCGTCGTGCTGGGGTTCCTCAACTTCGGCGGCTTCTTCGGCCTGCTCTACGTCTCCGCGATCCTGCTGCCGAGCTCGGTCGCGTCCTCGATCATGGCCCTCGCGCCGCTGGCCCTCGCCGGCTTCGGTTGGGCGATCCTCGACCAGCGGCCGGGCGTGCGGATGGCGCTGGGCGCCGCCGGGGGGATCCTCGGCGTCCTGCTGATCGTGGGCGCGGGCACCACCAGCGCCAACCCGTGGGGCGTCCTGTCGTCCCTCGCGGCACTGGTCATGTCGTCGGTCGGGGCCGTCCTCAGCCGGAAGTGGGGCGAGGGCGTCCCGCTGCTGGCGTCGACGGCCTGGCAGGCGGTCGCCGGCGGCCTCATGCTGCTCGTCGCTGCGGTGGTGTTCGAGGGCACGCCCCCCGCCGTCGGCCCGGTCGAGCTGGCCGCCTTCGCCTACGTGTCGCTGATCGCCACAGCCCTCGCCTCGCTGTGCTGGTTCGCCGGTCTCGCGAAGCTCCCCGCCGGGACGGTGGGCACGATCGGCCTCCTCAACCCGGTGACCGGCGTCCTGCTCGGGACGCTGGCCGCCGGCGAGCAGCTCACCTGGCAGCAGGCAGCGGGCATCGCCCTCGTCCTGGCAGCGATCGCTGTCGGCCGGACAGCGCCGCGCGTCCCCGCCCCCACCCGCCGGGCCGGGGGCGGCTACGTCCAGCCTCTGGAGAGCACGTCGTCCAGCGCGGCGACGTAGTGGTCGACGTCCGCCGTCGTCAGGGTCATCGGGGGCTTCACCTTCAGCACGTTCTGGCGCTCGGAGGTGACCTGGTCGATCACCCCGCGCGTCAGCAGCGACTCGCACAGCAGCGCGGCCTCCACGGCCGCCGGGGTGAGCAGCTCCGGGTCGCTGACGAGCTCGACGCCCTGGTAGAAGCCGCGGCCGTGCACGGCGCCGACGAGCGGGTGCCGCCGCGCCAGTTCGGCGACCTGGCCCGCGAGGTAGGAGCCGACCTCCCGCGCCCGGGCCATCAGGCCCTCGCCCTCGATCACCTCCAGCACGGCGAGCCCCGCTGCGCAGGCGGCCGGTGAGCCTCCCGTCGTGGAGAAGAACAGCCCCTCCCTGCCCAGAACCGAGCTGATCTCCCGTCGGGTGATCACCGCCCCGAGCGGGAAGCCGTTCCCCATAGCCTTGGCGCACACGATGATGTCGGGACGCGCCCCCTCGGCCTGGAAGGCCCAGAAGCTCGTGCCCGTGCGCCCGTACCCGACCTGCACCTCGTCGGCGATGCCGAGTCCGCCGGCCCGGTGGACGAGGTCGATCACGCCGGCGAAATAGCCGGGCGGCGGTACCACGCCGCCGGCGTTGCCCAGGATGCTCTCCATCACCACCGCCGCCGGAGGCGTCCCGTTGGCGACCAGGCCGTCGACCAGCCGGCCGGCGTCGCGGAGGTAGGACGGACCGGCGTCCGGCCCGCGGTACCGGCCCCGGTACGGGTTGGGCGCCTCGGCCAGGCTCACCCACGACGGACGGGTGTGCAGTGCCGACGGGTTGTCGTAGGCGGACGTCGTGATCGCGTCCGCCGCCATCGACCACCCGTGGTAGCCCTCGCGGTGGGCGATCACCTGGGAGCGGCCCGTGGCGAGCCGGGCGATCCGCAACGCGAGGTCGACAGCCTCGGTGCCGCTGTTCACCAGCAGGACGCTGTCGTAGCCGCCGTCGCCGGTGGTGGCGAGCAGGCGCTCGGAGAAGTCGCCGAGCGAACGGTAGAGGAACCGGGAGTTCGTGTTCAGCAGCCCGAGGCTCCTGCTCACCGCACGGCGCACCGCCGGGTGCGAGTGGCCGACCGCGGCCACGTTGTTCACCAGGTCGAGGTAGGCCCTCGCCTCGGTGTCGACCAGATAGGCGCCCCAGCCCCGCACGATGGTGGGCGGCTCTGCGTAGTAGCGCTCGGTGTTGTCCGGGAGGAACCGGTTGCGGCGCGCCTGCTCGGCAGCGCTCGCAACCGCCGGCGCCACCGGATCGGGCTCCGGGAGCCCGATCGCACCGTTCGTCCCGCCCACCAGCGGCGCGTAGCCGGGAGCGAGGTCTGCGCGGCAGAAGGCCGGGAGCGCCGCGTCCCCCTCGACCAGCTGGACGCGGACGCGGTGGCACGCACTCTCGGCATCGGCGACGGCGGTACCGATCGCCTCGCCCCGGTCCAGGCGTTCGCCCGGCACCACGCCGGGCGACGGCGCCAGACCGCCGAGCACGAGCAATCGCCCGTCCCCGGTGCGGAGGTCGACGCCATCGGTCCGGGCACCGGCCACCTCGAGCACCGCGGTCGCCTCGAGGGTGAAGGCCTGGCCGGAGACGAACTCCGCGACCAGCGAGAACGGCTCCAGTGCGGCGGCGTCGAGGGCCGGGCGGCTCCGGCTCAGCCGGTACTCGCCCTCTGGGATCGCGTAGACCGTCGCCGTCCGGGCGGTGCGGGCGCCCAGCACGTGCGCCTCCGCATGCTCGTCGAGCCAGCGACCGTCGTCGTGGCCCTCCGAGGCGGGCCCGAGGGGGAGGACCTGCGGCGTCGCGCCGCGTGGGGCCACCAGCTGCGGGCACGTCACCGGCGCCGGCGGCGTGCGCCGGGCCAGGAACAGGTTCGTCATCACCGGCACGGGCAACGCCCGCGCCCGCTCGAAGCAGGCCCACTCGTGGTCCATGCGCTCGGCGGCGTAGTCGTTGCCGGGGTCGATCGCGAGCTGCTGCCAGCCGGACACCACCAGCACCGCGCAGCGTAGCTGGACGAGCGGCCAGGCGGCCCGCACCTCGGCCTCGGTGAGGCCGGTCCCGGCGTCGAAGGCGTCCACCATGTCGGCCAGGACGTCCAGCCCGGCGAACTCGTGGTGCAGCATCGAGGCGAGCAGGACGGCCAGCTCGCCGATCCGCCAGCTGGTCGCCAGGTCGCCGAAGTCGATCACCCCGACCGGCTCGAGCACGCCGTCCGCCGCCGGGACGGCGACGACGTTGTCGTCGGTGATGTCCCCGTGGACCACCTGGGTGGGCAGCCCGTCCGCGACCCGCTCGACGGCCGCCCACGCGGCCTCGGCCACGTCCAGCACCACGCCACGCCGGTCCTCGGGCACGGAGCCCACCAGCTCGCGCACGACCTGCAACGGCACGCGCAGGTCCCACTGGGAGTCGCGCGCGTGCACCCCTGGGACGCCGCCGAGTGCCGCGCTGACCCGTCCCGCCAGGCGCGCCAGCGCGCGGGCGACCCGTCGCGACAGGCGGGGGACGCCGACCAGCTGCGTCCCCTCGACGAAGGTGAGCAGGACGACGGTGTGCGCGGCGCCGTCCGCGGCCGTCCAGTGCTGGCGGTGGGCGCCGTCCAACCCGGGGACCGGCTGCGGCGCGGGGATGCCGGCGCCAGCGAGGAGGCGCATGGCGGCGAGCTGGTCCTCCACCAGTCCCGGCGGCGTCGCGGCGTGGAAGATCTTCAGGACGTGGCGTCCGTCCACGCCGGAGACGAGGTAGTTGCGGTCCTGCTGGCTGCCGAGCTCGGAGAGCGTCCCCGCGACCCCGAAGAGGTGTGCGAGCAGGCGCCCGGCTGCGGCCTCGTCCACCTCGGGACGGCCGCGCTCGTAGGTGGATGCCAGCCCGGAGCCCTCCATGGGTCACTCCCCCTCACGCGAGCGCGCCGCCGGCCACACGGTGGCACCGCGGGCGCGCTGGTCCACGAATCTGCGTGAATGCTAGAGGAGGCGGTCAGCCGATGCGCTCGGCCAGCGCGACGATGATCCCCTCGGGCCCGCGGACGTAGGCCATCCGCCACACCCCTTCGTACTCGCCGATGCCGCCCACCAGCCCGTAGCCCTGGGCGGCGGCCCAGTCGACGGCGCCCGCGAGGTCGTCGACCTCGAACGCGACACTGCGCAGGCCGAGCTCGTTGGCCGGGGCCGCCGGGGAGCCGGGACGCGCGTCCGGGCGCTCGAACCTCGACAGCTCGACGCCGGTGCCCCCGCCGGGGGCGTGCAGCATCACGATCTCCGTCCGGGAGCCGGGGATGCCGATCACCGTGTCGATGAACGCGCCCTCGACGGGGGTGCGGCCCTCCACCTCGAGACCGAGGCCGACGAAGAACGCCGTGGCGGCCTCCAGGTCGGCGACGGTGATACCGACGTGGTCGAAGCGGCGAACCGTGGGCATGCCCCCATCCTCCCCGCCCCGCGCCCGGCGGCGCTACGCACTACTGCGCGGCGCCACAGCGGGTTTCGGCGCGCACCAGGCGGCCCGCCGGCGCCGGCTGCCGCTGACCGCGGGTTTCGACGCGCAAGACCCGCCCTGGAGAGCCTCGCAGCGGCCCGAAACCCGCGGTGAGTGCGTGGCGGGCGGGAGAGCGACCGTGGAGCGCGTCGAAACCCGCGGCGAGCGGACGACTACGCCGACAGGCGCCGGCGATAGGTGGCCATGGCGAGCACGAAGGCGAGCACGAGGATCCCGCCGCACCAGGTCAGCGCCAGCCACAGGTCCGTGCCGACCGGGCGCTCCGCGAGGAGGTCCCGCACAGCGTTGACGATCGAGGTCACCGGCTGGTTCTCGGCGAACCAGCGGACGGGCCCGGGCATGGTCTCCGTAGGCACGAACGCCGAGCTGATGAACGGGAGGAAGATCAGCGGGTAGGAGAACGCGGTGGCCCCGTCGATGGAGGTGGCGGTGAGGCCGGGAATGACCGCGAACCACGTCAGGGCCAGGGTGAACAGCACCAGGATGCCGGCCACGCCCAGCCACGCCAGCACGCCGGCGCCGGAGCGGAAGCCCATCAGCAGCGCCACCAGCACGACCACGGCGATCGAGATCAGGTTCGCGACCAGGGACGTCAGCACGTGCGCCCAGAGCACGGACGAGCGTGCGATCGGCATCGAGTGGAAGCGCTCGAAGATGCCGCTCTGCATGTCCAGGAAGAGGCGGTACGCGGTGTAGGAGATGCCCGAGGCGATCGTGATGATCAGGATGCCGGGCAGCAGGTAGGTCACGTAGTTGTCCGAGCCGGAGTTGATGGCGCCGCCGAGCACGTACACGAACAGCAGCATCATGGCGATCGGCGTGACCGCGGTGGTGATGATCGTGTCCATGCTGCGGGAGACGTGCCGCAGCGAGCGCCCGGTGAGGACGGCGGTGTCGCCCACGAAATGAGTGGCGGTCATGACTTCTCCCTGGGGGTGGCGGTGGACGCCGCGCTGCGTGCGGCGTCCGCGCCCTCGCCCTTCCCGACGAGGGAGAGGAACACGTCTTCGAGGGTGGGCTGCTTCTCCACGTACTCGACGGTCGCGGGCGGGAGGAGCTTCTTGAGTTCGGCGAGCGTCCCGTTCACGAGGATGCGGCCGTCGTGCAGGATCGCGATGCGGTCGGCGAGCTGCTCGGCCTCGTCCAGGTACTGCGTGGTGAGCAGCACGGTCGTCCCCTGCGAGGCGAGCTCGCGGACCGCGGCCCACACCTCGAGCCGGCCCTGCGGGTCGAGTCCCGTGGTCGGCTCGTCAAGGAAGACGACCGGCGGGTTGCCGATCAGGCTCATCGCGATGTCGAGGCGGCGACGCATGCCGCCGGAGTAGGTCGACACCTTGCGCGTGCCTGCCTCGGTCAGCGCGAAACGCGCCAGGAGTGCGTCCGCGATGGCTCCGGGCCCCGGCAGGTGGCGCAACTGGGCCACGAGGACGAGGTTCTCGCGTCCGGTGAGGATCTCGTCGACGGCCGCGAACTGGCCAGTGAGGCTGATCGCCTCGCGCACCTCGCCGGGCCGGGTCGCCACGTCGAACCCGGAGACCTCGGCGGTGCCGCCGTCCGACGTGATCAGGGTGGACAGGATCCTGACCACCGTGGTCTTGCCGGCGCCGTTCGAGCCGAGCAGGGCGAAGATACGGCCGCCCGCCACGTCGAAGTCGACGCCGTCGAGCACCTGCAGGTCCTTGTAGGACTTCTTCAGTCCCTGCACACGGATCGCCGGCGCCTGGAGCTGGGTCGCTGTCATGTCGATGCCTCCGTCCCGGATCAGGCCGACTCGCCGGCCGCCCGCTGGATGGACTCGTTCAGCCGCCGGCGTTCCTTGCTGATCCACGAGCCGTCGGAGTAGTTGGAGACGAACGCCTCGACGAACTCGACCGGGTCGTCGCCGACGATGCCGCGGATCGGGACGCCGTCCGCAGCGCTCTCCTCGAACAGGCCGACCAGGTCGTCGTACATGCGCACGAGGACGTCGCCCGCCGCGATCCCGCCGGCGTACATGAGGTACCGCTCGATCGCTTCCGCGGCCGTGCGGTAGTTCTCCGGGAGCGCCTTGATCCTCGCCTTGGCCTGCCGGTACTGCCGCTTCTCCTCCAGCGAACCGGTGACGAGTTCCATCCACTTTGCAGCCATGTTCACTTGCCTCCTTGGTGTAGGTGTTCGAGCCGCTCCGACAGGAAGCCCCACGTCCTCCAGAACTCCTCGAGTTCGTCCTTGCCGCGCGCGTTCAGCGAGTACACCTTCCGCGGCGGGCCCTTCTCGGACGGGACCTTCTGCACGTCCACCAGGCCCTTCTGCTCGATCCGCACCAGGACGGCGTAGACCGTGCCCTCGGCGATGTCGGCGAAGCCGCGCTCGCGCAGCCCGGCGGTGATCTCGTAGCCGTACGCGGGACGCAGCGCCAGGATCGCGAGGACGATGCCCTCCAGGGTGCCCTTGAGCATCTCCGTGATCTGCCGCCCCACAGTTCCCTCCACTACTCATTGTCACTAGCTACCGGTAGATAGTAACACTGAATAGTCCGGCCGCAAGCCCCCGGTGCGCACGATGGCCCCAGCGACGCCTGACCCACCCGTCCCGAACGAGCACAGACCCGTCACGAGCACCCGATGCGAGGCCTCCCCTCGCGGGCTGGTAGGCTGGGTCTTCGCACCTCGAGTGCCCACTGTCCAGTTCGAGCAGCCACCACGGCATCACGCCACCGGGTTCGTCTCCTACACCGATGGCTGACTTCTCTCGAACAGCCCCGCACCTGCCGATCCGGCAGCCACCCGTCCGCAACAGAAACGACGTCCATCACCGCTGCACCCCGCGTACCCGACGCCCTCCGGCGTCCGGCGCCTCGCGCCCCCGCATGTCGGGCGGACGTCCCCCCACAGCCCCACGTCGGCAGTTCCGGCGTGGTCACCAGGGCCACAATCCGTGGCCCGAGAACACGAAGGAAAGACGACATGGCCACTGGCACTGTCAAATGGTTCAACTCCGACAAGGGCTTTGGCTTCATCGCCCCGTCCGACGGCTCCGCGGATGTCTTCGCGCACTTCAGCGCCATCGCCGGCTCCGGCCGTCGCGACCTCTACGAGGGCCAGCAGGTCGAATTCGACACCGAGCGCGGCCAGAAGGGCCTCCAGGCCACCAACATCCGCGCCCTCTGAGGCGCACCGGGAGCGGGCCGCGCGGTTGACGTCGGCCCGCCCCTCGGACGGGGTCCCCGCCGCGCCCACGCCGGGCCGGTCAGGGGAGCCCCGGCCGACGCACGCTCACAGTCCGACCGACGCCGCCAACAGCCGGACGCGCCGCTCGACGTCGTCACGGATGCGACGCACCCCGTCGAGATCCTCGGCGGCGGGATCGTCGACCTCCCAGTTCTCGTAGCGCTTGCCGGGGAAGACCGGGCAGGCGTCCCCACACCCCATGCTGACGACGACGTCGGCCGCCCGGACGGTCTCATCCGTCCACGGCTTGGGGAACTCCCCGGAGATGTCGATGCCTCGCTCGGCCATGGCGGTGACGGCGAGCGGGTTGACCCGCATTCCCGGCTCCGAACCCCCCGACCACGCCACGGCGCCGTCTCCGGCGAGTGCCTGGAAGAAGCCGAGCGCCATCTGCGAGCGACCCGCGTTGTGCGTGCAGAGAAAGAGGACCACCGGCCTGCCGTCGTCGTGCAGCCCCTCCACGCGGGCGAGCGCGTGCAGGCGTTGGCGGGCGAACCTCTCGGCCAGCAGGGGCAGGAACTTGGTGACGGTGGCACGATCGGCGAACTGGTCGAACGAACTGGCAAGGAAGCGCTCGATGGTCTCGGCACCGTAGACGCCGGCGAAGTCCACCGCCAGCCTCGCCGCCGCCTGCCTCAGTGCCACCCTCTCATCGGGGTGGAGGCTCTCCCAGGTGCGACCCGGCATCGGGTGGAGCGTCATGGCCGTTCTCCTTCCATGCTCGCCGCCAGGCCATCCACCCGACTGGTGAGGTCCTGGTAGGCGGCCTCGAACGCCGCCATGTCACCCGAGCGCGCCGGATCGGGAACCGACCAGTGGAGGTCTGCGGCCACGAACTCCTCGTAGGCGAGATCGCAGACCGCGACCACCAGCTCGGAGCCGTCCAGGACCTCGGCGACGAGCTTGGCCCTGGCCGCGCTGAGGTCGAGACCGTGGCGACGCCCGGCCGCGATCGCGCGCGGGTGAACCTGGGGAGCCGGCCGCGTCCCCCCGCTGACGGCCGGGACGTCGCTGATCGTGCGCCAGTAGTGCTCCGCCAGTTGCGAGCGCGCCGAGTTCTGCGAGCACACGAAGGCCACGCGGCGCGGACGGGCGAGGTGGGGAACCCCCACGAGGTCGTCGCAGGTCCTGGTGCGCCGCACGTAGGTCCGCCGCCCGTCACCCTCCGACCGTCGCCGGGCGACCAGGCCGGCCTCTTCCAGCACGCGCAAGTGGTGCGCAAGCAGGTTGGTGGGCAGGTCGAGCCGTGCGGCGAGGTCACCGGAGGCCAGGTCGTCGTGCGCGAGGAGGTCGACGATCGCGAGCCGCGACGGGTCGCCCAGCGCCGCGTACGCCCGCGCCCGGGCTTCCAGTCCTCTGGTTGACATCTGCGGTCACCTCCATGACGATTGAGTCAATAGTAACTGACTGATCGTTCCCGTCAAGCGCGGGGCGGAAGGAGAACCCACATGCCGAAGCCGACCGTCCTGTTCGTCTGCGTGCACAACGCGGGCCGTTCCCAGATGGCCGCCGGCTACTTGCGCCACCTGGGTGGCGACCGGGTGGACGTGCTGTCCGCCGGATCCGCCCCGGCCGGGTCGATCAATCCGGTCGCGGTCCAGGCGATGGCGGAGGAGGGCATCGACATCGCCGCCGAGCAGCCGAAGATCCTGACCACCGACGCGGTGAAGACCTCCGACGTCGTGATCACGATGGGGTGCGGCGACACCTGCCCGTTCTACCCCGGCAAGCGGTACGAGGACTGGGTGCTGGACGATCCCGCGGGGCAGGGCATCGAGTCCGTCCGGCCGATCAGGGACGAGATCCGCCGGCGGGTGGAGGCACTTCTGGCGGAGTTGCTCCCCGCGGCCTGATCGGGTCTACACTTCAACCGTGCTTGATTCAAGACCGGTTGAAGTGTCTACGAACCTTCTCTCCGCGGTCGCCGACCCGATCCGCTGGCAGCTGATCGCCCAGCTGTCGCAGGAGGAGAGCCGCTGCGTGTGCCGGTTCCGCACCGAGCCGGAGATCCCCGCGAACCTGCTCAGCTACCACCTGAAGGTGCTGCGCGAAGCCGGCCTGGTCGTCGGGACCCGGCGGGGACGCTGGATCGACTACCGCCTCACCGACGACGCGCTCGACCGGCTGCACGCCGCGCTCCCCGTCCCCGGGAGCCGGGCGTGCGGCTGCGCGGTCGATCCCGAGCCGGCACTGGCCGGTACCCGCCCGTGACCACCCAGACCGGCCCCCGCCGGACCGCCACCCGGCGCTGGGCCCTCCTGGGCGCAGCCACGGCCGGCTGGGTCGCGGCCTACGCACTGAACGAGGTGGCCTGGACCTGGCTCTACGGGACGGCGCTCGGGCTCGACATCACCGCCGGCTGGCCGTCGATGCTCCACTTCTTCAGCTACGACACCGTCAAGATCACCCTGCTGCTGGCCGGGATCATCTTCGCGGTCACGGTGCTGCGCTCCTTCATGAGCATCGAGCGCACCCGGGCCCTGCTGGGGGGACGGCGCGAGGGCGTCGGCAACGTGCTGGCCGCGGCGCTGGGGGTGGTCACGCCGTTCTGCTCGTGCAGCGCCGTGCCCGCCTTCATCGGGTTCGTCGCCTCCGGCATTCCGCTCGGGGTGACGATGAGCTTCCTGATCGCCAGCCCGCTGGTCAACGAGGTCGCGATCGCCCTGCTGCTCGGCCTGTTCGGGATCGGCCCCACCCTGCTCTACGTCGGCGCCGGGCTGGTCATCGCCATCGTGGCCGGCATGGTCATCGGCCGGCTGCGCCTGGAGGGCCAGGTGGAAGGGTTCGTCTACGAGACCAGGCTTCGCGGCCAGGTCGTCGACTCCACCGCGGGGCTGACGTGGGACGACCGGCTCGCCATGGGGAGGGAGGAGGTCGCCTCGATCCTGCGGAAGATCTGGCCCTACCTGCTCGTCGGCATCGGCCTCGGCGCGGTCATCCACGGCTGGGCGCCGGCGGACTTCTTCGCCCGCTGGGCCGGACCGGACAACCCGTTCGCCGTGCTCGTCGCAGTGGGGATCGGGGTCCCGCTGTACTCCAACGCCGCCGGCGTCCTGCCGCTGGTGGACGCCCTGTACGCCAAGGGCATGCCGATGGGCACCCTGCTGGCGTTCATGATGGCCACCGTCGCGCTCAGCCTGCCCGAGATGATCCTGCTGCGCCGCGTCCTCAAGCCCCGCCTGATCGCCACCTTCGCCGGTGTCACCGCCCTCGGCATCATCGCCGTCGGCTACCTGTTCAACGCCATCCTCTAGAAAGCGAACGACCATGCACGTCAAGATCCTCGGCTCCGGCTGCGCCAACTGCGTCAACCTCGAGAGGGCCACCCGCCAGGCCGTCGAGGAACTCGGCCTCGAGGCCACCTTCGAGAAGGTCACCGACTACGCCGACATCGCCGCCTACGGCATCATGCGCACCCCTGGGCTCGTCGTCGACGAGCAGGTCCTGCTGTCCGGACGCGTCCCCACCACCAGCCAGGTCAAGGACCTGCTCGCCACACGCTGACCGAGCCCGGCCCTCCCCGGCGGGAGGCGGGAGCCGGTGAGCTCAGACGATCGCGCCGGGACGTCCGTCGTCCGCGACGACCGGGCCGCCGGCGTCCTGCCAGGCACCCAGGCCGCCGCTGACCGCGAACGCCTCGACGCCGCGGCGACGCAGCAGCCCGGTGGCCGAGGCCGCCCGGTTCCCGCTGCGGCACAGCACCACGACCGGACGGCCGTGCCACGGCGTCGCCTCCAGCGCGAGGTGGCCCAGCGGCAGGTGCCGGGCCTGCGGCGCGTGGCCCGCTCGCCACTCGTGGGGCTCGCGGACGTCGAGCACCTGCGCGCCGCCCGAGGCGAGGCGCAGCGCATGGCGGGCGGTGACTTCAGGGGCGGTGTCGCTCACTCGTTCCTCCAGGGTCTTGACGGTTCGCTGTCACTATACCCCCCGGGGTATATAGGATGGCGGGGTGATGTCCTCCGACCCGCTCCCCGGGCCTGCCCCCGGCGCGCGGTCCGCGCCTCCGGGGTCGGCGGCGTCCGACGCGCTCGAGCGACTGGTCGAGGACGCGCTGGCGCAGCTCCAGCAGGCGTCCACCGGCCCGAGCCTGTGCGAGGCCGGCCGGTCCCGCACGCCGGTGCCGTCGGCCAAGTTCGCAGAGGGACGCCTCGCCGCCCTGCGCCAGGTGCGACGGCTCGCCGGCGCCGCCGGCCCGGCGGCGAGTATCGAGCAGGTGCGGGCGGAGTGGTCGGCCGACCTCGCACGACGGCGGGAGAGCGGTGCCGGGCCGGACTGGATCGCGTACCGGGAGGGCGGGCTCGCCGGCCTGGCCGACCTGGCCGGCGCCGGCGGGGGGTCCGACGACGGCACGCGGCCCGCGGCGGCCCTTCGCGGGTGGGAGGATGAGGCATGAGCGCCGTCGGGTCCCCCACCGACCCCGGCGTGCTCCCCGCGACGGCCCGTGGCCAGGCCCTCGTCGAGCGCATCCGCAGCGGGGTCATCGGGGACGACCAGGTGATGCCCGGCCCCTACGGGCCCCGGCGCGTCACCTACGCCGACTACACGGCGTCGGGACGGAGCCTGGACTTCATCGAGGACTTCATCCGCACCGAGGTCCTCCCCCGGTACGCGAACACCCACACCGAGGCCAGCGGCACCGGGCTGCAGACCACGCGGCTCCGCGAGGACGCCCGCCGGATCATCCGCGACGCCGTGGGCGGGGACGAGCACACCGCGGTGATCTTCACCGGGGCCGGCTCGACGGCCGCCATCAACAAGCTCATCGGCATCCTCGGGCTGCGGCTGCCGTCCGCCCTGGACGACCGGTTCGGGCTGTCGGGTGCGATCCCCGCCGGGCAGCGCCCGGTCGTGTTCATCGGCCCCTACGAGCACCACTCCAACGAGCTCCCGTGGCGGGAGTCCGTGGCCGACGTGGTGACCATCCACGAGGACGCCGACGGCCAGATCGACCGTCGCCACCTCCGCGCGGGACTCGAGCGCCACGCCGACCGCCCGCTGAAGATCGGTTCGTTCTCCGCGGCCTCCAACGTCACCGGCATCACCTCCGACGTGCGCGGCATCGCCGAGCTGCTGCACGCGCACGGCGCGCTGAGCTTCTGGGACTTCGCCGCCTGCGCGCCCTACGTCCACATCGACGTGTCCGCCCCCGACGACCGTCCCGAGGCCTACCTGGACGCGGTGTTCATCTCCCCGCACAAGTTCATCGGCGGCCCCGGCACCCCCGGGGTGCTGGTGGCCCGCTCCGACCTGCTGGCCAACCGCGTGCCCGACTCACCCGGCGGCGGCACCGTCGCCTACGTCAACGCGACCGAGCACCGCTACCTCGCCGACCCGGTGCACCGCGAGGAGGGCGGCACCCCCGCGATCATCGAGTCGATCCGCGCCGGACTGGTCTTCCAGCTGAAGGACGCCGTGGGCGTCGACGTGATCGAGGAGCGCGAGCGGGCGCTCATGGACCGCGCCATGCGGGTGCTGCGGAACGAGCCGACGGTGGAGGTCCTCGGGAACCCGGCCGCGCCTCGGCTGTCGATCGCGTCGTTCGTCATCCGGACCCCGGCCGGGCGCTACCTGCACCACAACTTCGTGGTGGCCCTGCTCAACGACCTCTTCGGCATCCAGGCCCGTGGCGGCTGCTCCTGCGCCGGCCCGTACGGCCACCGGCTGCTCGGCATCGACCTCGCCCGGTCGCACCGCTACGACGCGGAGATCGCCACCGGCTGCGAGGGCATCAAGCCCGGCTGGGTGCGCGTGAACTTCAACTACTTCCTCGACGACGAGGTCGCCGACTACGTCGTCGAGGCGATCCGGCTGGTGGCCAGGGACGGGTGGCGCCTGCTGGGCGACTACCGGTTCGAGCCCGCCACCGGCATGTGGCGCCACAAGCGGGGACGCGGCGAGCCGCCGCTCCGGCTCACCGACGTGGGCTACGCCGGCGACGGGACGATGGTGTACCCCCACCACACCGACACCGCGCCGGTGTCGGCCCTGGCCGGCTACCTCGACGAGGCACGCCGGCTGTTCGCGGCGGCCGGAGACCCCACTCCCGACACCGCGCACGTCTCGCAGGAGTTCGACGAGCTGCTGTGGTTCGAGCTACCGCCGGCGTGCCTTGCCTGACCGTCCCGCTTCACACAAGCTTCACGCGCACCCCCCACGCCGCTTCATCGGGCGCTCTTACGGTCGTGCCATCACGGTGGACGACGCTGACAAGGAGTACCCATGACCCTCACCGGGATTCGACGCACCGCGGTGGCGGCCTCTGCGGCAGCACTGGCCCTGCTCGGCTGGACCGGTGTCGCTCAGGCCGCACCCACCCCCGTCCCCCCTCCCCCGGTGACGGCGACGGCGGGCGCCGACGCCGCGCTGGCCGAGAGCCTCACCTCCCTGCGCGAGGAGGAGAAGCTCGCCCGCGACGTGTACACCGCCCTCGCGGCCGCCCACGACCAGGCCGCGCCGTTCGTGAACATCGCGCGGAGCGAACAGCGCCACTACGACGCCGTCGGGCTGCTGCTGTCGCGCTACGGCATCGCCGACCCTGCCGCCGGCCGCGCCGCCGGCGCCTACGCCGACCCCGACTTCCAGGCGCTCCACGCCTCCCTGGTGGCCACCGGCACGGCGTCGCTCGCCGGCGCGTACGAGGTGGGCATCACCATCGAGACCACCGACATCGCCGACCTGGAGGCCACGCTCGCCGGGAACCCGCCGGCGGACGTCACGGCGGCGCTGGCCACCCTGCTGAACGGCTCCCGCAACCACCTCGCCGCCTTCACCGCTGCGAAGGACGGGCGCGCGCTCGGCGCCCGGGACGGGCAGGGAATGCGGAACGGCCGCGCAGCCGGGTCCGCCACCGCACCCGGGGGTGGCGCAGGCACGGCGTCGGCTCCCGGCCGCGCGGGTGGCCAGCGTCGGGCCGCGGCCGGTCGTCCCTCGACCTGCCCGATCCCCTGACCCCCTTCACTGCGCGAGGGACCCTAAGCTGACCGCCAGGAGGAAGCCGATGCCGCGTCGCGTCCTCGTCGTCGACGACGAGCCACAGATCCGCACGGTGCTGCGCGCCTACCTCGAGGCGGACGGCTTCGACGTGGCCGAGGCCGGCACCGGGGCGGACGCGCTCGCGGCGCTGGCCCGCTCCGGGGGCGACCTCGACCTGGTCCTGCTCGACGTCGGCCTGCCCGACCTGTCGGGGCTGGACGTGCTGGCGAAGCTGCGGGCGACGTCCTCGATCTACGTGATCCTGGTCACCGCACGGTCGGAGGAGGTCGACAAGCTGGTCGGCCTCAGCGTCGGCGCCGACGACTACATCACCAAGCCGTTCAGCCCGCGCGAGGTGGTGGCGCGGGTGAAGACCGTCCTGCGCCGCCGCCGCGACGAGGACGGGGCCCCCGCTGTCGAGCCCGACCCCGTGCTGCGGTTCGACGGGCTGACGATCGATCCGCAGCGCCGCGAGGTGGTGACGGCGAACGGTCCGGTCGAGCTGTCCGCCCTCGACTTCGACCTGCTCCTGGCCCTCGCCACCTCCCCCGGGCGGGTGTTCTCCCGTCCCCAGCTCCTGGAGAAGGTCTGGGGCTACGACTTCTACGGCGACGAGCGGATCGTCGACGTGCACGTCCGCAGCATCCGCAGCGCCCTCGGTGACGACGCCAACGCCCCGCGCGTGGTGGGGACCGCCCGCGGCGTCGGCTACAAGTTCCTCCTCCGGCAGGAGCCGTCGAGGTGAACCGGCTGAGCGTCCGCCTGGTGCTCTCGCACCTCTTCGTCGCCCTGGCCGGCGCGGTGACCACCTACCTCGTCGTCCGTGCGCTGGCTCCCGCCCTGTTCGACGCCAGCCTGCGCGGCAACCCCAACGCCGGCCCGGGCCGCATGGGCGGCGGGGGTGGCCCCGGCGCGAACCAGGCGCTGCGGGAGCAGTTCGCGATCGCCGTCGACCAGGCGCTGCTGATCGGAGCACTGGTGGGCGTGGTCGCCGCCGCCGTGCTGGGTGCCGTCCTGGCCGCCCGGGTGATCCGTCCTCTCCGCACGATGCGGGGCGCCACGCGGCAGATGGCCCGCGGACGCTACGACGTGCCGATCGAGGTGCCGAGGGAGACCGAGCTGGCCGAGCTGGCCTCCGACGTCAACACGCTCGGCAACGCCCTGTCCGAGACCGAGTCCCGGCGGGTGCGGCTGCTCGGCGAGGTGGCACACGAACTGCGGACGCCGCTCACGGTGATCGACGGCTACGTCGAGGGCATGATCGACGGCGTCCTGCCCACGACGCCCGACGGGCTGATGCACGTCAGCGAGGAGGTCCGGCGCCTGCGGCGCCTCGGCGACGACCTTTCCGCGCTGTCGAAGGCCGAGGAGGGGCGGATCCCGATGGCTCCGGTCGCGCTCGACCTGCGTGACGTCGTGGCGGCCGCGGGCGAGCGGCTGCGTCCCCAGGCCGTGGACGCCGGCATCGCCCTCGGCATCGACCCCGGCCCGGAACCGTTGCGGGTCGAGGTCGACCCCGACCGCATCGCCCAGGTCGTGACGAACCTCGTCGGCAACGCCCTGCGGGCCACCGACGCCGGCGGACGCGTCACGATCACCTGCGCGCGCGCCGGCACGGACGCGGTGGCCGCCGTCGCCGACACCGGGGTGGGCCTCGACCCGGGCGACCTGGAGCGCGTGTTCGAGCGGTTCTACCGTGCGCCCGGACGGCGGCCCGGCGCCGGCGACACCGGCTCTGGCATCGGGCTCACCATCGCGCGCGGCATCGTCGAGGCGCACGGTGGCGCGATCACGGCCACGTCCCCCGGCCGGGGCCTGGGAGCAACGTTCACCGTCCGGCTGCCGCTGCGCACGGGCGCCTGAGCACGCGCCGGCACGACTCGCGCGATCCTCACGCCGGCTTCACCGGAGCTTCACAGACGCACGGAACGCTCTGGGGTGACCCCGGACCCATGGAGGACACCGTGCCCCGCAACGACGCCGCCGCCGGCACCAGCCGGCTCACCCGCTTCCAGCAACGCACCCGCCAGATCCTGCGCGTGAAGCGTGCCCGCCACCTGGTCCAGCTCGCCGTGGCGGCCCTGATCGTGGTGGCCGCGGTCCGCCACCAGCTGGAGGAGGAGCCGGCGGGGGCCGCCTCCGTCGACGCCCTGTGCCCCTTCGGCGCGGTCGAGACGCTGCTCACCTGGGTGACGACGGGCTCGCTGGTGAGCCGCACGCACCCGTCGAACCTGGTGCTGGGCGCCGCACTGCTGGCCGCGACCGTGCTCGCCGGCAACGCGTTCTGCGGCTGGATCTGCCCGTTCGGCGCGGTGCAGGACGCACTGTCCTGGCTGCGCCGGCGGCTCCACCTGCCAAGCCTCACCATCCCGGAACGGGCCGACCGGATCCTCCGGTACGGCCGCTTCGTCGTGCTCGCCGTGGTGGTCGTCCTCAGCTACACCACCGCCCGCCTGTGGTTCGCCGACTACGACCCGTACCTGGCCCTGTTCGGGCTGAACTGGCTGTTCGGATCCGACAGCCCGCTGCTGTGGGCCGGGCTGGCGGTCCTGGCCGTCGTGCTGGCCGGCGCCCTGGTGGTGGACAGGTTCTGGTGCCGCTACCTCTGCCCGCTGGGAGGCGTCCTGAGCGTGCTGGGGCGGCTCAGCCTGCTGCGGATCAGGCGCTCGCCGTCCGCCTGCACCGACTGCACGCTGTGCGACCGTGCCTGCCCGGTCGGTCTCCGGCCCAGCGCCGCCGCACCGCTGGTGCACCCCGACTGCGTCGGCTGCATGGACTGCGTGACCACCTGTCCGGTGCGTGGCGCCCTCCAGGTGGAGGCGCCGGTGCTGCTGGGCGTTCCCGTGCTGTCGGCGACGGGCGCTGCGGCCCCACCGGCGCGCCGAGCGCCCCGGACGGCCGGAGGGGAGGAGTCATGAGGGCGACGGTCTGGGTGGCGCCGGTGGCGTCGGTCGTCATCCTCTTCGGATCGGTCGGGATCGCGCAGGCGACCGGCGGCTGGACGACCAGCGGCCGCACGGTCGTGCAGGCCGACCTCACCGCCGAAGACGTGAAGGGGTGGATGACCATCCAGCAGGCGGCGGACGGCCTCGGCGTGCCCGTCGCGGCGATCATCGACCTCATCGACCCGCCGGAGGGCGTGGTGCTCGAGCCGGGCACGGCCCTGCGTGACGTGGAGGCGGTGGTCGACGGCTTCAGCCTTGCCACCCTCCGGGAGAAGCTGCGGACGCTCGCGCGCTGACGTCCCCTGGCCGTGGCTGGCCTCAGGCGGACGCGTCCGGCAGGCGGCACGCCTGCGTGAACCCGGCCGGCGGGATGCCGAGCGCCTGGATGACCCGCGCCCAGTAGTTGACCTGGGCAGCGGTCGTGGCCAGGATCACCAGCTCCCGCTCGCTGAACGCCGCGCGCAGCTCGGCCTGGAGCGCCTCCGGGAAGCGCAGCGGCGTCGAGGAGACGAGCCGGGCGTATTCGATGGCCAGCCGTTCGCGGTGGTCGAAGGAACCCACCGCGCCGACGTCACCCCCGGTGATCGCGGCCAGCTCGGCGTCGGTGAGGCCCGCGCGGTCGTGGGCGAAGCTGTTCATGTCGACGCAGAAGGCACAGTTCGCCGTGACAGAGGCGGTGACGCGCACGAGCTTCAGCAACCGTGCGGACGGCTCGTCGTGCGCGACGAGCGCCTCGAGGACGCCGGAACCGATCGCGGCCCTGGGGTACCACGCGAGCAGCCGGGCCGGCAGCATCCGCGGTCCGGTGATCCGCTCGGCGAGCGCCACGCCCAGCCTCAGGACGGGGTTGGGCCGGCGCGGCTCGGCGACCAGTGGCATCACACCTCCTCGGTGGCGACGGGCTCCTCCGTGGCGACGGGCTCCCCCACGGCCGGGGCGAGCGCGGCGGCCGCCTCCCGCTTCGCCCGCCGGTCCGACCACACCCACAGCGCAACGCCGCCGAGGATCATCGGCACGCACAGCCACTGGCCCATGCTGAGGCCCAGCGGCAGCAGGCCCAGGAAGCTGTCCGGCTCGCGGGAGAACTCCACCACGAAGCGGAGGACGCCGTAACCGAACACGAACAGGGCGCTCGACTTGCCGCGATCCGGGCCGCGCCGGGCGTACAGCCATCCGACCACGAACAGCAGCACCCCCTCCAGAGCGAACTCGTAGAGCTGCGAGGGGTGCCGCGGCACCGCGTCCACCTGCGGGAACACCATCGCCCAGGGCAGGGACGGGTCGGCGGGCCGCCCCCACAGCTCGCCGTTGATGAAGTTCCCGATCCGCCCGAACGCCAGCCCGACCGGGACCACCGCCACCAGCAGGTCGCTGACCTGGAGGAACGGGCGGCCCTGCCGGCGCGCGAACAGCCACACGCCGACGGCGACGCCGAGCGCGCCGCCGTGGAAGCTCATGCCCCCGTCCCAGACCTTGAGGATCTCCAGCGGCTGGGTCAGGTAGAACGCCGGCTGGTAGAACAGGCAGTAGCCGAGCCGTCCGCCCAGGATGACGCCGGCGATGACGTAGGTCATCAGGTCGGCCACCACCGTCGATGTCCACGGCGCGGGCTCGGTGATGCCGGCGTAGGGAGGGTGCTTCAGGCGTCGGAGCAGCAGCAGGTAGCCGACGACGAACCCCAGCAGGTACATCAGCCCGTACCAGTGCACGGCGAGCGGGCCCAGGCGGAAGGCCACCGGGTCGAAGGAGGGGAACGTCAGGACGAGGGCGAGCACGCGGCCATTATGCGCCCGCCGCACGAGGGCCGGACGGACGACGGGGGCCCGGCCGTCCGGCCGGACCCCCGCCACGGCCACCGGTTGGCGAACCCTGGCCGAGATACCATTCCGCCTCCAGTGTCCACCCCCGTCCAAGCGCGGGTCACTCGGGGAGGCCGTCCCGGTCCGCCCACTCCAGCAGCGTGTCGAGACGGTGGGCGACGTCGTCGATCGTCGCGTGCGGGTCGCCCTGCGCTGCGAAGCGCGCGGGCACCGTCGCCAGGGTCAGCTCGCGGGGCGCGATCGCGTCCAGCTCCTCCCACGCGAACGGGGTGGACACGGTGCCCTCGGGCACCCCGCGCACCGACCACGCGCTGGCGATCGTGTGGTCGCGGGCGTTCTGGTTGAAGTCGACGAACACGTGGCGGGGGTCACGGTCCTTGCGCCACCAGGTGGTGGTGACGTCGTCGGGCAGCCGTCGCTCCACCTCCCGGGCGAAGGCCAGCGCGGCCCTCCGCACCTGCCCGAAGGACCACTCCGGCACGATCCGCACATAGATGTGCAGCCCGCTGCCGCCGGAGGTCTTGGGGAACCCGAGGATGCCGAGCTCGTCCAGCACCTCCCGGGCGACGCCCGCGGCCCGGCGGACCCGCTCGAACCCCGCGTCCGGCATCGGGTCGAGGTCGATCCGCCACTCGTCGGGACGCTCCACGTCGGCCCGGCGCGAGTTCCACGGGTGGAACTCCACCGTGGCCATCTGCACCGCCCACAGCACGGAGGCGAGTTCGGTCACGCACAGCTCGTCTGCGGTGCGCCCGTAGCGCGGGAACGACACCCGCACGGTCTCGATCCACGGCGGGGCGCCGGCGGGCAGCCGCTTCTGGTGCACCTTCTCCCCCGACAGCCCGGACGGGAACCGGTGCAGCATGCAGGGCCGCTCCCGAAGCGCCCGGACGATGCCGTCGCCGACGGACAGGTAGTAGGTGGCGAGGTCGCGCTTCGTCCAGCCCCGGGCGGGGAAGTAGACGCGGTCGGGGCTCGTCAGCCGGATCACGCGGTCACAGACCTCGAGCTCCACCGGCTCGCCAGTGGCCTCCATGCCGTCACGCTACCCGCAGCCCCCGACAGCGTCGAGGCGCCCGCGTCCGGGTCGTGGACCCGCTCTGACCACTTTTCCCATCTTTAACGTAGGATTAATGGAAATTCCCCTTCTCCCCGGTGAGGATCCGACATGCCCCCTCGTCCCCGACGCGCCGCGGCCGCCGCCGTCGCCCTGGCCCTGCTCGGCTCCCTCGGAGTGAGCGCCTGCGCCGGCACCCCGGCCGCGGGAACGCCGCTGACCGTGACCCTCGGGTACTTCCCCAACCTCACCCACGCCCCCGCCCTAGTGGGGGTCGAGAAGGGCGCCTACGCCGCCGCCCTCGGCCAGGGCGTCCAGCTCAGGACGGTCACCTTCAACGCCGGCCCGGCGGCCCTGGAGGCCCTGAACGCCGGCTCGGTCGACATCACCTTCATCGGGCCCAACCCGACCATCACCGGGTTCACCCGGTCGAAGGGCCAGGCGCTGCGGGTGATCTCCGGCGCCGCGGCCAACGGAGCAGCCCTCGTGGTGAGCAAGGACATCACCACGCCCGCCCAGCTCAAGGGACGCAGGCTCGCCACCCCGCAGTTGGGCAACACCCAGGACGTGGCCCTGCGCTACTGGCTGAAGGAGCAGGGGTTCGCGACCGACACCGAGGGCGGCGGCGACGTCAGCATCCTGCCGCAGGAGAACGCGACCGCGCTGCAGGCGTTCTCCGCCGGCCAGATCGACGGCGCGTGGGTGCCGGAGCCGTGGGCGACGCGGCTGGTGCGCGAGGGCGGCGGCCACGTGCTCGTGGACGAGGCCGAGCTGTGGCCGGACAAGAAGTTCGTCGTCACCAACGTCGTCGTCCGCACCCAGTTCCTCACCGAGCACCCCGAGCAGGTGAAGGCCTTCCTGACCGGCCTGCTCGACACCCTGGACGGCATCGCCGCCGACCCCGACGGCGCCAAGAAGGTCGTGAACGACCAGCTGGAGGCCCTGACCGGCAAGGGCATGGACGCCGCCGTGCTCGACGAGGCGTGGAGCAAGGTCGTGTTCACGGCGGACCCGCTGGCCTCGACCCTCGCCGAGGGCGCCGCCCACGCCAGCGCCGTCGGCCTGCTGGAGCAGCCCGACCTCACCGGGCTGTACGCCGTCGACACCCTCAACGGCCTGCTCGCGGAGCGCAAGGAGAAGGCGGTGAGCGTGCCGTGACCGACGTCCCCGCCGCCCTCACCGTGTCGGACGTGAGCAAGGTCTACGCCGACCACCACGAGCCCACGCTCGCCCTCAGCGGCACCAGCCTCGCCGTCGGCGAGGGCGAGTTCGTCTGCCTCCTGGGCCGCTCCGGCTGCGGCAAGAGCACCCTGCTCTCGCTCATCGCCGGCCTGGCCGCCCCCACCACCGGCACCATCGACACCCACGGCAACCGGGTGGGGATGATGTTCCAGGACGCCAACCTGTTCCCGTGGCTGACCGTCCGCGGGAACATCGAGCTGGCGCTGCGGCTGTCCGGGGTGCCGAAGGCCGACTGGCCCGGCCGGGTGGCCGAGCTGCTCGAGATCGTGCAGCTGCCCGACGCGGCAGCTAAGCGCCCCCACCAGCTCTCCGGCGGCATGCGGCAGCGCGTGGCGCTGGCCCGCGCCCTGGCCCAGGACTGCCGCATCCTGCTGATGGACGAGCCGTTCGGCGCCCTCGACGCGCTCACCAGGGACGCCCTGCACGAGGAGATCGAACGGGTCTGGGCCGCCCGCGGACTCGCCATCGTCTTCGTCACCCACAACGTGCGCGAGGCCGCCCGCCTCGCCGACCGGGTGGTCGTGATGTCGCCCTCGCCGGGACGGATCGTCGAGGAGGTGCCGATCGGCCTGCCGCGTCCCCGCGAGATGTCGGACGCCGCCGTCGCGCGCCTGTCCGGCGAACTGCACCACGTGATGGACGCCTACGACACCGTCCGGGAGGCGTCATGACCACGGTGCTCACCGATCGCGCGGCGGCCACGGCCGCGCCGGCGTCCCGTCCGGCGGAGGGGTCCGCGGCGGGTGCCGGCGTTCCGCGGTGGTCCGCCGGCCGCGCGTGGCGCGCGGTCTGGCCGGGGCTGCTCGCCACCGTGCTCGCCGTCGTGGCGTGGGAGGCCGTCCACCTGTCGGGCTGGAAGCCCGACTACGTGCTGCCGTCCCCGGCGACCGTGGGCGGGGAGCTCCTCGCCTTCCTCGGCGAGCCGAAGTTCTGGCTGGCCCTGGGCAACACGGTCACCCGCGCCCTGCTCGGCTTCGGCCTCTCGCTGGTGATCGGCACGGTCCTCGGCATCGCCGTGTCGAGCTCCCGGGTGCTGCGCACGGCGATCGGGTCGATGCTCACCGGGCTGCAGACCATGCCGTCCATCGCGTGGTTCCCGTTCGCGATCCTGCTGTTCGGGCTGTCGGAGAACGCGATCCTGTTCGTGGTGGTGCTGGGCGCGGCGCCCTCGATCGCCAACGGGCTGATCTCCGGCATCGACGACGTCCCGCCCCCGCTGCTGCGGACGGCGACCGTGCTCGGCGCCCGCGGGTTCGACCTGTACCGGCACGTCGTGCTGCCGTCCGCCCTGCCGACCTACGTCGCCGGGCTCAAGCAGGGATGGGCGTTCGCGTGGCGGTCGCTGATGGCGGGCGAGCTGCTGGTGATCATCGCCAGCAAGCCGTCCCTGGGGGTCCAGCTCCAGTTCTACCGCGAGTTCGCCAACGCCCCCGCCCTGATAGCTACCATGATCGTGGTCCTGGTCCTCGGCATGGTCTTCGACGCGGTGTTCAGCAGGATGTCCGACGTCGTCCGCCGCCGGCGCGGGCTGGGGACGGTCAGGCTCTAGGAGGCGCGATGCAGGTCACGGCTCGCGTGGACTACGCGATCCGTGCCATGGCCGAGTTCGCTGCCCAGCCCGACCGCGCGCTGACCCGCAAGGACCTCGCGGCCGCGCAGGACCTGCCGGGGAAGTTTCTCGAGTCGATCCTGCGCGACCTGGCGCGCGACGGCATCCTCACCTCCCAGCGCGGGGCGTCCGGCGGGTTCCGGCTGGGCCGCCCGGCCGCCGACATCACCCTCGCCGACGTGGTGCGGGCTGTGGACGGCCCGCTGGCCGCCGTCCGCGGGCAGCCCCCGGAGTCTGTGGAGTACACCGGGCCCGCCCGCGCCCTCACCCGGGTGTGGGTGGCCACCCGCGCCGCCCTGCGCCAGGTCCTGGAGGCGACGACGGTGGCCGACCTCGCCTCCGGCACGCTGCCGGACCACGTCGAACGGCTGACCGAGGACACCGAGGCCTGGCGCCGCCGCTGACCGCCGGCGCGTCAGCCGATCCGCGCACGGTGGTGCCGGACGCGGGCCGCGTCCGCGCCACCCGGGGACCACTGCTCGATCGCAGCGCACGAGGTCGCCATGCCCCAGGCGACGGCCTCCGCGAAGGGCAGCCCCTGTTCGAGCCGCGCGACCAGACCGCCCATGAACGCGTCGCCCGCGCCGATCGGGTTGCGCACATCCACGGCGAGCCCGGGAAGGGTGCCGGACTCCCCGCCGGAGGCCCACGCGAGACCGGCGGCCCCCGCCGTCACGACCGCGGACGCGAGCCCGCGGGACCGGAGGGCCAGCGCTGCGGACGCCGCCCGGTCCAGCGCGTCCTCACCCACCCAGGTGTGCTCCACGGCCGCGTCACCGGCCAGGATGGCCTCGGCCTCGGCCAGGTTCGGGGTGACCAGGGCCGGCAGCGCGGCACCGGAGAGCGCGGCCGGCATCCACGCCGGGCCCGTGTCGAGCGCCAGCAGGCCGCCGGCGCCGGTCACCGCCGCGACGAGGTCCGCCACGGCGGACGGGGCCACGCCGGGCGGGAAGCTGCCACTGCACACCACCCACGTCCCGGGTCGCGTGCGGGCCACCGCCGCGTCCACGAAGCCGTCCCAGGTGGCGGCGTCGACCGGCGCCCCGGTCCCGTTCAGCACGGTGACCCGCCCGTCGTCCTCGATCACGATGATCGACTCGCGCACCCGTCCCGGGTAGCTGTGGGCCGCGACCTCGACGCCCTCGCCCCGCAGCGTCTCCAGGTACCAGGCGGAGCCCTCCACCGGCAGCAGCGCAAGGACGCCCGGTGCCGCGTCGTTCGCCCGGCTGCCCCGGGCCGCGGACACCGACTTGCCTGCGGGGTAGGCGCGGTTCTCGCGGGCACGTCCGACCGTGCCGGGCAGCAGCTCGTCCAGCACCACCAGGCGGTCGATGGTCGGATTGGGGCACACCGCCAGCATCGCCACGTCCTCCGACTCCCCCGCCACCTGCGGTGGGGCCAGACTAACCGCTGCGCGAGCGCGTCCGTGGCCGCTGGACGTGGCTCAGCCGAGCGTCGAGTACTCCCTCAGCCGGTCGAGCTGGGTCTCGACGACGGCGGCCTCCAGCGGCGTGGCGATCCGCCGGCACTCCACCGACAGCGCGTCCAGCAGTTCCATGCCCGCCGCCGTGCGGTCGAGGCCCGCCTGCACGGTCTCCGCGGTCCGGGCGAAGGACGCCGAGCCGTGGTCGGCCGTGGCGAGCCACTGCCGGATCATCGCCTGGGGGAGGTCGAGGAGCTCGCGCAGCGCGGCGATGCGGTCGGCCGCCGCAGCGGCGAAGGCCGCGTTCCGCGCGGTCTGCTCCCTGGTCTCGGCGATCCCCTCGTCGAGGGCGCGCCGGAGGCCGGCGACCGCGGGACGCGCCTCGTCGAACCCGGGTACCTGGTCGATCAGCTCGGTGACGAACTGGCCCAGCGCCAGGTTGTGCAGCACCGCCAGCGCGATGCGGAAGCGCGTCCGGGCGCAGCTGCGCCGCAGCTGCTCGAGCTCCGCGACCAGTTCTGTGACGAGCACCGACACCTCCGGCGCCATCCCGGCCCACAGCCGCAGGTACACCACGGCCGTCGCGAACTGCCCGCCGGTGTCCTCCTCGCGGATGCGGTCGGCGTCCTCGCGGTTCGCCTGCACGGTGGCCCGCAGCCGGGGCGCAGCGGCCAGCAGCCGGTCGGCCACCGCCTGGAGGTCGCCGAGCCGCCCGGCCCAGCCGTGCAGTTCGGCCTCGATGGTGCGCGTGGCGGCCAGCATCCCGGCCAGCGGCCCCTGCGCGCCGGGCCGCTCGGGGATCCCGGCGGCCTGGGCCAGCCGGGCCTCGACCTCCGCGGGCAGGGCCACCCACGCGAACTCCTCGTAGGAGGCGAACCCGGCCTCGGCCAGCAGCCCCGCCAGCCGGTCGAGCCCGAGGACGGCGGCGTCATGGGCGCTCCCGCCCGCCTCGCGCGCGCCGAGCTCTTCGGGCCGGACGCGTCGGTAGAGGTCGAAGGCCGCGTCGCGCAGTGCCGTCTGGAAGGGACGCCCGCGCACCGAGAGGTACCCCTCCCCCAGCGGGGTGATGGTGGCGAAGACGCCGTAGGTGCTGCCGTCCGCGGCGAGGTTGTCGACGTAGGCGCAGAACGGCTCGCCGGCCTGGAGCGTCGACCACATCAGCAGGAAGGCGCCCCCGGGCATCACCGGGTGCCGGATGATGTTGTGGGGCGCGCCGACGAGGGCCTCACGCGGGTGGCGCGAGAGGCGGACGAACACCGAGTTGGCCTGCTCGATGACACCCCTGGCGTCGGTCGTGGAGAAGAACAGCTCCTCGACGCCGACGTCATGGCGTGCCCCGGAGGGGGCTGGTGGGCTCACCATCGCCGCATTCTGACACTGCTGTCCGGGTGGTGGAAGGTGCCACGCACGGGCGCGGTCCGGGCGGGCCTACGATGGCTGCGTCCCGAACACTGGAGGAGCACCGTGATCATCGCCACGCCCGTCACCGAGGACGGCCGTTCGGCCGCAGCCTGGGGCCGCGCCCACTGGGTGGGTGTCGCCGACGTCGAGGACGGCGCCGTGCGTTCCTGGCAGGTCCACGAGGTGGGCTGGGACGTCTCCCACGACGAGGGCACCCACGGCTCCCACCACGCCCGGATCGTCCGCTTCCTCAAGGAGGAGGGCGTGCAGGCGGTCGTGGTCGACCACATGGGGGAGGGCATGCAGCGCGTGATGAACACGATGGGCATCCCGCTCCTGCCGGCCAGCCCGGGCGACGCGCAGGCGTCGGTGCTGGCGGCGGTGGCGTCGGCCGGCGCCTGACCGCGGATCACCCCGAAGGGCTCACCAGGCCGGCCAGCGCAGCACCAGGTCGGCCGCGTCACGGTGGGACGCGACCAGTCCCGCGTTCCGCTCGTCGGAGGAGAACACGTGCGCCCTGGCGTGCTCGGGCGTCTTCCCGAAGTGCTCGTGCCGCTCGATCAGCCTGCTGACCCGGAGCTCCTCGTCGGGCGCCTCGAGGAACCAGACCTCGTCCAGGTGCGCCCGCACCCTGCGCCAGGCCGGGTCGGGGTGCAGCAGGTAGTTGCCCTCGGTGACCACGACCGGGCACGCCCGGGGCACCGCGATCGCCCCGGCCACCGGGTCCTCGATATCGCGCCGGTACTCCGGGGCGTAGACCACCTCCTCGACGTTCGCGCGGAGCCTGGACAGCAGGGCCGCGAAGCCGTCGGGGTCGAACGTGTCGGGCGCCCCCCGGCGGGTCGCCCGGTCGTCGACGGCGATCACCGAGGCCGCCAGGTGGAAGCCGTCCATGGGCACGACCACCGCCGTGCCGGGCTCGTCGCGCTCGAGCTCCGCGGCCAGCAGGGCGGCCAGGGTGGACTTGCCCGCCCCCGGCGCGCCGCACAGGCCGACGATCACCCGCGCGCCGCCGGCCGCCCGGCTCCTCAGCCGGGCGGCCAGCGCGGACGGGTCCGCCGGGAGCGACGCCGGGGTCACCGGGCCGCCGCCTCCTCGTGGCCGACGGCGTACTGCATGACGACCTCCTCGGACGCCTGCTCCCTGCTCAGTTCCTTGACGATGCGGCCCTCCCGCATGACCATCACCCGATCGCTCATACCCAGAACCTCGGGCAGCTCGGAGGAGATCATCAGGATCGCCACGCCCTGGTCGGCGAGATCGGCCATGATCTGGTAGATCTCGGCCTTGCTGCCCACGTCGATGCCGCGCGTCGGCTCGTCCATGATGAACACCTTGATGCCGAGGCTCAGCCAGCGGGCGAGGACGACCTTCTGCTGGTTGCCGCCGGACATGTTCACCACGAGGAACTGCGGCGTGGGCGTCTTGATCCGCAGGTTCTGGATCCAGGTGCGTACCAGGCCCTGCTCGCCCTTGAGGTCGAGGACGCCGAACCGGCTGAGCCGGTCGAGCCCCGAGATCGTGGTGTTGAAGAACACCTGGAGCTTCAGCAGCAGGCCCTGCCGCTTGCGGTCCTCGGTCACCAGGGCGACGCCGTGGTTGATCGCGTCGCGCGGCGAGCGGGGGCTGTACGGCGCGCCGAACAGGGTCATCGTCCCTGCCGTGGCCCGGTCGGCACCGAACAGGACGCGGGCGGTCTCGGTGCGGCCGGACCCGGTGATCCCCGCGAAGCCGATGATCTCCCCGGCCCGCAGGTCGAAGCTCACATCCTTCGCGAGGTGGCTCTGCGCCAGGTGCGACACCGTGAGGACGACCTCGCCGGGGGGGACCGCACGCTTGGGATACACGTCCTCGAGGTCGCGGCCGATCATCAGCTTGACCAGGTCGTCCATGCCCACGTCCGCCACCTGCTTGGTGTCCACGTAGCGCCCGTCCTTCAGCACCGTCACCTCGTCGGCCAGCTCGAAGATCTCCTTCAGCCGGTGCGAGATGTAGATGATGCCGATGCCCGCGGCCTGCAGCCGGCGGACCACGGCGAACAGGTTCTCGATGTCCCGCTCGCTGAGCACGGCGGACGGCTCGTCCATCACCAGGATCCGCGTGTTCCGGTTCAGCGCCTTCGCGATCTCCACCATCTGCTGCTGGGCCACCGACAGCCGGCCCGTCAGGGTGTCGACGGGCAGGTCGACGTCGAGGCTGTCGAGCAGCTCGCGCGACCGCGACCGCACCGTCCCCCAGTCGATCCGCCCGCCCTTGACCGGGAGGTGGCCGAGGAAGATGTTCTCGGCGATCGTCATGTTCGGGGTGAGGTTGAACTCCTGGTAGATGGTCGAGATGCCCAGGCGCTCGGCGTCCGCGGGGGTGCGGATGTCGGCCTTCGCGCCGTCGAAGAAGATCTCCCCCTCGTCACGGGTGTAGGCGCCGGAGAGGATCTTGATCAGCGTCGACTTGCCGGCGCCGTTCTCGCCGAGCAGCGCGTGCACCTGGCCCTCGCGGATCGTCAGGTTCACACCCTCGAGCGCCTTCACGCCGGGGAAGCTCTTGCCGATCCCCTTCATCTCCAGCAGCACCCGCCCGGGTGCCTCTGTCGTCATCGGACCCCCCTCACTTGCGGTGGGTCAGCTGGTCCACCGACACCGCGGCGATGACCAGGATGCCCGTGATCAGCACCTGGTAGGTCGACTCGACGCCCATCAGCTGCAGCCCGTTGCGGAAGACACCGACGATCAGCGCGCCGATGAGGGTGCCGACGATGCTGCCGCGGCCGCCGAAGAGGCTGGTCCCGCCGAGCACGACGGCGGTGATGCTGTCGAGGTTCGAGGTCTGGCCGGCCTGAGGGTCGCCCACGCCGGTGCGGGCCACCTGGAGCAGCGCGGCGATGCCGTAGGCGAGCCCGGCGAAGGTGTACACGCCGAGCAGGACGCGCTTGGTGTTGATGCCGGCCAGGCGGGCGGCCTCGATGTTGTCACCGACGGCGAACACCGAGCGGCCCGGGGCCGTGTACTTCATCACGAACCAGGTGATGGCGTAGAGGATGATCATCAGGACGGTGCCGTAGGCGATCGCCGTGCCGGCGAGATTGAAGGTCTCGCCGAGGAAGGTGAGCTCCTTGGGCAGGTTCGTGATGGTGGAGGTCGTGTAGATCCGGGTCAGCGCGTAGGCGATGTTCATGGTGCCCAGCGTCACGATGAACGCAGGGAGCCCGATCCCGGTGACCAGGCCACCGTTGAGCATGCCGAACGCCATCGCGATCACCAGGCCGATCAGGATCGCGAGCCACGGGTTGAGGCCCTTCTGCGCGGCGAAGCTGGCGATCAGGACGCCGGACAGCGCCATCACCATGCCGTTGGACAGGTCGATGCCGGTGGTGATGATCACCAGGGTCTGGCCGATCGCGAGGACGCCGACCACCATCACCTGCTGGAGGATGAGGGAGAAGTTCGGGCCGGTGAGGAACCGTGGGCTCATCACCGCGAAGAAGATGCTGGCCATCAGCAGGGCTGCGACCGGGCCGAGGATCGGCGAGGCGAGCAGGGTCTTGACGAGGGCCGGGCGCTGATCGGTGGTGACCGCGCTCTGCACTGAGCTCATGGTTCGACTGCCTTTCTGGTGCAGGCGGGGGCGACCGTCACGGTCGCCGCCGCCCGGGAGGTGCGGATTACTTGTTGCCCCAGCAGTTGGCGGTGCCGAACGCGGAGTCCTTGCTGTCGACACCGGTCTGCGGCTTGTCGGTGATCAGGGTCACGCCGGTGTCGGTGTAGCCGGAGGGCTTGGTGCCGTCCTTGGCGTACTTGACGATCGCCTCGACGCCCATCGAGGCCATCTTCAGCGGGTACTGCTGCGAGGTGGCCGCGATCTTGCCGTCCACCACGCCCTGGACGCCCTGGCAGCCGCCGTCGACGGAGACGATGGTCACGTCCTTGTCCTTGCCGGCGTTCTTCAGCGCGGTCCACGCCCCGAAGGCCGCTGGCTCGTTGATGGTGTAGACGAGGTTGATGTCGCCGTTCTTGCTCAGGCAGTTCTCCATCGCGGTCTGGCCCTCGGTCTGGTCACCGTGGGTGTCCTGGGCGCAGACGACCTCCTTGCTGGTGGCGAGATCGGTGGAGGTGCTGGCGATGCCGGAGACCAGGCCCATGCCCTGCAGGAAGCCGTTGTGGCGCTGGGCGCCCACGGTGATGCCGGGGGCGAGGTCGAGCGTCGCGATCACCGGGGTCTTGCCGGTCATCGCCTTGGCCGCCCACTGGCCGATCAGCTCGCCGGCCTTGAAGTTGTCGGTGGCGAACAGGGCGTCCGACGCGTCCTGCGGGTCGGTGGCGGTGTCGAGGGCGATCACGACGATGCCCGCCGCCCGGGCCTTCTGGATGGACGGCACGATGGCCTTGGTGTCGGACGGGGTGATCAGGATGCCCTTGGCCCCGGCGTTGATCATGTTCTCCATGGCCGTGACCTGGCCCTCGTTGTCACCGTCCTTGGCGCCGGCGCCGGTGAGCAGCTTGGCGCCGAGCTCGGTGGCCTTGGCCTGGGCGCCCTCCTTCATCTTGACGAAGAAGGGGTTGGTCTCGGTCTTGGTGATGAGGCCGACGATGATCTCGCCGGAGGCGGCAGAGCCGCTGGTGCTCGCGGCGGGGGCGGCGCCACCGGAGCTGCAGGCGGTGAGGACGATCGGAAGTGCAATGGCGACGGCCGCTGCGATCTTGCGGAACATCTGGTGCCTTTCTTCATTGAAGGGATGTGTGGGAGTTCCCGAGCCGGAATCTAGCGCACCCAAAACGTTCAAAGAAGTGTTTGCGAAAAGGTCACAAAACAACCACGAACACGCGTTTCGTGTTGGTATCCACATCGACATTCCATCCCCTTTGGGATCCGCGGCCGCCGTGTTCCGGCGGGCCGCCGCGGGCGCGTGGCATCCCCACGCGAACGGGCGCCCGGCTGTGGGATACCCGCGCGATGGCGAGCCTGCCCTGGCGGCGCGAACCGGGCGATGACGAGGCCTTTCACTCTCGACTCAGGCGGAGGCGCCCGGCGGCTCTCCCCTGGTGGGATCTGCGATCCCACATTCCCGCAACTGCGATGGTGTGATCGTTACACAATGGCGGGCGATCACCCCCGACGGGCCCGATGTTGGTTCGCCGGACAAGGAATTCCCCGACGCGCGAGGCGTCGGCGAAAATTCGTGTTGGTTGCGTACCGACAGTCAAACCGAAACCGGATCGGCAAGCACCACGCAGCCGTCCGGGTCGAGCCGCACGGCCAGCTGCCGGGGCGCTTCGTGGTGCCCGGGGAGCTCCCGGGTCCGCACCCGCGCGGCCTGTCCGTCCGGCAGCGCGACGGTCACCTCGGCGCCCCCGCGGCGGGCGCGCACCTCCAGGACGGGGCAGGGCGTCCCCGCCGGGTCCGCCACCAGCCCGTCGGGCCCGACGCCGACGACCCCGTCCGCACCCGGGAGCCCGAGCGACGCCGCCTGCGCGGGGTCGAGGAACGGGCCGTAGCCGAGGAACGCGGCCACCTCCTGTCCGGCCGGGTGCCGCCACAGCACGGACGGCTCCGCGACCTGGAGCAGGCGTCCCCCGGAGAGCACAGCGACGCGGTCGGCGATCGCGAAGGCCTCGTCCTGGTCGTGCGTGACGTAGAGCGTGGGAATGCCGGTGGCGCGCAGCGTCTCGTCCAGCACCGCGCCGAGGTGCTCGCGGAGACCGCGGTCGAGCGCGGAGAGGGGTTCGTCCAGCAGCAGCAGGCGCGGCTCGGCGGCCAGCGACCTCGCGAGGGCGACCCGCTGGGCCTGGCCACCCGACAGCGCGGTCACCGGACGCGGCCCGTAGCCGGGCAACCCGACAAGGTCGAGCAGGTCCGCGACCCGGGCGTCACGCTCCGCGCGCGGGCGCCCGTCGAGGGCGTAGCCGACGTTGGCGGCCACCGACAGGTGCGGGAACAACTGGCCGTCCTGGAACATCACCACGAAGCCACGGCGGTGCACCGGCACGCCGGCGAGGTCCTCGCCGTCCCAGCGGACGGCGCCCCCGGCGAGCGGCTCGAGGCCCGCCACCGCCCGCAGGAGCGACGACTTCCCCGACCCGGACGCCCCGAGCAGCGCCACGACCTCGCCGGGAGCGACCTCGAGGCTGACCCGGTCGACGGCGGTCACGGGTCCGTAGCGCACCACGGCCTCGGCGACCTGGAGTCCGGCTACCACGGGTTCACCTCCCTGGGTCCGATCCACTCGGCAAGCCCCATGGCCACGGCGGTCAGCACGGCGAGCACGACCGACGCCGCCAGGGCCATGCCGAAGTTCTCCGCGCCCGGCCGTCCGATCAGCTGGAAGATCACCACCGGCAGCGTGGGACGGTCGGGCCGGGCGAGGAACGAGGTGGCCCCGAACTCGCCCAGGCTGGTGGCGAAGGCGAAGCCGACCGCCAGCCCGAGCCCCCGCAGCGCGAACGGGAGGTCGATCGTGGCGACGATCCGCGCGGGGGCGGCACCCAGGCTCGCCGCCGCCTCGTGCAGGCGCGGGTCGATGGCCCGCAGCGTGGGGAGCAGCGTCCGCACCACCAGCGGCAGGGCCACCATCGCCTGCGCGACGGGGATCAGCAGCCAGCTCGACCGCAGGTCGAGCGGCGGCCGGTTCAGCGTGATCAGGAAGCCGAAACCGACGGTCACCGCCGACACCCCCAGCGGGAGCATGAACACCGCGTCCACCCCGCGCAGGACCCGCCGTCCCCGTGGCGAGGCCGGCCGGCGCGACAGCACGTAGCTCACCAGGAGCCCGAGCACGACGGCGATCGCCGTCGCGGCCACGGCCGTGACCACGGAGTTCAGCAGGGCCTGCCAGACGCTCACGGTGAGCTGGCCGGTGCGCCCGCCCAGCGCGACGTAGTGGGCGAACCCGATCCCGTCCGCGGTCACCAGCGAGCGCCAGGCGAGCGAGCCCATCGGCAGGAGCAGCAGGCCGGCCACCACCACCGCGGTGACCGCTGCGGCCGGCAGGTCCCCGCGCCGCAGGGGGCCGTCGACCGGGTTGCCGGACAGGCGCAGCGCGCGTTCCTGGCGCGCCCTGGTCGCGCCGGCGACCATCAGCGAGGCGGTCACGACGACGAGTTGCAGGATCGACAGCGCGGCCGCGGCGGGCAGGTCGAGCAGCTGCGTGGTCTGGTACCAGATCTCGGTCTCGATCGTCCCGTAGGCGCTGCCGCCCAGGACGAGGACGACCCCGAACGCCGACGCGCAGAACAGGAACACCAGCGCGGCTGCCGATGCGATCGCCGGGGCCAGCGCCGGCAGCGTCACCGTGGCCAGCACCCGCAGCCGTCCCGCGCCCAGACTGCGCGCGGCGTCCTCGGCCCGGGGGTCGAGCCGTGCCCACAGCGCGCCGACCGTGCGCACCACCACCGAGTAGTTGAAGAACACCAGGGCCGCGACGATCGCCACGAACGACTCCTGGAGGCCGAGGAAGCCGAGCAGTCCCCGCGGCGCCAGCAGCGACTGGAACGCCACCCCGACCACCACGGTGGGCAGCACGAACGGGACGCTGACCAGCGCCCGCAGCGCCCGGCGCCCGGGGAAGCGGCAGCGGTAGAGCAGGTACGCCCCCGGCAGCCCCAGCAGGACGGAGACCGCCGAGCCGGCCACGGCCTGGCCGAGGGTCTGGCCGACGATGCGCCACGTCCGGGGAGCGGCGAGCACGTCCTGGACCCCGGCCAGGCTGGGCCGTCCGTCGACGACGAAGCCGCGCGCGACGAGAGTGGCCACCGGCCAGGCGAAGAAGACCGCCAGGAAGACAACCGGCAGCACGGCAGCGGCGACCCAGACCCACGGGTGGCCGCCCACCCCCGCGGCCCGGGGGCCCCGGACGCGCGGCACGGGCAGGGCGGCGGTCACCGTCGTCCTGTCCGCTCGTGTGGCACCCGCTCGCGGACGCCGCCCCCCGGGCCCGCCGCGCTCACCCGATGACGCCCGCCGTCCACTCCTTGATCCACTGCTCGCGCTTTGCGCCGAGCTCGGCCACCGGCACCTGGATCGGTGCGTCCACCCTGGCCGCGTGGGCCTTCCAGTCCGCGGGGAGCTCCACGTCGGGGTCGACCGGGCTCATGTACATCGACTCGGGGATCTCCGCCTGCACGGCGGCGGAGAGAAGGAAGTCCACGAACTTCCGCGCCCCCACCTCGTTCTGCGCACCGGCGAGGACGCCGGCGTACTCGACCTGGCGGAAGCAGGTCGAGGTCAGCGCCTCCGTGGCGGGCTCGTAGGCCGGGGAGGAGGCGTAGGAGACCACCAGCGGCCGGTCGCCCTTGCCCGAGGACCCGGAGAACTCGACCGTGTACGCCTCCGTCCAGCCCTTCACGACCTTCACGCCGTTGGCCTTCAGGGCCTTCCAGTAGTCGAGGTAGCCCGGGTCGCCCTTCGCGCCGACGGTGGCGGCGAGGAACGCCAGGCCGGGCGAGGAGGACGCCGGGTTCTCCACCACGAGCAGGCCGGCGTACTCGGGCCGCGTCAGGTCGTCGAGCGTCCGGGGGACGGCGAGACCCTTGGCCGCGAACCAGCGGGTGTCGGCGTTCACGCAGACGTCGCCGTAGTCGACCGGCGTCAGCGCGTGGGTGTCGTCCGCGGCGAAGGCTTCCGCACCCTCGGGAAGCGCCGGCGAGGTGTACGGGCTGAGGATGCCGGCGCCGATGGCACGTCCGGCGAAGGTGTTGTCGATGCCGAACACGACGTCGCCCAGCGGCGCGTCCTTGGTGAGGATGAGCTGGTTCACCACCGTGCCCGCGTCACCGGGGGCGACGAAGGTGACGTCGTAGCCGGTCTCGGCCTTGAAGGCGGCGATGGTCTTCTCCCCGAGTGCGAACGAGTCGTGGGTGATCACGGTGAGGGTGCCGCTCTCGGTGGGGGCGGACGGCGTCCCTGCCGTCGGCGTGCCCGACGGCGCGGGGGTGCCCGCGCAGCCGGCGAGCAGGACGGCCGTGGCCGCGGCGGCCACGAGCTTCCGGATGGACATGCTGGTCTCCTCCAACTACTCGGAGGGCCCGGGACGGTTCCCGGGGAGAATTCCCGACTCCCTACGCCGGTGCTAGCCGGATCAGGTTCGAGGGTCTGCGGACTCCCGCACTCTCAGCGCCCCGCGGCGCTCCCCTGTCGGTATCAGAGGCTACCAGTGCCAGGAGCGGTCCGACTCTGGCGCGGTGGTACCCCGGTTGTGCCAGTCTTGGGCGCATGACCGCGCAGTCCGACGCCATCGCCAAGATCAAGACCGGCTACACCTTCGACACCCCGTCCATCGACCTCGGCGTGCTGATGGCCGACGGGACGCCGCAGACCGACGTGCGGGTGCGGCTGTCGCTGTCGATGCTGAACCGGCACGGCCTGGTCGCCGGCGCCACCGGCACCGGGAAGACCCGCACGCTCCAGCTGCTGGCCGAGCAGATCTCCGCGGCCGGGGTCGCGGTGTTCGCCGCCGACATCAAGGGGGACCTGTCCGGCATCGCGATCCCGGGGACGCCGAGCGAGAAGCTCCTGGCCCGCACCCAGAAGATCGGCCAGGACTGGCAGCCCGTCGGCTGCCCGACCGAGTTCTACGCGCTCGGCGGCCAGGGCGCCGGCATCCCGCTGCGGGCCACCGTGTCGTCGTTCGGCCCGATCCTGCTGAGCAAGGTGCTGGGCCTCAACGAGACCCAGGAGTCCAGCCTCGGCCTGGTGTTCCACTACGCCGACACCGCCGGCCTCCCGCTGCTCGACCTGGCCGACCTCCGGCAGGTGCTGCAGTACCTCACCGGCGACGAGGGCAAGGCGGAGCTCAAGGAGATCGGCGGGCTGTCGGCCGCCACGGCCGGCGTGATCCTGCGCAGCCTGGTGACCCTCCAGACCCAGGGCGCGGACGAGTTCTTCGGCGAGCCCGAGTTCGACACCCGCGACCTGCTGCGCACGGCCGCCGACGGCCACGGCGTGATCTCCCTGCTGGAGCTGCCGAACCTCCAGGACCGCCCGGCGATCTTCTCCACCTTCCTGATGTGGCTGCTGGCCGACCTGTTCCACGACCTGCCGGAGGTCGGCGACCTCGACCAGCCGAAGCTGGTGTTCTTCTTCGACGAGGCGCACCTGCTGTTCAACGGCGCGTCCAAGGCGTTCCTCGACGCCATCGCGCAGACCGTCCGGCTGATCCGCTCCAAGGGGATCGGGATCTTCTTCGTCACGCAGTCGCCGACCGACGTTCCCGACCAGGTGCTCGCCCAGCTGGGCTCCCGGGTGCAGCACCAGCTGCGTGCCCACACCCCCAAGGACGCGAAGGCGCTGAAGGCCACCGTGGACACCTACCCGACCAGCCAGTACGACCTGGCAGAGACCCTCCAGTCGCTCGGCATCGGCGAGGCGATCGTCACCGTGCTGAACCCCGACGGCGCCCCGACCCCGGTGGCGTGGACACGGATGCTCGCCCCGCGCGCCTCCATGGAGCCGATGCCGGCGGACTGGCTGGCCAACGGCGTGGCGTCCTCTGCCATGCAGGCCAAGTACGGCCAGGACATCAACCGCGACTCCGCCTACGAGATGCTGGCCCGCCGGCTGGAGGCGGGCGCGGCCAGGGCGCAGGCCGAGGCCGACGCACAGGCGCGCGCCAGGGAGGAGGCCGCCGACCAGCGCGAGGCGGAGCGCGAGCGCGCGCCGCGTTCGACGTCCTCGCGGCGCGCCCCGAAGTCCGGAGTGGAGAAGGTGCTCGGCTCGGCCACCTTCTGGAACCAGGTCATCCGCGTCGGCGGACAGGTCGTCCGCACGATGTGGGGCACCGCCCGCCGCTGAGCCCTCCGGGGATCAGCCGGTCAGGTCGTCGAGCGGAACGGACGGGTCGGCGAGGCGGTCGGCGGCGACCACCGTCCGGGCGCGGATGAGCCGCTGGACGGCGTCCATCGTGCCCCAGACGTTGACGTGCAGGCCGGCGAGCACGCGGACACCGGACCCCTCCGGCGCGACCCAGAACGCCATGAACTCCGGAGCCGACTCATCGCCCCGCAGCACCAGCTCTGCGTCCGTGCCCCGCGGCACGTGGCCCGCGTACTCCAGCCCGGCCTCGTACTGGTCGGAGAAGAAGAACGGCACCGGGTCGTAGGCCACCGTCGCACCGGCCATCGACCGGCCCGCGGCGAACCCGCCGTCGTGCGCGTTGGCCCAGTGCTCGACCCGCACCGGCCCGCCGAGGAGGCGGCTGCGCCAGCGGGCGACGTCACCGGCCGCCCACACCCCGTCCAGGCTGGTCCGCAGCGCGGCGTCGGTGAGGACGCCGTCGTCGACGTCGGCACCGGCGGCCTCCGCCAGCTCGGTGCGCGGACGGATGCCGACGCCGACGACCACGATCCGCGCGGGCAGCGTCTCGCCTGCCGAGGTGACCACCCCGGTGACCGCGTCCTCACCGGTGAACGACGCCACCCCCGTGCCGAGGCGGAACTCCACCCCGTGGCTGCCGTGCCACCGGGCGAACCAGCCGCCGATATGGGTGCCCATCACGGCCTCCAGCGGCGCTGACCGTGGTTCCACGACGGTCACCGCGCACCCGTGGGCGCGGGCGGCCGCGGCGACCTCCAGCCCGATCCACCCCGCGCCGACGACCACCACGTCGCCCCCGTCGCGCAGGCGCTCCCGCAGCGCGAGCGCGTCGTCGAGCGTGCGCAGGTGGTGGACGCCGGGCAGGTCAGCGCCGGGCACGTCCAGCCGCCGGACCGCAGAGCCGGTGGCCAGCAGCGCGCGGTCCCAGGACAGCACGGTGCCGCCGGCCAGCGTGGCGGTGCGCGCCGACGCGTCGAGGGCGGCCACCGGGTCGCCCAGCACCAGGTCGACCCGCTGGTCGGCGTACCACTGCGGATCGTGGGGGAAGGCCGCGCCCTCCCCGGCGGTGTCGAGGAGGAGGTCCTTCGACAGCGGCGGGCGCTCGTAGGGCAGGTGGTCCTCCTCGGTCACCAGAAGGATCTCGCCGTCCGCGTCCTGCTCGCGGATGCCCTCCACCGCCCGTGCGGCGGCCAGGCCGCCACCGACGATCAGGTACCGGGTGCGCTCTGTCTCGCTCATGACCCCACAGTGCGCGCCCGACACGCGCCGCGTCGATACCAGCTTCGACCCAGCGCGCCGCGGCGCCGTGGTGGGTAGGCGTCCCTGGAGGGCCGCGGGACCGGGCCCGTACTAGCCTTCCCCCGTGACCAGCGAATCCCCCGGACCGTCCGCCCGTCCCGGACTGAGGGTCGGCCACGTGCCCGGCGTCACCCTGACCAAGTGGCGGCGCACCTGGGCCGAGCGCCTGCCCGGCGTCCCGCTGGAGGTCGCCGAGGTCACCGAGGCCGACCAGCGCGCGGCCCTGGATGACGGGCGCGTCGACATGTGCTTCGCCCGGTTGCCGCTCGACAGCGCAGGGCTGCACGTCATCCGCCTGTACGACGAGGTGGCGGTGGTCGTCGCGCAGAAGGACCACCCCTTCGCCGAGCGGGAGGAGGTGGCGCTGGAGGACCTGTCCGCGGAGACGCTGGTGACCGGGGACGCGGAGGCGAGCGCCACCGAGCGGGTCTCCTGGGGCGCCGGGGTCGCCGTGATGCCCCACTCGATCGCCCGCTCGCAGAGCCGCAGCGACCTCGTCTTCCGGCCCGTCACCGACGCCGAGCCGACGACCGTCGTGCTGGCCTGGCGGGTGGACACCCCCGACGAGCTCGTCCAGGAGTTCGTCGGCATCGTCCGGGGACGCACGGCGAACAGCTCACGGACCGCGGCGGAGCGGGCGAGCCGGCCCGCTCCGGCCCCGGAACCGCGCAGGGAACGTCCCGCGAAGGCCCCGCGGCGCGGCGGCGGGCCGCAGCGCGGGCGCGGGCGTCGCCGCTGAGCCGCTCGGTTCAGGCGTAGCGGCCGGAGTGGAGCACCGCCTGGTACTGGGCGCGCTCGTAGGCCGAGGAGTCCTCGACGGAGGCGGCGCTCATCGAGCCCCGCAACTGCGTCACCCCGGTGTACTCGTGGGCCGTCATCCAGCGCTCGGCCTCGGCGAGCATGACCGCGACCGCCTCCGGCCCCCGCCGCAGGATCGCGGACGCCGTGCAGGCCACGTCCGCACCCACCAGCAGCGCCTTGATGATCTCGGAGCCGGAGTGGACGCCGGAGGTGCAGGCCAGGCCCACCTCGGGGAGCTGACCGCGCAGGATGCCCAGCCAGCGCAGGGCGATCCGCTGGTCGTCCGGCTCGGACAGGTCGGCCCGGGCCAGCAGGGACAACCGCTCCAGGTCGAGGTCCGGGGCGTAGAACCGGTTGAACAGCACGAGGCCGTCCGCCCCGGCGTCCACCGCGAGGGAGGCGAACTTCGACATGGCCGAGTAGTAGGGCGACAGCTTCACCGCCAGCGGGATGTCGACCGCGATCTTGACGGCCTCGATCGCGGCCAGGTGCGCGAGCTCGACGTCGGCCGCGCCGACCGACGGGTCGGCGGCCATCGTGTACAGGTTCAGCTCGAGCGCGTCGGCCCCGGCGTCGGCGAGCTGGGAGGCGTAACGCTGCCACGAGCCGGGACGGGTGGCGTTGAGGCTGGCGATCACCGGGATCCGCAGCTGCTCCTTCGCGCGCCGCACCAGGTTGACGTGGGCACCCGCGCCGAGGTCGGGCTGCTCGAGCTCGGGCAGCGGGCTGCCGGAGAACTCGGCGAAGTCCTCGCCGGCGTCCATCAGGTCGGCGAGCTGGCTCTCCTCGGCCAGCACCTCCTCCTCGAACAGCGAGGGCAGCACGACCGCGGACGCACCGGCCGCCTCCAGCGCGAGCAGCGAGTCCAGCCGGCCCGTCATCGGCGACGCCGAGGCCATCAGGGGACCCGAGAGCGGCAGCCCGAGGTAGCTGGTCGAGAGATCGGGCCTCATGGTTCCTCCTTGGGGGCGGGCAACCCACGTTCCATACCCGCCAGTTGCGAGTAATAGTGCCAGCGTTCGTCGGCGTCCGCCTGTGCGAGTTGTGCCAATTCCTCCGCGCGTGTCGGGTTCGCCCTCGCCAGCATCGCGAATCTCGCCTCGCTCTGCATGAAATCGCGGACCGGCAGGCTCGGCGCCCGGCTGTCCAGGTGGAGGGGACGGCCGTCCCCGCCCGGCCGGAACCGGTACAGCGGCCAGTACCCGCTCGCGACCGCCTCCGCCTGGTGGCTCATCGAGGTGGCCATGTCGATGCCGTGGGCGATGCAGGTCGAGTAGGCGATGAGCAGGGACGGGCCGGGCCAGGCCTGCGCCTCCAGCATCGCCCGGACGGCCTGCTGCTGGTTGGCGCCGATCGCCAGCTGGGCGACGTAGACGTCGCCGTAGGCCTGCGCGAGCACGCCGAGGTCCTTCTTGGCCGTGCCCTTGCCCGCGGTGGCGAACTTCGCCGTCGCGCCCCTCGGGCTGGCCTTGGACGCCTGCCCGCCGGTGTTGGAGTAGACCTCGGTGTCGAGCACGAGGATGTTCACGTTGCGGCCGCTGCCGAGCACGTGGTCCAGCCCGCCGTAGCCGATGTCGTACGCCCAGCCGTCGCCGCCGATGATCCACACCGACTTGTCGACGAGCTCGTCGGCCAGCGAGAGCAGCCGGCGGGCCGCGTCGTCGGTCGCGACGTGACCGGCGAGCACAGCCTTGAGGCGCGCGACGCGTTCGCGCTGGGCGGCGATGCCGGCCTCGTCGGCCTGGTCGGCGGCCAGCAGGGCGTCCGCCAGCTCGGCGCCGACCTGGGCACGCAGGACGCCGAGCAGCCGGCGGGCCTCCGCGGACTGGAGGTCCTGGGCGATGCGCATGCCCAGACCGAACTCGGCGTTGTCCTCGAACAGGGAGTTCGACCAGGCGGGGCCCCGGCCGTCCGCGTTCGTGGTGTAGGGGGTGGTGGGCAGGTTCCCGCCGAAGATCGAGGAGCACCCGGTGGCGTTGGCGATGATCATCCGGTCGCCGAACAGCTGGGTGAGCGTCTTGATGTAGGGCGTCTCTCCGCAACCGGAACAGGCCAGGGAGAACTCGAACAGCGGCTGGAGCTGCGCCACCCCCTTGACCTGGTCGGCGCGCACCTCGGTGCGGTCGGCCTCGGGCAGCCCGAGGAAGAACTCGAAGTTCGCCCGCTCGGCGTCGCGGTGGTCGCGCGCCGGCGCCATGTCGAGCGACTTGTGCTTGTGCTCGCTCTTGGAACGGGCCGGGCAGATGTCGGAGCAGATCCCGCACCCCGTGCAGTCGTCCGGCGCCACCTGCACCACGAGCCGCCGACCCGGGTGGGCGCGATCCTTGTACTCCTTGTGCAGGAAGCCCTCGGGGGCGCCGGCCAGGTCGACGGGGTCGGCCAGCTTGATCCGGATCGCGGTGTGCGGGCACACCACGGCGCACTTGCCGCAGTCGATGCACAGGGACGGGTCCCACACCGGCAACTCGGCGGCGATGCCGCGCTTCTCCCACTTCGCGGTGCCCGTCGGCCACGCGCCGTCCACGGGAAGGGCGCTGACCGGCAGCAGGTCGCCCTGCCCGTGCAGCATCGCCCCGGTGACGCGCCGGACGACGTCCCCGGCGGCCTCGGGCAACGGCGGCAACCGGTGCTCCGTGCTGGTGGGGCGCAGCGCGGCCGGCAGCGGGCGCAACGCGGCGATCGCGGCGTCCACGGCGGCGAAGTTGCGCTCCACGACCGTGCGGCCCCGCCGGCCGTAGGTCTTCTCGACCGACTCCTTGATGGCGGCGACGGCCTCGTCGGCCGGCAGCACCCCGGAGAGGTAGAAGAAGCAGGGCTGCATCACCGTGTTGATCCGCCGACCCAGGCCGGCCGCCTTCGCCACCGCCTCCGCGTCGATCACCCAGGTGCGCAGCCGCTTCTCCGCGATCTCGGCCTGGACCTCGACCGGCAGGTGGTCCCAGGTGTCCTCACCGTGGGGCGAGTTCAGCAGCAGGGTGGCGCCGGGCCGGGCCACGTCCACGGTCTTCATCGTGCGCAGCAGGTCGAACTGGTGGACGGCGACGAAGTCCGCCCGGTCGACGAGGTAGGTGGCCCGGACCGGCGTCCGGCCGAACCGCAGGTGCGAGACGGTCACCGCACCGGACTTGCGGGAGTCGTAGACGAAGTACCCCTGGGCGAAGTTGTCCGGTTGCTCGCCGATGATCTTCACCGAGTTCTTCGCGGCCCCCACGGTGCCGTCCGAGCCGAGGCCGAAGAACACCGCGGACAGGTGGTCCTCCGGCACCCGGAACGCGTGGTCTGGCGTGAGCGAGAGGTGCGTCACGTCGTCGACGATGCCGACCGTGAACCGCGGACGGGGCTCCGCTGCGGCCAGCTCGTCGAAGACGGCCTTAGCCATCTGCGGGGTGAACTCCTTCGACGACAGCCCGTAGCGGCCCCCGATCACGCGGGGACCCGGACGGCGCGACAGCGCGACGAGCACGTCCGCGTGCAGCGGCTCGGCGGGGGCGCCCACCTCCTTGGTGCGGTCGAGCACCGCGATGGCGCGGACGGTCGGCGGCAGCGCGGCCAGGAACGCCTCCACCGGGAACGGCCGGAACAGCCGGACGGTGACCAGCCCGACCTTCTCCCCACGGCGCACGAGCTCGTCGACGGTCTCGCCCAGGCAACCGGCGGCCGAGCCCATCACCACCACCACGCGCTCCGCGTCCGGGGCACCGGCGTAGTCGACCAGCCCGTAGCGGCGCCCGGTGCGCGCGGACAGCTCGTCGAACACGTCCGCCACCACCGCCGGCACGGCGTCGTGGAAGGGGTTGGCCGCCTCCGCGGCCTGGAAGAAGGTGTCGGGGTTCTCCGCGACGCCGCGGATGACCGGCGCGTCCGGGGTGAGCCCGCGTGCCCGGTGGGCCAGGACGTCCTCCTCGCGCACCAGCGCGCGCAGGTCGGCCTCGGCCAGCACCTGGACGCTGTTCACCTCGTGGCTGGTGCGGAACCCGTCGAAGAAGTGCAGGAAGGGGACGCGGGTGCGCAGGGTCGCCGCGTGCGCGACGAGGGCGAAGTCGTGGGCCTCCTGCACGCTGGACGCGCACAGCATCGCCCAGCCGGTGGTGCGTGCCGCCATCACGTCGGAGTGGTCGCCGAAGATGCTCAGCGCGTGGGTGGCCAGCGTGCGCGCGGCGACGTGGATGACCGCAGGGGTGAGCTCCCCGGCGATCTTGAACATGTTGGGCAGCATCAGCAGCAGGCCCTGGGACGCGGTGAACGTGGCGCCCAGCGTCCCCTTGGTGACCGCGCCGTGGAGGGCTCCGGCCGCTCCCGCCTCGGACTGGAGCTCGACCACGTCGGGCACCGTCCCCCACAGGTTGGGCCGGCCCGCGGCCGACCAGGCGTCCGCGGACTCCCCCATCGCCGAGGACGGCGTGATCGGGTAGATCGCGAGCACCTCGCTCAGGGCGTGCGCGACCCTGGCCGCCGCCTCGTTGCCGTCCAGCGTCTCCCAGCGTGTCACCGGCCCATTGTCGCCGGTCACAGGGGCTGGCGACCGACGGTCCCGACGATCCCCGCACGGTAGGCGTCACTGCTGAACTTGTCGTACTCGGCCTGGGCCGCCTCGATCCGCTTCGGCACGTCGAGGCGCACGGACGGCTCCTCGTTCCCCGGTGTGGTGATGAACTTCTGCAGCGCCTCCAGGCCGGCCTGCGCGCGGGAGGCCGCGGCGGCCTGCTTGGCGTCCAGGCGGGCCGCGTACCAGTCGGAGGCGAGGATGGCCTCGCGCTCGAACAGCGCCCGGAACTCCGGCGAGTGCAGCGTCCAGCCCTCCGCGGAGGCGCCGTGGGCCATGATCTCCAGCAGCGCACGCACCGGCGGGATCGCCAGGTCCACCGTGCCGTCGTCGAAGTACGACCGCGCCACCCGCTCGTGGGTGGCGATGATCGTGGCCACGGACTCGGCGTAGACGTCGGCGTCCTGGAGCTCCGGCCGCAGCATCTCCTCGGTGAACACCGCGTGCGGGTGCAGGAAGATCCGGCCGAAGTACTTCCGCGAGAACGCCTGCGTCATGCGGTAGCCCAGCCGGCTGGCCAGCACCTGGGTGCCGTTGTGCTCGAAGTCCTCGATCCGCTCCAGGGCGCCCTCGGCGATCAGCGCTGCGGCGCTGCGCTCGGCAGGGGTCATCCGCGAGAACACCTCCGGCACCAGCATCGAGATGTCGTGGTCGACGCGCACGTGCGGCCCGACGTACCCCGCGCACGACACCCAGCCGTCGTACCCGGTGAGGGCGAACGACAGCAGCGCGGCGTTCAGGTCGAGCACGGCCGGCATCGCGTTGAACGGGCCCTTGGTCATCGCACCCTCCGAGCCCGCGCCCGTCGTGGAGGGCGACTTGCCGGTCATCGAGGAGATGAACTCCGCGAACAGCTCCGGCAGCTCCATGTAGTGCAACGGGTTGTACGAGCACAACGGCGGGACGGGGCCGTCCGGCGGGTTGTTCCGGCGGCCGGCGGCGACGACGTCGACCGGCAGCGGCAGCGGGCTGCCCGCGGGCAGCCGCCGGACGAGGTGGCCGGCCAGGTCGGCCACGGCCGTCGCGGCCGCGTTCGTCCGGTCGGGGCGCTTCTGCAGGTAGCGCGGGTTCTTGCTGGGCTTCCCGTCCACCAGGCGCGGGTTGGCCGAGCACACGAAGTAGTTCGGCGAGCGCCCGTCCGGGCTGTCGGCGAAGGTGCTGACGAGGCTGCGCATCGGCTCGGTGAACTGGCTGAAGGCCACCGCGTCGTCGCGCATCTCGCGGGCGTCGTCCCTTGTCAGCGGCTGGAAGTTGGACAGGAACGTGCCGCGGGCTGCGATGTCGGCCTCCGCCTGCTTGTCGTAGCCGCGGTGGATCGCGTCGTCCGGGCGCTGGAAGAGGAGGTTCTCGCAGTTCTCCACCAGCTTGTAGGAGCGGTCCTCGTCGAGCCCGAGCATGTGGCCGCCGATCACCACCGACGCGGTGATGTCGTCCTCGGTCTGCACCTTCACCGCCGGGTTGAAGTCGTGGCGCAGGCCGAACAACCGCCAGGAGCCGTCCGCGTCGAACCCGACGCGGAGCATGTTCACCATGATCTTCTCGCCGTCCAGGCGCAGGTTGATGCCGCGGCGGCCGTTGATGATGCCCACGGTGAAATGGCTGCGCCAGTCGCCGCCCCACTCGGGACGGTAGAAGCGCTTCACCACGAAGACGAGCTCCTTGACGTGCTGCGGGATGGAGTCCAGCCAGGCGTTGAACTCCGCGGTGTACTCGGTCGCGGACGGGGTGAGCAGCTTGATCACGCTGCCGATCGAGCGGTCGTCGGAAAGGATCGGGCGCTGGTCGCGGCCGCGCTCGCCCGGGTCGGCGAACCGGTCGGAGAAGTCGCGGGCGAGGATCTCCGCGACCGCGTCCATGTCGGCGTCGTAGTCGGGGGAGTAGGCGTTGCCGAAGATGAAGGCGTCGGTGATCGCCTTCGAGATCTCCGACTTCCCGCCGCCGGACACCGTGGCCGGCTTGTGGCAGTGGGTGGCCGTCGCGACCGTGCCGACCAGGCTCCACTGGGTGCGGTCGGACGCCTGCTGCACCATCCGCACCTGGTAGCCCGACGGCGTGAGGTAGGTCCTGTCCGCGCGCAGGCGGATCGAGCCGGCCGAGCCGTCGGGGTTCGTCCACGCGACGGTGAGGGTGCGCAGCGAGAAGGTCGGGCCGTCCGGCACGACGATGATGTGCGGCTGCTCCAGATCGGTGGCGTGCCCCTCCGGCTGGGGCACGAACCGCTGAGGGTCGCGCTCGACGACGGCCTGCACGGTGTAGTCCTCGCCCGCCGGTGAGACGGTGTACTCCTGGCCGAGGTTGTAGCTGGGGTAGACCAGGGCACCGCCGGCGTGCTCCTCCTCCGCGTTGCCGAAGAGGTTGGCCGAGTAGCTGACCTGGGTCTTCACCTCCTTCTTGCAGTAGCCGAAGTAGTTGTCCGCGATCACCGTGACGATGACGCCCCGCTCGTCGCGCGCGCATGCCTTGAACGCCTGGCCGCCGTTGTAGCACTCGTCCTCGTGCTCCCAGCACATGCCGTCGCGGCGCTGGCGCGCGGTCGCCTCGCTCACGTGCGGCAGGCCCAAGGACTTCTTGGTGACCCGGGTCAGGTGCGGGGCGAGGATGACCGCGCCGGTGTGGCCCGTCCAGGTCTCGGGCGCGAGCGAGGCGTCGTTCTCGGGCAGGTACGGGTCGCCGCCGTTGCCGAAGATGCCCTCGACGAAGTCGAGGTTGGCCACCAGGCCGCCCGGCACGATGAAGCGGGTCTCCATCCGCTTCTCGCGCACCCAGCCGGGCACGGCCGGGGCGACGAGCGGACGCAGCTGGAGCGAGACGAAGCACGCCGCCGGCCTCGCCTGGTTGGCGGTGTAGGGCAGCACCATGTCGACCTCGGGCGGCTGGAAGGCGAGGTCGAGCAGGCGCGCGAAGACCGCCTTCGGCACCGCGAGCTTGTCGTCGGGGATGGGCAGCCCGCCCTCGGCGATGTGGAACACGCCCGCGGTCGTGCGGCGGTCGTTGGCCGGGTTGTGCAGCACGCCGTTCGCCAGCCGGTAGCTGGTGAGCAGCGGCGAGGAGTAGACGTCGGAGTCCGAGGGCAGCGACAGGGCGCGCGCCAGGCCGGGCTCGTCCAGCACGAAGGTCCGCCGGGGCAGCTTCGGCGACAGGCCGGTGTCGGCCAGGTAGTCGTCCAGCCAGTTCTGGATGCGGGCGTCCGCGGCGCACAACCGGTCGGCCAGCCGGCGGCTCAGCTCCCGCTGGCGGGCCAGGATCGGCGCAACCAGCTTCGCCGTCGCCGAGTCCTGGACCTCCGTGGGCGTGGGCAGTCCGAGCTGGGCGAGGCGGAGGTAGATGGCGGCGTGTTCGATGTGGGCCATGCCCCTATTCTCGACGGCCCGGCCCGCGCCGTCCCGCGGGTCTCGCCGCTGCCGTGCCGACTTGACGCACCGGGACGCGCCTTCCTGCTCCCCGGGATGTCGAATTCCGTACGCGTTGTGCCCGGCGGCCGGTACCCTCGCCACATGGTTCAGGCATTGGACCAGGTCTGGGTAGGGGTGGCCGAAATCGGCCTGGGCCTGGTTTTCTGTTTCATCGGGCACTCCGCCGCCAGGGTTGTCCTCGCGGTCTGGGGCGCGCTCGTCGGGTTCTTCGCCGGGAGCCTGCTCTACGTCGTGCTGCTGCCCAGGGTCGAGGGCCAGGTGTTCGCCGCCGTCCCGTGGTGGGCGTACGCGATCGGGATGGCCCTGCTCCTGGCCTGGCTGTCCTTCGCCTTCTACGCCGTCGGCGTGCTCATCTCGATGGGGGCGGTCGGCTGGGCGCTGGGGCAGTTCCTCTCGGCCACCTTCAACATGCCCTCGTGGATGACGTTCGGGATGGGCCTGGTGGTCGCGGCCGGACTGGTCATGGTCGGCTGGACGCTCAACCTGCCCAAGGTGCTGCTCGTCGTCCTGACCGCCGTCGTCGGGGCGGGCGCGATCCTGGACGGCGTCCAGTCGCTGATAGGCCAGCGGCTGGACTGGTTCAGCCAGATGGGCTGGAAGACCGACCCGACGATCCACGCGGCGTGGACGGTCGCCTTCGTCGTGCTCGCGGGTGCGGGCATGTTCGTGCAATTCCGCCAGCAGTCGGAGGACAACCTGCGCGACGCGTACAAGCGCGCCTGACGCCCGCTGCCGACCCCCTAGGATCGGCGCCATGCTGATCGTGACCACGAACGACGTGCCGGGGTACCGGATCGAGGCCGTGCTGGGGGAGGTCATGGGGATGACCGTCCGCAGCGCCAACATCGGCGCGAACATCATCGCCGGCTTCCGGGCCATCGGTGGCGGAGAGGTCGACGAGTACACCCGCCTCGTCTACGAGAGCCGGCAGCAGGTCATGCAGCGGATGTGGCAGGACGCCGTGTCACGCGGCGCGAACGCCATCGTGATGATGCGCTTCGACACCGGCGAGATCGGCCAGGCCTTCTCGGAGGTGTGCGCCTACGGGACGGCGGTCGTGGTCGAGCCGATCCCCCAGGGCCAGCCGGGCGCGACCAGGCAGTCGGCCGGCGTCGCCGCCCAGGCCGCGCAGCGCTGAGCCCGCGACCGCCTGCTCAGCCCTTGGCCTTGGGCCCCTCCGGCGGCGGCAGCTTGCGCCGGAAGGTTGCGGACTCCCCCGGCTCGGCCGGCGGCGCGTCACCACGCCGGATGTCGAGGAAGCCCTTCACGCCGCGGTAGGTCGCGACGACGCCCATGCCGATGATCGCCCAGTCGAGCAGGCTGAAGTCGCCGGTCGTCCCGCTGGTCGTCATCAGGAAGTAGATCCCGGCGATGATCGCCAGGGGTCCCACGACCACGTACATCCATGCCTGCCGCTTCGGATCCTCCACGCGCGCAGCCTAGCCGCTCGGGAGCCCCCGGCCCACGCCGGGCGGGCGTCCTCAGCCGACGACGAGCCTGGCCCGCAGCGCGGCGAGCTCATCGGCGCTGAGCCCCACGCCGCGCGTCAGGTAACGGTGCACCGAGCCGTAGCGATGGCGGGCGGTCGCCAGCCCGGCCTCGAGGTAGGAGGCGCGGAGCCGTTCGAGCTCCTTCACCACCCCGGCCCGCCGGCTGCCGGACGCGGCGCGCGCGGCGTCCACCTTCCGCTGGATCTCGGCTGCCCGGTAGGTGTTCGAGAGCAGGTACTGCTCGACGATCGTGTCGGTGGGCACCCCCGCGACGACCTGGAGCATGGCCGACACCCAGCCGGTGCGGTCCTTGCCGTGGGTGCAGTGGATCACCACCGGGCCGTCGGCGGCGATGATCGCGCGCAGCACGCGGGCCAGCGCGCGACGCTGGGCCGCCACCGTGACGAACCGCCGGTTCATCTCCCGCATGTGGGCCCGCGCCTGCGCGGCGGTGCGCAGCCCGGACGTGCTCAGCGACCGGCCGGCGAAGAGGTCCATGAGCACGTACTCCGCCCCGGGCACGGGGACGTCGGGCGATCCGGCCGCCACGCGGGGAGTGCGCAGGTCGAGGATCGCGGTGATCCCGGCGGCCTCCAGCGCCGCGACGTCGTCCGCGGTCAGGCCGGAGAGCTTCGAGGACCGGTAGACCACGCCCGTGGCCATCTGCCCCCCGCCCCTCAGGGCCAGGCCGTCGCCGGCGACGTCGCGGAAGTTGCTCGCGCCGACGATCGGGATCGTGCCCGCGGCGGCGGGATCGGCCAGCGGCCGGGGGGCGAGGGCCACAGCGGAGGGGACGGGGCCGAGCAGCCCGGCGAGGAGGGCCAGGACCAGCAGCCACCAGGAGCGCTTCACGCGAGAACGATACGCTCCGGAGGCCCGTCGCGGTGGGGATGGCGTCCGGACGGGACCTGATTGGGGTACCGGGGTCGGGACCGGCCATGATGGGAGGCCGTACACCGAGGAGGAGACCCCCATGCCCCGCGCGATCGTGATCCGCCGAGCCGAGCCCGCCGACGGCACAGAGCTGATGAACACCGCAGCGGTGGAGGAGCTCCCCGAGCCGGGGCCCGAGGCCGGCCCGGTGCTGGTCGACGTCGCCTTCTCCGGGATCAACTACAAGGACGCCCTCGCACTCACCGGCCGACCCGGGGTGGTCCGCCGCACGCCCCTGGTCGCCGGCATCGACCTCGTGGGCACCGTGCGGGCCTCCGAGGACGTCCGGTGGGCGGCGGGCGACACCGTGGTGCTCAACGGGACCGGGCTGTCGGAGACCGTCGACGGCGGGCTCGCAGAGGTCGCCCGCGTGGCGGCGGGGAACCTCGTCCGGCTGCCGGAGGGGCTCACGCCCGCGCGCGCCGCGGCGCTCGGCACGGCGGGCTACACCGCGGCGCTCTGCGTCCTGCGCCTGGAGGATGCGGGCCTGGCGACCACGCCCGAGCAGCCGGTCCTCGTCACCGGCGCCACCGGAGGCGTCGGCTCGATCGCCATCGCGCTGCTGGCCGCGGCCGGGCACCACGTGGCCGCGCTCACCGGACGGGCCGACCGCTACGGGGACTACCTCCGCGGGCTGGGGGCCACCAGCCTGGTGGCACGGGCGGAGCTGGAGGGCCCGGGCCGTCCGCTCCAGTCGCAGCGCTGGTCCGCGGCCGTCGACTCCGTGGGCGGGGAGGTGCTCGCCAACGTGCTGTCCCAGACCCGCTACGGCGGGACGGTGACGGCGTGCGGCCTCGCGGGCTCGGCCTCCCTGCCCGCGAGCGTCGTGCCGTTCATCCTGCGGGCGGTCACCCTCGCCGGGGTGGACTCGGTCTCGGCGTCCCTGCCGGCGCGGGAGGCAGCCTGGGCGCGCCTGGCCCGCGACATCGACCCGGCGCTGCTCGACGCACTCACCGAGACCGTCCCGCTCACCGGGGCGATCGACGCCGCCGGCCGGCTGCTGGCCGGGCGCACGCACGGCCGGATCGTGGTCGACGTCCGCGCCTGAGCGGGGGCACGCGCAAAGCCTGCGCCACCGGGTCGGGATCGCATAACCTGTCGCTGAGTCGGGAGGTGCGGTGATCCGGTCGAGCGTCGCCAGCGGCCACACGCTGCGCAGCCTGCGACTGCTGCTCGAGGCGTACGCCGCCTCGGAACTGCCGGAGTGGGACGCGTTCGCGCGGACGATGCACAGCGTGCACCTCGACCCCGGCGACGTGCTCTTCTCCGCCGGCGAGCGCCACCCGTACGTGTACTACCTCGAGGAGGGCCTGCTGAAGGCCCTGATGACCAACGCGCGCGGCCGCACGATCATCCCCTTCTTCTCCGAGGAGGGCGAGATCTTCGCCTCGATGCCGGCGCTCGCGCCGGAGGGCGTCCGGCTGGTCGCCGCCCGGCACCTGCACCCGAGGGCGGAGGAGCTCGGCGCGGCACTGGCCGGGGTGACCATCCACACGATGGTGGCGATCGAGCCGACCCTCGTCCACCGGTTCGACGTGCGGATCATCGACCGCCTGGCCGGCCGGCACCCCTCCTGGTCCCGGATGAGCAACGCCGTCACGACGCTGTACGCGATCAGCCTCCAGGCCGACGCCGCGGCCCTGCGCAACTCCGCCGAGCAGCGCTACCGGGACCTCCTCGCCAACCACCCGGACCTGATCGCGCGGATCAGCCGGCGGGAGCTCGCCTGCTTCCTCAACGTCACCGACGTGGCGCTGGGACGCATCGCCAAGCGCGTGGAGGCCGGAGCCGTCGAGTCGGACTGACCCGCGTCCACAGGCGCTTTCGGCGGCGAGAGCTGCCGGGGGGTGAAAGGACTGACCAAAGGGGAAGGCCCTGGTGCACCATCCGCTGCACCAACACCTTCGCCACCTCTCGACGGCGACCCCGGAGGGTACGAGGCTGTTCCACGGAAGCAGGTCGCTCCTGGTTCCAGCGCAGTGATAGGTCGCACCGGGCGCAACCCCTCGCACCCGGGTCGTCTCCCCCTAGGACGGCACGCGGCGGCACGACCCATAGCAGTCGGATGAGTACCCCCCGCTCATGGGCCCCTGAGGCCGGGATCACCACCCTCCCTGATCCCGGCCTTCACTGCCCAACCAGCCAGGAGGCCGGCCGCCACCAGCCTCCCCCGGCCGCAGGAGCGGCCCCCGGAGCACCCGCGCAGCGGTCTGTGTACCAATCGATTGACCAAGCAACTGACCAACTCGCCCCGCACGGCGCGCGCCGCGACCGCCGGTGTGAGAGGGTCGCCGCGGAGGATGCCGCGGTCCCGCACCGCGCGTTCCCCCACCGTGTTCGGAAAGGCCGATTCCGCCCGGCCTGACCTCGCTTGGGGTTCCCGCCAGAACACCGGTGGCGCACTGGCCGGCGTGCCGAATTGGGAGGCAGCCGACCTGAAAAGGCCGGAGTCACCCTGGACCCCTGTGACTCCGGCCTTGCCACGACCGCCGGCCGGTGCCGGCGCTCGTCCCGGTGCTGGGACCGCTTCCATCCTGTGCGAGACTCCTCGGGTGCGCGCGTACCGGGAGATCCTCAGCATCCCGGGTGCGCTGAAGTTCTGCGCCGCGGGCCTCCTCGCCCGTTCGGGCGGGGCGATGATGGGCCTGGGGATCGTGCTGATGGTCTCCTCCCTCTACGGCAGCTACGGGCTGGCCGGGGCACTGGTGGCGGCGAACGCCGTCTCCTGGGCCGTGGGGACCGCCGTGTTGTCCAACCTCGTCGACCGGTACGGCCAGCGCCGCGTGATGTACCCCGCCACCGTGGTCTCCGCGGCGACGCTCGCCGTGCTGGTGGTGCTCGCCGTGCTCCAGTTGCCGGCGTGGACGCTGTTCGCGCCCGCCATCGTCAGCGGCGCGACGGGCGGCTCTCCCGGCGCCCTCGTCCGGGCCCGCTGGACGCACGTCACCTCCGACCCGACCCAGCTGCACGCGGCCTTCTCGCTGGAGTCGACGCTGGACGAGCTCACCTTCGTCGTCGGTCCGGTGCTGGCCACCGCCCTGTCGACGGGGGTGCACCCGGCCGCCGGCCTCGTCGCGCCGGTCGTCCTCTCGCTGATCGGCGCCCGCCTGTTCTACGCCCAGCGCAGTACCGAGCCGCCCGTCGCCCCCGCCCCTGAGCCCGGCGAGGCCAGGCCGGCGGCGCTGCGGCGGTTCATCCTGCTCACCCCCGGCGTCGCGGCCGTGGTCGCCGTGAACCTGCTGATCGGCTGCGTCTTCGGTGCCATCGACGTCAGCGTCGTCGCCGCCACGACCGACTGGGGCGTCCGGTCGGCCTCGGGCATCGTGCTGGCGGTGTTCTCGGCCGCTTCGGGAGCTGCGGGCCTGTTCTACGGGGCACGCCACTGGCACTCGCCGTTGCACGGACGCTTCGTCGTGGGCGTCGTCGCCCTGTTCGTCTCGACGGTCGGGCTGTTCGTCGCCAGCTCCGTGCTGCTGCTCACCGGTGTCGGCGTACTCGTCGGGCTCACCGTCGCGCCGACCCTGATCAACGGCAACACCCTCATCGGACGGCTGGTGCTGCGCGAGCGGCTGACCGAGGGGCTGGCCTGGATGGGCACGGGCATCGGCATCGGGGCGGCGACCGGCTCGAGCCTCGCCGGTGGCCTGATCGACGGCCACGGCTACGCCGTCGGCTTCGCCACCGTGACCGCCTTCGCCGCGCTGGCCGCGGTGATCGCCCTCGCCTCGTGGGCGTCCGTCCGTCGGGCCGAGGGCCTGGTGGCGGCGACCGACGCCCCCGACAGCGACCGGGACACCGTCTTCGAATAACGCGGTTCATGCCCCCGGGGGTTTGTTCTGGGGAGAGAATGGTGTCTCGTGCTGCGGTGGCACACCTGCCCATTGACGGATCAGGGGCGCTCCGGCGGCCGAGCCCGACTCAAGGAAGAGTGTGCATGTCCGCGAATACCGTCCGCTTCCCCGGCGTCCCCGACGTGATCAACGGCAACGGGGCCGTCGCCTATGTCATGAAGCACGTCTGTGGCGGGGTGATCGGCTACCCGATCACCCCGTCCACCGAGATCTCCGAGATCTTCGAGGCCGCCCGCGCCGACGGCCAGCTCAACGTCTGGGGTCGCCACCCCTTCTTCGTCGAGACCGAGGGTGAGCACTCCGCCCAGAGCGGCGCCCTCGGTGCCGCTCTGGTCGGCGGCAACTTCATCTCGAACGCCTCCTCCAGCCAGGGGATCCTGTACGGCCTCGAGTCGCACTACGTGACCGTGGGCAAGAAGATCGGCGGCTTCGTGCTGCAGGTGGCCGCGCGCGTGGTCACCAAGCACTCGCTCAACGTGATGGCTGGCCACGACGACGTGTACGCCCTCCTGCCGACGGGCTACACCATCATGTTCGGCTCCAACGCGCAGGAGGCCGCCGACCTCGCGGCCATCTCCTACCGCACCGCTTCGCTGTCGCTGATCCCCGTGGCCAACGCCATGGACGGCTTCGCCACCAGCCACGTGATGGGCGAGGCCCTGCTGCCCGAGCCCGAACTGCTGCGCACCTACCTCGGCGACCCCGCCGGACGGATCCCGTGCCCCACCGTCGCCCAGGAACTGCTCTTCGGCGCCAAGGGCCGGGTGTTCCAGCTCCAGCGCTATCTCGACCGGCACGCCGACGACTTCCCCGCCGACGACCTGGCCGCCCTCCGCGGCTGGCTGTCCGCCCGCGGCCCGCGGGTCGAGGCCGACAACGACGGCGAGCTGGTCGAGCAGACCCTCGACCACGTGCCCGCCCCGCTCCAGGCGCAGTGGCGCCGGCAGTGGCTCAACGCGTGGCCGGCGGGCACCCGCCAGCTCGTCCCCGCCCTCGTCGACCCGCACAACCCGGGCCTCACCGGGCCGGTGCAGAACCAGCCCGACTTCCAGGCGGGGTCGGCCGACCACCGCACCCACTTCGCCAGCGCCGTGCCCGCCCTGGCGCGCCAGGCGATGGCCGAGTACACCGCCCTCACCGGACGCGAGTACGCCCCGGTGATCGCCTACGACTGCGAGGACGCCGACTACGTGATGGTCGGCCTCGGCTCGATCACCGACGACGTCCGCGCCGTCCTGCCGCACCTGCGCGCCCAGGGGCTCAAGGTCGGCGTGGTGTCGGTCAAGCTCCTCCAGCCGTTCCCGGAGGCCGAACTCGTCGCGGCGCTCGGCAACGCGCGGGCCGTCACCGTGCTGGAGCGGTCCGACGACACCGCGCTCACCCGCCTGGTCACCCAGGCCCTGTTCAAGGCCCGCGCCAACGCCGAGGCCGGCGACGACACCCGCTACCCGGGCATCCCCGGCATGGCGGCACTGCCCGCGATGACCACCGCGATCTTCGGCCTCGGCGGCCACGACATCCAGCCGCGCTACCTGGTGTCCGCCTTCGAGAACATGGCCTCGGCGCAGCCGACCCCGCTGGTGTACCTCGGCTCGCAGTTCTTCACCGCGAACCCCACCCCCGCGGTGGCGGCGATCCAGTCACGGCTGCGCGCGGCGTACCCCGAGACCGAGCTGATGGCGCTGGAGACCCGGCCGAACCCGGCGATCCTCCCCGACGGCGCCCTGCGCATCCGCTTCCACTCTGTGGGCGGCTACGGCACGGTCGCCACCGGCAAGCTGCTCACCGACGTGCTGTCGTCGATGCTCGGCATGCACTCGAAGTCGGCGCCCAAGTACGGGTCGGAGAAGTCGGGGGCTGCGACCAACTACTACATCACCCTCTCCCCCGAGCCGATCCTGCTCACCAACGCCGAGCTCGAGGACGTCGAGGTCGTGGTGGCCCCCGACCACCAGGTGTTCTCCCACACCAACCCGCTCAAGGGCCTCGTCGAGGGCGGCACCCTGATCATGCAGTCCGACCGGGAGCCGCTCGAGGTCTGGCGGACGCTGCCAGCCTTCGCCCGGAGGGTGATCCGCGAGCGCCGGATCCGCTTCCTGGTCGTGGACGCCTTCGCGATCGCCCGGGCCCACGCGCCGAACCCCGAGCTCGAGACCCGCATGATGGGCATCGCCTTCATCGGCGCCATCCTGGGCCACGTCACCGGGGCCCGTGACGCCGCAGCGGTCGAGGCCGAGGTGCGGGCAGAGCTGGCCAAGAAATTCGGCCGGCGGGGCGAGACGGTCATCGAGGCCAACATGGCGGTCGTCCGCGAGGGCATGAAGGCCTTCGTCGTCGAGTACGACGACCCGGCCTTCGCCGCCGTGGAGGCCGACCCGGTGCTCGCCGGCGTCCGCGCCTCGCTGTCGGCGGCGATGACGCCGACCGTCGACCGGGAGCGCACCAGCGCGCTGTTCGACCCGGCCTACTACGAGGAGATGATGGCCCGACCGTTCCGGGAGGGCACCATCGACGAGGCCCCGGTGCTGCCCGGCACCGGCCTGTTCATGCCCGTGGGCACGGGCGCGGCCAAGAACAAGGGCATCTTCCGGCGGACGGTGCCGGTCTTCGACGCCTCCGCCTGCACGGCGTGCATGGAGTGCGCGCTGGCCTGCCCGGACAACGCGATCCCCAACACCGGCCACGAGATCTCCGACCTGCTCGGTGCCGCCATCGACGCCACCGACCTCACCGAGGCCGACCGGGCCTCGTGGTACGGGCTGGTGCCGGACTGGGCGGCCGGCGTCCGCGCGGGGTTCCGGGCGGTGCCGGCGACCACCGACCTGGCCGCCGTCGCCCGCGAGGCCGCGTCCGTGCTGCCGGAGGAGAAGGCCGCCCAGCTCGACGCCGTGCTGACCGCCCTTGCCGCCTTCCCGGTGGCGCGGACGCGCCCGCTGTTCGACGCGGCGGAGAAGCAGGAGCCGGGCAGCGGGGTACTGTTCTCCGCGGTCGTCGACCCCTGGAAGTGCACCGGGTGCCTGCAGTGCATCGAGGTGTGCGGGCCGGACGCCCTGTCCACCGCCGACCAGGACGACGTGCTGTTGTCGATGCTGGAGACCCGGTTCGAGCGGCTCACGAAGCTGCCCGACTCGCCGGCACGCCTCACCGCCGACGCCACCGCACCGGGCGGCGACATCAAGCGGATCCTGCTCAACCGCTCCGACTACTACTCGATGACCGGCGGCCACGGCGCGTGCCGGGGCTGCGGCGAGGTGACCGCCATCCACCTGCTCAACTCCCTCAGCCACCGCATCGGCGAGGACCGGCGGCAGGCGCACCTGCGCGAGCTGGACGAGATCCTCGACCGGCTCGGCACCCTGCGCGAACGGCTGCCGGAGGGTCCGCGCAGGGAGCGCGTCGGCGCAACGATGGCCGAGCTCGAGCGCCGGCTCTACCTCTACGAGTCCGGTCCGACCGGGGACGGGCCGTCGTCGACGGTGATGGCGAACTCGACCGGGTGCTCCAGCGTGTACGCCTCGACCGTGCCGTTCTCGCCGTACCTCGACCCGTGGGTGAACGGGCTGTTCCAGGACGCGCAACCGCTGGCCGTCGGCATGTACGAGGGCCTGGCGTCCGGACTGGTCGGCGAGATCCGCGCGCTGCGGATCGCCCAGCTCGAGCTGGACGGTGCGTACGACAGCGAACTACACGACGCCCAGCTGGCCACGTTGTCCTGGCGTGACTTCACCCCTGCCGAGCGGTCGCTGATCCCGGTGGTGCTCACCATCAGCGGCGACGGCGCGGCGTTCGACATCGGCTTCGGCGCCCTCTCGCGGGTGCTCGCCGGCGGCACGCCGATCAAGTCGCTCGTGCTCGACACCGGTGGCTACTCCAACACCGGCGGCCAGGCCTCCACTGCGAGCTTCGCCGGCCAGGATGCTGACCTCGCCCGCCACGGGAGCGCCCACGCGGGCAAGCAGGAGCGCCGCAAGGAGCTCGGCCTGCTGGCCGCGTTCCACCCCGGGGTGTACGCCTGCGCGACCGCGACGGCGTTCCACGGCCACTACCTGCGCGCCACCGCCGACCTGCTCGCGTACAACGACGGGGCTGCGCTGATGATCGCCTACGCGCCCTGCGACACCGAGAACGGCATGCCCGAGGACCTCGCCAACGCGCGGTCGCGGCTCGCCGTCGAGAGCCGCATGCACCCGCTGTTCGTCCACGACCCGCGGCGCGGCGACACCATCGCCGAGCGGTTCAGCCTCGACGGCAACCCCGAGCCGGAGGGGCTGTGGGCGGAGACGACCCTCACCTACCGCGACGACCGGGGGCGGCTCCAGCTGCTCACCGTGCCGCTGACCCCGGCCGACTTCGCCATCGGCGAGGTGCGTTTCGCCAAGCAGTTCCGCTGGCTGGCCAACTACGAGGAGGCGGGCGCCGTGCCCATCGCCGAGTACGTCGACCTGCCGGTGCACCAGCGGGCGGGCCGCACGCCCTTCGTCTACACCACCGACCGCAAGCGACGGCTGGTGAAGATGGCCTGCTCGCCCACGATCGTCGCCCTCGTCGAGGACCGTCGCCAGAACTGGCGGACGCTGCAGTTCCTCGCCGGCCAGTCCGAGGCCCTGCTCTCGGCGCAGCACCGCTCCGAGCTCGGTGAGTGGACGGCCCGGTACAGCGACGCCCTCGCCTCCCGCGAGAACGCCCTCGACACCATCGCCAAGGCGATGGCGGACCTGGCCACCGCGAGCGGGGCGCCGGCCGGCGGCGCGCTGCACCTGGGACTCTTCGGAGCCCCGATGGCGGCGCCCGCCACCGAGGAGCCGGCCGCGACGGCCACCGCCGTCGGCGACCGTCCGATCTGGCTGGATGCGGCCGACCTGGCCAAGTGCAACGACTGCGCGACCTGCTACCAGGAGCTGCCATCGCTGTTCGAGAAGGCCACCATCGTGGTGGACGGGGCCTCGCGCACCGTCGGCAGGATGCGGCCGGACGCCCTCGAGGGCCTGGAGCTGACGGCGGACACCGTCGCGCGGATCACCCGGGTCAAGAACACCTGCGACGCGGAGATCATCCAGTGACCGGGCCGTCGTTCAGCAACCAGCTGGGCCTGCTGGAGCGCCGGCTCGTCGCCGACCCGCGGGCGTTCCGCGAGCTGTTCACCGCCGACGGCATGGAGGCCGTCGCGTGGGAGTTCCGCCAGGAGGAGCTCGGCGCGAAGTTCACCCGGCAGCTGTGGGAGGTGCTCAGCCGCGACGACGACTCCAGCCGGCTGCTGATGCGGTTCCTCTGGCAGCTCCCGCTGGGCAAGAAGCGGATGTTCGTACGGGCGCTCGACGAGCACCTGTCCGGGCGCTACCCGATGTTCTCCGGCCTCAGCGAGAACTGGCCGGCGGGCAATGCGATCAGCCCCTACATCCGCAAGCCGAGCGAGCGCAGCGAGGACTTCGAGCTCGTCAACAAGGGGTTCCTGGGCTACATGGACCTCGGCTTCACCCGTCGTGACGTCGAGCTGTTCGTGTGGCTGGAGGCGCTGCGCGACAAGCAGTGCGCCGAGGCGCCGTGCGAGCTCGGCGTCCTGCTGGCCGGGCACCGGGAGCCCCAGGGCGGCTGCCCCGTGCAGATCCACATCCCGAAGATGTTCGAGCTGATCGGCACCGGCCGGTTCCGCGAGGCGCTGGAGATGCTCGAGTCGTGCAACCCGCTGCCCAACGTCACGGGACGGGTCTGCCCGCAGGAACTCCAGTGCCAGGGCATGTGCATCCACAAGCAGTCGATGACCATCGGCCAGCTGGAGTGGTTCCTTCCCGAGTGGGAGAAGCTCGCCGACCCGCAGGCCACCACCCGCCGCTTCGCGGGCATCCGCGACCCGTGGGCGGCGGCCGTGCGTCCCCCGATCGCGATCGTCGGCTCGGGACCGTCCGGGCTGATCACCGCGTACCTCCTGGCCGCGGAGGGCTTCCCGGTCACCGTGTTCGAGGCGTTCCACGAACTGGGCGGTGTGTTGCGCTACGGCATCCCGGAGTTCCGGCTGCCGAACCAGCTCATCGACGACGTGGTGGAGAAGATCCGGCTGCTCGGCGGCCGGTTCGTGACCAACTTCGTGGTGGGCAAGACCGCGACGCTGGAGCAGCTCGCCGACGCCGGCTTCGCCCGGGTGTTCGTCGGCAGCGGCGCCGGGCTGCCGCGATTCCTGAACGTGCCCGGCGAGCACCTGCTGAACGTGATGAGCGCGAACGAGTTCCTCACCCGGGTCAACCTGATGCAGGGCCACCGCGGCGACCACGAGACGCCGCTGCCCACGGTGGCCGGCAAGCAGGTGCTGATCATCGGCGGCGGCAACACGGCGATGGACGCCGCGCGCACCGCCCGCCGGCTCGGCGGCCTCGTCACGATCGTCTACCGGCGGACGAGGGCGGAGATGCCGGCCCGCGTGGAGGAACTGGAGCACGCGCTGGAGGAGGGCATCGAACTCGCCGTCCTGCGTTCACCGGTGGAGTTCAGCGGGGACGAGACCGGGTTCGTCACCACGGCGACCGTCGAGGTGATGGGGCTCGGTGAGCCGGACGCGTCCGGGCGGCGCCGTCCGATCGCCACCGGCCGGACCGCGGAGATGCCCGCCGACCTGGTGATCATGGCGCTGGGCAACTCCGCGAACCCGATCATCAAGGACTCCGAGCCCCGCCTGACGGTCTCTGCGCAGGGCACGATCGAGCAGGTCGGCGACGGCTCGAAGGAGACCTCGCTGCCCGGCGTCTACACCGGTGGGGACGCCGCGCGCGGCGGTTCCACCGCCATCCGGGCTGCCGGGGACGGCCAGTCGGCCGCACGCGAGATCGTCCGCACCCTCGCCCGGTTCGAGGCGGAGGAGGTCACCGCGCGGGTGGCCCGCGCCCTGGCCTACACCGAGCTGGCCGGGGAGATCCCCGTGATCGTGGCCAAGCAGCACCTGAGCGTGGGCATCGAGGAGTTCACCGTCCGCGCACCGGTGGTGGCGCGCACCGCGCAGGCCGGGCAGTTCGTCCGCGTCCTGCCCTCGCCGGACGGGGAGCTGATCCCGCTCACCCTGGCCGACTGGGACGCCAAGGCGGGCACGATCACCCTGGTGGTGCAGAACATGGGCACCAGCACGATCCAGATCAACGCGATGCGGGTGGGCGAGGCGCTTGCCGGCGTGGCCGGGCCCCTGGGGCGTCCCAGCGACCTGCACCGCCACGCCGACGACGCCACCGTGGTCTTCACCGCCGGCGGGCTCGGCCTGCCCCCGGTGTACCCGATCATGCGTGAGCACCTGCGGCTGGGGAACCACGTGACGCTGATCTCCGGCTTCCGCAGCGCCGACCTGATGTTCTGGGACGGCCCCGAAGAGCGGATCGGGCGCATCAAGGCCGAGTTCGGCGACCAGCTCGAGGTGATCTACGCCACGAACGACGGCTCCGTCGGCGTCCAGGGGTTCGTCACCACCCCGCTGGAGGCCCTGCTCAACGCCGCCCGCGACGGGGCGGGCCGCCGCATCGCCGAGGTGGTGACGATCGGGCCGCCGATGATGATGCGGTCGGTCTCCGACCTCACCCGTCCCTACGACGTGCACTGCGTGGCGAGCCTGAACTCGATCATGGTGGACGCCACGGGCATGTGCGGCGCCTGCATGGTGCCGGTCACCGAGGACGGGAAGCTGGTGCGCAGGCACGCCTGCATCGACGGCCCGGAGATCGACGCCCACAGCATCGACTGGGACAAGTTCCTGCCCCGGTTCGGGCTGTTCCGCGCCCAGGAGCAGGAGAGCCGCTCGCGCCACGGGCTGTGACACCCGGCCCGGGCCACGGGGAGACCCGGCGTCCGGGCCCCCGGGCGCGGGCCGGGAGGCGCCGGGACGGGTGTCCGTGCGAAAGCGGGCGCCCGGCCCTCCCGGTCGGGGCCGGGATGTGGTGGAGTGGGCGCATGTTCGGAGCCGTGATCCATGCCGCAGGGGACGTCCGCTACGAGGAGCGCCCCGACCCCGTCATCCTCGAGCCGACGGACGCGGTGGTGCGCACCGTCGCGGCCTGCGTCTGCGGGTCGGACCTGTGGCGCTACCGGGGCCTCGCGCCCGTCCCGCGGCCGACGCCCATCGGCCATGAGTACTGCGGCGTCGTGGCCTCGGTCGGCGATGCGGTGACTTCGGTGAAGCCCGGCGACTTCGTCGTCGGCGGCTTCCTGCACTCCGACAACACCTGCCCGGTGTGCCGCAAGGGGGCCCACGCCAACTGCGTGAACGGCGGCGGCTACGCCGGGTGCCAGGCGGAGCTGATCCGGGTGCCGAACGCGGACGGGACCCTGGTCTCCACCCCCGAGATGCCCGATGACGACCTGATCCCGAGCATCCTCACGCTCTCCGACGTGATGTGCACGGGCTGGCACGCAGCGGTGATGGCCGGCGTCGGCCCGGGACGGAGCGTCGCGGTCGTCGGGGACGGTGCGGTCGGCCTCTGCGCGGTGCTCGCCGCCGTCCAGCTGGGGGCGGGGACGGTGATCGCGATGAGCCGTCACGCCGACCGCCAGCGGCTGGCCACCGAGTTCGGCGCCACCCACGTCGTCGAGGAGCGGGACGAGGCCGGCGCCGCCGCCGTCCGGGAGCTCACCGACGGGATCGGCGCCGACTGCGTCCTGGAGTGCGTCGGCACCGAGCAGGCCCGGCTCCAGGCCATCGCCTGCGTGCGCCCGGGCGGCGACATCGGCGTGGTGGGCCTGCCCCACGGCGAGCTGCCGAGCGCCGACCTGTTCTGGCGGAACGTCGGGGTGAAGGGTGGCCCCGCCCACGTCCGCGCCTACCTGCCGCAGCTTCTCGACCTCGTGCTCGCGCGCCGGATCAACCCCGGCCGGGTGTTCGACCTCGCGCTCCCCCTCTCGGAGGTCGCCGACGCCTACGCCGCCATGGACTCCCGCCGCGCCATCAAGGTCCTGCTGCGCCCCTGACCGTCCGCCGCACCACCCCCGCCCTCCGCCGAGGGCCAGCCTTGTCGCCGAGGGCCAGCACCGGTGTGCTGGCCCTCGGCGTGAAGGCTGGCCCTCGGTGCTGACGGCTGGCCCTCGGCGTGAAGGCTGGCCCTCGGTGTCGGAGCTCGGGCGGCGCGTCAGCGGACGTAGGCGGCCAGGTGCTCGCCGGTGAGGGTCGACCTGGACGCCACGAGGTCCGCCGGGGTGCCCTCGAAGACGATCCGTCCGCCGTCGTGGCCGGCACCGGGGCCGAGATCGATGATCCAGTCGGCGTGGGCCATCACGGCCTGGTGGTGCTCGATGACGATCACGGACCGACCGGAGTCGACGAGCCGGTCCAGCAGCCCGAGCAGGTGTTCCACGTCGGCCAGGTGCAGGCCCGCCGTCGGCTCGTCCAGCACGTAGACACCGCCGGTGTTCCCCATCTGCACGGCCAGCTTGAGCCGCTGCCGCTCGCCGCCGGACAGGGTGGTCAGCGGCTGCCCGAGGGTGATGTAGCCCAGGCCGACGTCGGCCAGCCGGGCGAGGATCGCGTGGGCGGCCGGTACCCGCGCCGTCCCCGCGCCGAAGAAGTCCACCGCCTCCTGCACCGGCATCGCCAGAACCTCACTGATGTCCCGGCCGCCGAGGTGGTACTCCAGCACGGACGCGTCGAACCGCCGGCCCTCGCACACCTCGCAGGGCGTGATCACCCCGGCCATCATCGCCAGGTCGGTGTAGATCACGCCGGCGCCGTTGCAGTTGGGGCACGCGCCCTCGGAGTTGGCGCTGAACAGTGCCGGCTTCACCCCGTTCGCTTTCGCGAACGCCTTGCGGATCGGGTCGAGCAGGCCGGTGTAGGTGGCCGGATTGCTGCGCCGGGAGCCGCGGATCGCCGTCTGGTCGACCGCGACCACCCCGTCCCGCTTCGACACCGAGCCGTGGATCAGCGAGCTCTTGCCCGAGCCCGCCACGCCGGTCACCACCACCAGGACGCCGAGCGGGATGTCCACGTCGACGTCCTTCAGGTTGTGCAGGGACGCCCCGCGCACCTCCAGCACCCCGGACGCGCTCCGCACCGACGCCTTCAGCCGCGCCCGGTCGTCGAGGTGGCGACCGGTGAGGGTGCCGCTGGCCCGGAGGGCGTCCACCGGCCCCTCGAAGACCACCTCGCCGCCCGCCGTCCCGGCCCCGGGGCCCAGGTCGACCACGTGGTCGGCGATCGCGATCACCTCCGGCTTGTGCTCCACGACCAGCACGGTGTTGCCCTTGTCGCGCAGCTGGAACAGCAGCTCGTTCATGCGCGCGATGTCGTGCGGGTGCATCCCGATCGTCGGCTCGTCGAACACGTAGGTGACGTCGGTGAGCGACGAGCCGAGGTGCTTGACCATCTTCGTGCGCTGCGCCTCGCCACCCGACAACGTCCCCGCCGGGCGGTCCAGCGACAGGTAGCCGAGCCCGACCTGCACGAAGGAGTCCAGGGACTCCCCCAGCGCCGTCAGCACCGGGGCGACGGACGGGGCGTCCAGCCCCCTCACCCACCGGGCGAGGTCGCTGATCTGCATCGCGCACGCGTCGGCGATGCTGAGGCCGTCGATCTTCGACGACCGCGCCACCTCGTTCAGCCGGGTGCCGTCGCACTCGGGGCAGGTGGTGAAGGTGATCGCCCGTTCGACGAACGCCCGGATGTGGGGCTGCATCGACTCGACGTCCTTCGACAGCATGGACTTCTGGATCCGCGGGATCAGGCCCTCGTAGGTGATGTTGATGCCGTCGACCTTGATCTTGGTCGGCTCCTTGCGCAGCAGGTCGTCGAGCTCGCGGCCGGTGTACTGGCCCAGCGGCTTGTCCGGGTCGAAGAAGCCGCTGCCCATGAACACCCGGCCGTACCAGCCGTCCATGCTGTAGCCGGGAATGGTCAGCGCACCCTCCCGCAGCGAGCGGGTCGGGTCGAACAGGGCGGACAGGTCGAAGTCGCTCACCGAGCCCATGCCCTCGCACCGCGGGCACATGCCGCCCTGCACGCGGAACTCGCGGCGCTCGACGGTGCGACCCTCCCCGCGCTCGATCTTCAGTGCCCCCTTGCCGGTGACGCTGGCGATGTTGAACGAGAACGCCTGGGACGAGCCGATGTGGGGCGTGCCGAGCCGGCTGAAGACGATCCGCAGCAGGGCGTTGGCGTCGGTGGCCGTGCCCACGGTCGAGCGGGGGTTCGCGCCCATCCGCTCCTGGTCGACGATGATCGCCGTGGTCAGGCCGTCCAGCACGTCGACGTCGGGACGGGCGAGGGTGGGCATGAAGCTCTGCACGAAGGTGGAGTAGGTCTCGTTGATCATGCGCTGCGACTCGGCCGCGATCGTGGCGAACACCAGCGAGCTCTTGCCCGAGCCGGAGACGCCGGTGAAGACGGTCAGCCTCCGCTTGGGCAGGTCGACACTGACGTTGCGCAGGTTGTTCTCCCGCGCCCCACGCACCCGGATGAGGTCGTGGCTGTCGGCGGGGACGACGGACGATGCGGTGGCGGCTCGGGTGGTCATTCTGGCGATCGTGCCACGCCGGGCGGCGCTTGCACAGTGGAGGGCTTCCTCCCCGTGCGGCTCCGCACGAGGTTGCGCGAGCCCGTCCCGGCGACCGGCGGCAGGGCGTAGGTTGGCTCTCACCAACGCCGGAGGGATGAGATGGACCCGATCCTCGCCGTCCTGGTCGTCGTCGTGATCGTCGGCGCACTGGGCTGGTGGCTGCTGCGCCGCCGGCGTCCCGAGCCGGTCGAGGACGAGTGGGTGCTGCCGCCGGAGTCCGGCGCCGCGCCCCGGCGGTCCGTCCCGCAGGTGCTCGACCGGGACGCCCTGCTGAACGTCGACCGCGCCCTCGACCCGGCGAAGTGGGACAACTCCCCCGACGCCGACGCCGATGGCGACGGGCCCGGGGCAGAACCGCCGCAGGTGCTCGACCGGGACGCCCTCCGGCGCCGCGCGGCCGGAGACCCCGATCCCGGCGATGCCGGCGAAGAGGGCGGCACCGCCCGGTGAATCGCGGCTCCACGGCCGCCGGCCCGGTGTGGCGCGCGACGGCCCTCCTCGTCGCGCTGCTGATCGTGCTGTCCGGCTGCACGCCGCCGGCCCCGACCCCGTCCGTGACCACGCCCGCCCCGTCCACTCCGCCCTCGTCGCCGTCCCCCTCACCCACCCCCACGCCGACGCCGGCGGCGCCGGCCCAGTCGGTCGTGTTCGGCAACCCGTGGTCGGACGACCAGGACGAGGTGCACGCGGTGGTCGACTCCGCGCTGCGGATCATTGACGGGACCCCGGCCGGGGAGACCCTGACCCTGACGATCTTCAACCTCACCTATCCCCCCGTCACGCGGGCGCTCACCCGGGCACACGAGCGCGGCGTCCACGTGCACGTGGTGATCAACGAGGTCATCTCCCGCAAGCGCGAGGTGCGGCGGCTGCGCGCCGTGCTCGGCACCCGGACGTCCGGTGACTCGTGGCTGGTCGTGCGACGTGGCGGCGTGCGGATGCACTCGAAGTTCCTGCTGTCCTCGCACAGCGACGGGCACAACTGGGTCTCGTGGGTGTCCTCGGGCAACATGACGAACGCCGACGGGGCGTACCAGGTGAACGAGTCGCTGACCACGACGGGCGACCGGGAGCTCTACCGGTTCCTGCTGGCCCAGTTCACCATGCTGCGCCGGGGCGTCACCGATCGCGCCGAGCTCGGCCGCACCGCCACCACGCCCACCGTCGTGGTGCGGACCTTCCCGATCCCCACCGGGGGCAGCGCGAACGACCCGGTGGAGGCGCTCCTTCGGGACGTGACCTGTCGCCACGGGGACGACCGGACGGTCGTGCGCGCCGCCCACCTGCTGTTCATGGCCGAGCGGATCTGGATCGCCCAGCGGCTGCGGGAGCTCACGTCGCAGGGGTGCGACGTGCGGGTGGTCGGGCACATGCGCGGCTGGGAGCGGGCGGTGACCACCGAACTCACCCGTCCGGGACGGGGGCGTGTCGACCTGCGCTCGGCCCAGGGGACGATCCTGCACACCAAGATCACCAGCGTCACCGGCTGGGACGCCTCCGGCCGGCCGATCGAGAAGGCGATCGTCGGCACCCACAACCTCAGCGGGCGGGCCCTCACCTTCACCCCGGGCAAGGGCGTCAACGACGAGCTCGCGCTCGAGGTCACCGACCCCGATGTCGTCGGGGCCTACAACGCCTTCGTCGACCGGGTGATCGCGCGGCACAGCGCCCCCGTCCGCTGACTCCGGGAGCCGGGGACGCGCTACTCCGGAGCGCCGGAGCGCAGGATGGACGACATCTTCCGGCCGCGGGCGAGCTCGTCGACGAGCTTGTCGAGGTAGCGGACCTTCTGCATGAGGGGATCCTCGATGTCCTCCACCCGCACGCCGCAGACGACGCCGGTGATCAGCGCGGCGTCGGGGTTCAGCGCGGGCGCCTCGGCGAAGAAGGTCTCCACGTCGGCCCCGGAGGCGATGACGCGCTCCAGCCCGGCGGCGTCGTAGCCGGTGAGCCAGGCGATGACCTGGTCCACCTCTTCCCTGGTCCGGTTCCTGCGCTCCGCCTTCTGCACATAGAGCGGGTACAGCCCGGCGAAGCTGGTGCGGAAGATGCGGTGCGCCATGGCGTCCTCCCTTGTCGGGGCGCCACCGGACGGCGCGACCCGCCGCCACCCTGCCATCCCCCGTGCCCCGCTGCCAAGCGCGGGACGCCGCTCAGGCGCGCGGGGTGAAGATGTGCACCCGCGTGCCGATCGGGGTGTGGCGGAAGATCCAGATCGCGTCCGACAGCGAGCCCACGTTCACGCAGCCGTGGCTCGACCCCGCGTAGCCCACGCTGTGGAAGCCCGGCGAGTAGTGCACGTACATGTCCGGGTAGAACATCACGCTGTAGGGCATGGCCCCGGAGCCGTAGTTCTCCGACTTCGGGTCGACCTGCTTGTCGTAGACCCGCCAGGTGCCGTTCGCGGTGGGGAAGACCCGCCAGGTGCCGGTCTTGGGGTGGGAGTTGTAGCCACCCAGGCGCACCTTCACGGTCCGCACGACCTTGCCGTCCCGCATCCAGAACAGCCGGCGGTGGCCCTGGTCGACGCAGATCACGATGCCCTTGGTGAGGCACTTCCTCGGCAGCTCCACCGGCCGCGCCGGAGCCCTGGCGGCCAGCGCCAGCCACGTCGCGCGCGTCGCCACGCCGGTCGGCTTCAGGCCGCGGGAGCGCTGGTAGTTCAGGACGGCGTTCACGCCCGCCACCGTCATCCGTCCGGTGACGGCCCACGGGTGGAGGTGGACCTGCTTCAGCTTCTTCTGCAGCAGTGCGGCGCACGGGCCGCCCGACCCGGGGCCGACGGCCACCGACAGGCAGCGCCGGAACGCCGCGCGTTCCTTCTTCCCCAGCCCCGCGAGCGGGTCGACCGGTGGCGGCTCCGGGGTGGGCGGGGCGGCGGACGGGCCGGGCCCGGCCGGCGACGGCGCACCGGTGGACGGCGTGGACGGCAGTGAGGTGAGCAGGGTCGCCGTCGGGGACGGGACGGGCGCGGTCGCGACGGCACCCCCCGTGGGGACGGCCGCAGCGGCTCCGCCCGCAGGGGCCCAGGCGTTGGCGAGCAGCGCCACCAGGACGCCCACGGACACGGTCGCCAGTGCCCGGCGCGGCGCGGACCGCGGGGCGCTCGGCTGCGTCCGGCTCATGGCGTCCTCCCGGGCGGACGGTGGATCGGCATCCCATCGTACGGCCGCGGGACCCGTTCCCTCCGGGCCGTCCCGCCGGCCGGGTCGGCACCGCGCGGGTGCCCACGGCGTCCCGGTCGCCCTGCACATTTGCCCACGGACGGCCCGCGGGGGACCCGATCAGGCTGATCCGACGCTCATCGGCTCGAATGCCGAGAGCCGATGTTCGGATGTTGAGAGCCTTTTCCCCACCGGGGGTCTAGATTGTCTCAATCCTCTGCCCCGGGAATTCCCTGGGCATGGCCCAATCGAAGAGGGAACGCATGAACATCACTTCGCGCACCGCCCGCGCGGCCGCCGGGATCCTCCTGGCCGCCGCCCTGGCCGGCTGCTCGGGGCAGGCCCCGAGCGCCTCCACCTCAGCCAGCGCCGGTGGCGGCGCTGCCGGCGGGGACTGGATCCTCGGCACCACCGAGACCGTCACCGCCCTCGACCCGGCCGGCGCCTACGACGTCGCGTCCTGGAACCTCCAGTACTCGCTGTTCCAGCAGCTGATGGTGATTCCGGCGAACGGTTCCACCGAGGCGCCGGACGCCGCGTCGAGCTGCACCTACGGCGACGCCAAGACGGTCACCTGCACCCTCCAGTCCGGGCTGAAGTTCTCCAACGGGCACGACCTGACCTCCTCCGACGTCAAGTTCTCCTTCGAGCGGAACATCAAGATCGCCGACCCGAACGGCGCCTCCGTGCTGCTGAGCAGCATCTCCAACGGTGACGAGAAGGCTCCGGCGCTGGCCGACGGGGCGATCGAGACCCCGGACGCGACCACCGTGGTGTTCCACCTGAACAAGGCCGATCTGACCTTCATCAAGGTGCTCACGACCGCCGCGGCGTCCATCGTGGACGAGGAGGTCTTCCCGGCCGACAAGCTGCTGGCCGACGACCAGGTGGTCGGCTCCGGCCCGCTCATGCTCGAGTCGTGGACCAAGGGCGACCAGGCCGTGTTCAAGGCCAACCCCGCCTACACCGGTGACCGCAAGGCGCAGTCCGCGCAGGTGTACGTGAAGTACTACAAGGACGCCAGCCCGCTGCGCCAGGCCGTCGAGAACAACGAGGTGGACGTCGCCTGGCGCGAGCTCACCCCGACCGACTACGCCGACCTGACCAGCAAGGGCGCGCTCGACGTGATCCAGGGCGAGGGCTCGTCCTTCCGCTACTGGGTGTGGCAGCTCGCCACCGACGCGGGCAAGCAGAAGGCCGTCCGCCAGGCCGCCGCGTACCTGATCGACCGTGAGGCCATCGCCAAGGACTCCTACGACGGCACCGTCACCCCGGCGTACTCGATCGTCCCCGCCGGCTTCGCCGGCCACAAGGAGTCGTTCAAGGACGTCTACGGCGCTGCCCCCGACGCCGACGCGGCCAAGAAGGTGCTCGCCGACGCCGGCATCGCCACCCCGGTGAAGCTGACCATCGGCTACACCGACACCCACTACGGCCCGAACGCGGTGGACGAGGCGACGCAGCTCGCCGAGCAGCTCAACGCGTCCGGCCTGTTCGACGCCAAGACCGATCACGCCGAGTGGACGCAGTACCAGACGCTCTACAAGCAGAACGCGTACGACCTGTTCATCCTCGGCTGGTACCCCGACTTCCTGGACGCCGACAACTACCTGTCGCCGTTCATCGTCGACGGGGGCTTCTTCAAGAACCACTACTCCAACGCTGAGGTGAACAAGCTCGTCGAGCAGGAGGTGGGCGAGACCGACACCGCCAAGCGCGAGCAGGTCATCGGCCAGCTCCAGGACCTCACCGCCCAGGACGTGCCGCTGATCCCGTCGTGGAACGGCAAGAACGTGGCCGTGGCGAACAAGACGATGGTGGGGGTCAAGGACACCCTGGACCCGACCTACATCTTCCGCCTCTGGTCGATCAGCAAGAAGGCCTGACCACGCCGTCCGTCGTCCCCGGACGCCCGCTCCCCGCTGAGGGGGCGTCCGGGGCGGCGACGCCCGATCCCAGAAAGGGACCCGCGTGACCCGCGGTTCACTTCCCCGCTACATCCTCGCCCGCATCGGCCTCATCATCCCGATGATGCTGGTGCTGCTCACCATGGTGTTCCTGCTGCTGCGGGTGGCACCCGGTGACCCCGTCAGCGCCGCCGTCGGCGGCAAGCTCGACCCCGCGGTGATCGAGGCCCGCAAGGACGCGCTGGGCCTCAACCGGCCCCTGATCGTGCAGTACTTCGAGTACCTGTGGCAGGTGGCCCGGCTCGACTTCGGCCAGACGATCTCCGACAACCGGCCGATCCTCGAGATCATCCGCGACAACGGCGGCGCCACCCTCACTCTCACCATCGGTGCGTTCCTGATCGCGCTGGGCATCGGCATCCCGCTGGGCCTGGCCGCCGGACGGGCGCGCGACTCGATCCGCGACGTGGTGATCCGCGTCTTCGGCGTGGTCACCTACGCCGCCCCCATCTTCTTCGTCGGCCTGCTGATGCAGATGTTCATCGCCCGCCCGCTGGGGCTGCCGACCTCCGGCATCGCGAACCCGCGCACCCAGTTCACGGTGGCGACCAAGCCGATCACCCACATCCTGCTGGTGGACGCGGCCCTCCAGGGCAACATGGCCGCGCTCGGCGACATCCTCGTCCACCACATCCTCCCCTGCCTCACGCTGGGACTGCTGATCTGCGGGGTGTTCATCCGGCTGGTCCGGGTGAACCTGCTGCAGACGCTCCAGGCGGACTACGTCGAGGCCGCCCGCGCGCGCGGCATCCCCGAGCGCCGGGTGGTGCGCGAGCACGCGTTCCGCAACGCGCTCGTGCCGGTCGTGACCGTCGTCGGCCTGCAGGCCGCGATGCTGCTGGGCGGCGCGGTGCTCACCGAGAACACCTTCAACTGGCCGGGGCTGGGCACCCAGCTCGTGCACTACATCGAGGCCCGTGACTACATCGGCGTGCAGGGCCTGGTCACCTTCTTCGCCGTGGTCGTGGTGCTGATCAGCCTGGCCGTGGACATCATCAACGCGCTGATCGACCCGAGGGTGAGGTACTCATGAACACCCCGTGGAGTTCTTCTCCTCCGCTCCGCTCCCCCGAACAACTCCGCGGGGGCCCCGAGTGAAGACCCTCCTGGCCCCGTTCCGCACCACCACCGGGCTGGCCCGGTGGCTGCTCGTCTCCGGCCTGGTGCTGGTCGGGCTGTTCGTCGTGCTCGCCGTCTTCGCACCGTGGCTGGCTCCGTACGGCTTCGCCCAGAACTCGGTGGACGGGGTGAAGTTCGTCAAGCTCTCCCCGCCCGGTCCCGGCCACCCGTTCGGCACCAACGACCTGTTCTACGACGTGCTCAGCCGGGTGATCTGGGGGGCCCAGACCGCGTTGCTGGTGGTGCTGCTCTCCGTCCTGCTCTCCGCGCTGATCGGGGTGCCGCTCGGACTGCTCTCCGGGTACGTCGGCGGCTGGACCGACCGCGTCCTCGTCCTGATCATGGACGCGCTGTACGCCTTCCCGTCCCTGCTGCTGGCGATCGTCTTCTCGTTCCTGCTGAAGAACGTGCTGCCCAGCGGGGTGGTGGCCGCGGCGCTGTCGCTGACGGTGATCTACATCCCGCAGTACTTCCGGGTCGTCCGCAACACGGCGGTCAGCGCCCGCGAGGCCACCTACGTGGAGGCAGCCCGGGCCCTCGGCGCGCCGAACAGGACGATCATGGGCCGCTACCTGTTCAGCAACGTGATCCAGTCGGTGCCGGTGATCGGCACCCTCAACGCCGCGGACGCCATCTCGACGCTGGCCGCCCTCGGCTTCCTCGGCCTGGGCATCCAGCCGCAGGACGCCGCGGAGTGGGGCTTCGACCTCAGCCGTGCACTGGACGACGCCGCGTCCGGAATCTGGTGGACCGGCCTGTTCCCGGGCCTGGCGATCGTCCTGCTGGTCACCGGCCTGACCCTGGTGGGCGAGGGACTGAACGAGACGGTGAACCCGACCCTGCGCAAGCGCCGGTTCGCCACGGTGACCCTGCCACCCAGGACGTCGCCCGACGCCAAGGCGGTGGTCGCATGAGCGAGACGGTGATCGACGCCACCGGCCTGCGGATCTGGTACGGCACCCCGCGCGGTCCGGTGCGCGCGGTGGACGGCGTCTCCTTCTCGGTCGGACGCGGCGAGATCCTCGGGCTCGTCGGCGAGTCCGGCTGCGGCAAGTCGACGCTGGGCCGCGGCCTGCTGGGGCTGCTGCCCGAGGGCGCGCGGATGGACGGGCGCCTCGACTTCCAGGGCGAGGACCTGCTGGCGATGTCGGCCAAGGAGCGGTTCACCCGGCGGGGACGGGACCTGGCGATGATCTTCCAGGAGCCGCTCACCCGCCTGAACCCGCTGATGCGGATCAGCGAGCACTTCACCGAGACCCTGCGCACCCATCACCCGAAGATGTCGCCGGCCGAGATCGAGACCCGCTCGCTCGACGTGCTGCGGCTGATCGGCATCCCGCCCTCGCGCTGGAAGGCCTACCCGCACGAGTTCTCCGGCGGCATGCGCCAGCGGCTGATGATCGCGCTCGCGCTGGTGCTGCGTCCGGCGTTCGTGGTGGCCGACGAGCCCACGACCGCGCTCGACGTGCTCGTCGAGGCGCAGATCATCAAGCTGCTGCACGACCTCCGCGAGAACTTCGACACCTCGCTGCTGCTGATCACCCACAACCTCGGCATCATCGCCGAGGCCTGCGACCGGGTGGCGGTGATGTACGCGGGCAAGATCGTCGAGATCGGCGACGCGCGGACGGTGTTCGCCGACCCCCGGCACCCCTACACCCGCGAACTGCTCCGCTCGACGATCACGCTGGCCACGGACGGCCTGCACTCGATCCCCGGCGCGCCGCCGGACCTCGTCTCGCCGCCGTCCGGTTGCCACTTCCACCCCCGCTGCCCGGACGCGATGACGGTCTGCCCGCTGCGCGAGCCGGCCATGCTGTCCCGCGACGGGCGCCCGGTCGGGGTGGGCACGAACGACGTGGCCTGCTGGGCCGCCAACCCGGCCGGCCTCTCCGAGGCCGAGCGGGCCCCGCTGGCGCGAGAGGAGCTGTCCGTTGCCGACGAAGCCTGACACCGGCGACCCCGTCCTCCAGGTCGACGACCTGAAGATCCACTTCGCGCTGCGCGGCAGCGGGCTGGCCCGGCTGCTGGGCCGCGACACCGGCACCGTGAAGGCCGTGGACGGGGTGAACCTCGATCTCGAGCGCGGGGAGGTGCTGGGCCTCGTCGGCGAGTCCGGCAGCGGCAAGACGACCCTCGGTCGCGCCATGCTCGGCCTCGTCCCCGCGACCGGCGGCAGCATCCGCCACCACCCGGGCGACGGCTCGCCGACCACCGACATCGCGGGCCTGCGGGGAGCCGCGCTGCGACACCGGCGCACCCGGCTCCAGATGGTCTTCCAGGACCCGCACGCCGCGCTCAACCCGTCCATGGACATCGAGACGGCGGTCGGGCACCCGCTGGTGATCCACAAGCGGGCCTCCGGTGCCGACCTGCGGGCCCGGGTCGTGGCGGCGCTCGAGCGGGTCGGTCTCGCACCGGCAGAGCAGTTCCTCGGCAAGTACCCCTCGGACCTGTCCGGCGGCCAGAAGCAGCGCGCGGTGATCGCGCGGGCGATCATCCTCGACCCCGAGGTGCTGATCGCGGACGAGCCGGTGTCGATGCTCGACATGAGCGTGCGGGCGAAGATCCTCCAGCTGATGCTCGACCTGAAGGACCAGCTGGGCCTGACCTACGTCTACATCACCCACGATCTCGCGACCGCGAAGTTCTTCTGCGACCGGGTGGCGATCATGTACCTGGGCCGGGTCGTCGAGATCGGCCCGACCGAGGAGATTTTCGCCAACCCGCGGCACCCGTACACGCAGGCGCTCCTGCGGGCGATCCCCGACATGGACCCGAACACGCCCTTCGCGCGCGACCTGCCGCGTGGCGAGATCCCGGACGCGGCGCGCCCGCCGCGGGGGTGCTCGTTCCACCCGCGCTGCCCGCTGGCCACCGCGACCTGCGGGTGGGAGCCCCGCGACCTGAAGGCGCTGGTGGAGGAGCACTGGACGCGCGTGCCGGTGGCGCAGTACGAGCGCGAGCACGCGCTGGTGGGCGGCCTGGCCGACCTCGACCACAGCGAGGGACGCGCGGTGGTCACGCCGCGCGGAGGCACCGTCGCCGACGTCGAGGCGATGTTCGACCGCATCCGGACGGAGAACTCCGCCGAGCCGCTGTGGCGCGGCGTGGCGTCGACGACCGCGACCGCGGAGGGCCTGGTGTTCGAGTTCGTGCCGAGCGACGAGGTGCTGCTGCGGGCCTCCGGCCCCAGCGAGGTCGCCTGCGTGCTCTACCCGCCCGAGGGTGCGGCCGCGCACACGTAGTCGAGGAACGCGGGGTCATCGGACGCCAGCCGGCCGACGACGTCCCCGCGCTCAGGCCGGCGGCAGCTGGTAGCCGGGGGTCGACAGCGACAGCGCGACCTCGTCCTCGGTCATGTCGGCGGGGATCTCCTCGAACAGGGGGGTCGAGAGGTAGCGCTCGCCGGTGTCGGGCAGCATGCACAGCACGACCGCGCCCGGCTCCGCGCGCTCGGCCACCTGCCGCGCCACCGCGAAGGTCGAGCCGCCAGAGATGCCGGTCAGGATCCCCTCCCGCGCAGCCAGCTCGCGCGCCCAGCGGATCCCGTCCGCCCCTGCCACCGGGACCAGCTCGTCGACGTAGTGCTCGTCCAGGGCCTCCTGGAGCACCTTGGGGATGAAGTCGGGCGTCCACCCCTGGATCGGGTGCGGCTCGAAGGCGGGGTGACCGGACGCGGGCGCGCCGTCCGCGTCGCGTGGCTGCGGTGTGCCGCTGCCCACGAGCCGGGCGTTCGCCGGCTCCGACAGCACGATCCTCACCTCCGGACGCTCGCGTCGCAGCACCCGGCCGACGCCGGTGACCGTGCCGCCGGTGCCGTAGCCGGTGACGAAGTAGTCCAGTCGCGACCCGGCGAAGTCGTTGACGATCTCGCGCCCGGTGGTGGCCTCGTGGATGTCGGCGTTGGCCTCCGTCTCGAACTGGTGGGCGAGGAACCAGCCGTGGGCCTCGGCGAGCTCGACGGCCTTGCGGTACATGCCGAACCCCTTCTCGGCCCGCGGTGTGAGCACCACCTTCGCGCCCAGCATGCGCATCAGCCGCCGCCGCTCGACGGAGAAGCTGTCGGCCATGGTGACCACGAGCGGGTAGCCCTTCTGCGCGCACACCATGGCCAGGCCGATGCCGGTGTTGCCGCTCGTCGCCTCCACCACGGTCTGCCCGGGTTGCAGGGTGCCGCGGCGCTCGGCGTCCTCGATGACGCTGATCGCGAGGCGGTCCTTGACCGAGGCGAGCGGGTTGAAGTACTCCGCCTTCACGTAGATCGTGACGCCCTCGACGCCCAGGTTGTTGATCCGCACCACCGGGGTGTCGCCAACCGTCTCCAGGATGCTGTCGAAGCGCCGGCCCCGACCCTGTGTGGTCCTCGTCGTCGCTGGTGTCGCCATGGGAGCCCCCGTCCTCGCCGGTGTGCCGGGCACCGTCCCCGGCCCTCTTCCCACCTAACGCCCCGCAGCGGGGGGACCTCCATGCGCACCCTTGCCTACGAGGGCCCCTGCGGACGGGTCAGTCGACCAGACCCGCTGCCAGAGCTGCCGGGGCTGAGGGCGCCAGCGGAAGGCGCTGGAGGAGCACGGCGTGCACCGAGTGGTAGAGGTCCGGACGGCCGGGCCACACCGTGCCGGCCGGCCGGTTCTCGCCGTCGAGCTCGTGCACCCAGGCGCCGTCGGCGCCGATGAGGTAGCGCTGCGCGTAGTCCCAGCACCGCCGGTACCAGTCCTCGTAGGCGTCCTCGCCGGTCACGCGGGCCAGCGCGGCCGCCGCAGAGATCGCCTCCGCGACCACCCAGTGCATGCGCTGGGTCACCACGGGACGGCCCTCCCAGTCGGTGGTGTAGACGAAGCCGTCGGCGCCGTCGGCATGCCAGCCGTCGGCCACGGCCCGGGCGAACAGCTCCTTCGCCCCCTCCAGCAGGCCGGACGGCGCGGCGTCGCCGAGCGCCGCCCGCACGTGCAGGGCGAGCCGCGCCCACTCCAGACCGTGCCCGACCGTCGCACCGTAGGGCTCGAACGGGTGGTCGGGCTGGTCGCGATGGTGCTCCAGCAGTGGGGTCCACTCGTGGTCGAAGTGCTCCGGGATGCGCCACTGGTTGCCGGCCGCCCACCCGAGGACGGTCGCGGTGATCCGCCCCGCGCGCTCGCGCCAGCGGACGTCGCCGGTGGCGTCGGCCGCGGCGAGGAGGGCCTCGACCGAGTGCATGTTGGCGTTGACGCCGCGGTAGCCGGACACCGTCGCCCAGTCCTCGCTCGCCGAGTCGAGGTGCAGCCCTGGACCGTCCTCCCAGAACCGCCGGTCGAGCACGGCCAGGGCCTCGTCCAGCAGCGCGCGCGCCCCGGGCAGGCCGGCCACGGCCGCCGAGGCGGAGGAGAACACCACGAAGGCGTGGGCGTAGCCGGCCTTGGTGCCGTCCCGCTCGCCGGGACGGGGCCCGACGCTGGCGTACCAGCCGCCGTGCGCGTCGTCGTGCAGCGGCCCGGTGAGGCCCTTCAGCGCGGCCGCGGCGAGGTCGCGGCACCCCGGCAGCCCGGCGAGGTGGCCGAGGGAGTAGACGTGGAGCATCCTCGAGGTGATCCAGGTGTGGACCGGCCGCGAGGGGTCTGGCACCCCGCCGTCGCCCAGGTAGTGGGCGCCGCCGTCGGGGTGCGGGAAGCGCCGGGCGAACCGCAGCTGGGCCGCCAGCTGCTCACGCAACCACCCCTGGTGATCGGGCAGCCCGATCCACCTCGTCCCCGTCATCGGGTCCTCCCATCCTGCGACCTGCGTCCTGCGGACCATCTTGGCCCCATTCCCGCCCGTCCGCCTGCATCCCCGGTGATCGTGGATGGCCGCCCGGGCCACAGCAGCGTCGCCGCGACAGGGGGACGCCGCTCAGTGACGGGCGAAGTACCAGTGGTCGAAGGCGCCGGACAGCTCCAGGAAGGACGCGTCCAGCCCGGCGTCCGTCCCGGGCCGGGGCTCCACCGTGCTCACCGTCGCCGGCCGCCACAGGTCGCGCACCTGCGCCACGCTCGCCCCGTGCAGGACGGCGGACGCCTGCACGCAGGCCCCTCGTGCGGTCGCCTCGGGGGCGTCCACCGTGGTCACCGCCTGGCCGCAGCGGTCGGCGATGAACTGGCGGTAGGCCAGCGAGCGCGCGCCACCGCCGACGGCGAGGACCCGCCGGGTGATCGGCTCGCCGGCGAGTTCCTGGAGCGTCTGCATGCCGCGCACCATCCCCTGCACCACGCCGTCGTACGCCGCGCGCGCGAGGTCCTCCCGCGAGGTGTCCGAGCGCAACCCGGCCAGGACGCCGGCCGACCCGGGACGCATCGGGCTCCGCTCCCCGTCGAGGTAGGCGAGCAGCACCGGCGCCCCGGGGGCAGCGGCGAGCGCGAGTTGGTCGAGCCCGTCCAGGTCGGTGCCGAGCAGGTGGGCGAACCGGTCGGTGACCTTCGTGCAGTTCAGCGTGCAGACCAGCGGCAGGTAGCCGCCGGTCGTGTCGCACACGTAGTCGACCGACCAGCTCCGCCGCGCGGGCAGGTCCGCGGGGGTGAAGACGACGCCCGAGGTGCCGAGGCTGAACGCCACCTCTCCCCTGGCCAGGCCCATCCCGACGGCGGCCAGGTGCTGGTCACCTCCTCCCGGCCCGACGACCACCGAGTCACCGAGCCCCAGCTCCGCGGCGACGGCGGGCAGCACCCGTCCCGCCGGCGCCTCGGGGCCCAGCACCGTGGGGAACGCCGACTCCCAGTCCACCGCGTCGCTGACGTGCGTGGCGAGCAGGTCGGCGCGGAACCGGCCCTGGTCGGCGGAGTAGAACCCGGTGCCCGACGCGTCGGACCGGTCGGTGACGTGCGCGCCGGTGAGCGCGAAGGTCAGCCAGTCGTGCGGCACCATCAGCCGCCGGATGCGGAGCAGGTTCTCCGGCTCGTTGCGCGCCACCCAGGCCAGCTTCGCGATCGTCAGCGCCGGGTTCAGCGGGAGCAGCACCTCCTCGACCCACGACTCCTGGCCCCGCTCGGCGAGCAGGCGCTCCACGTCGGGGGCGGAGGTGGTGTCGTTCCACAGCTTGACCGCCCGGATCTCGCGGTCGGCGTCGTCGAGTGCGACCAGCCCGTGGCACTGCGCGCCGACGCTGATCGCGCTGATGCACGACGCGTCGCGGCCGGCGTCGGAGCAGGCGAGCGCCAGCGCCCGCCGGAAGGCGTCCCACCAGTGCGCGGTGTGCTGCTCGCTCACCGGCGGCGTGGTCGGGGGGTGCGGCGCCCGGCCGGTTCCCAGCAGGACGCCGCTGTCTGCGTCCCTGAGTTCCACCGTGCAGGACTGGGTGGAGCTGTCGACTCCGGCGACGACGGGCATGGTCGGTGGATCCTAGTCGGGCAGGGGGGCCGGCAGGGAGCCCATCGCGTCCGGCAGCCCCTCGAGCTTGCCCACGGCCCCGAGCGGGTGGGTGAAGACGACCTCGGACCAGGTGTACCCCCGCATCCGCATCAGCGCGACGGCGAGGCAGTCGCCCCAGACCGCATGCATCAGGGTCGAACCCATCGCGATGAGGTTGCCCGGGTCCACCTGGTCGCCCACCCCGAAGACCTGGACGTGGTCGGACAGCCGCGCCAGCTGCGATTCCGGCTCGCTGGTGAGGGCGACCACCTTGACCCCGCGCTCGCGGGCACGCGCGCACAGGTTGTTGATCTCGTCGGACTCCCCGCCCTTGGAGATGGCGATCAGCACGTCGCGCTCGCGCAGCGCGCCCATCGTGCCGTGGAGGGCGTCCGAGGGTTGCATGAACACCGACGGCGTGCCGCTGACGGAGAACAGGTGGGCCATCCTGCGGGCAATGGTGCCCGAGGTGCCCGAGCCCGTCACGAACACCTTGCCCGTGCAGCCGTAGAGCAGCGCGACGATGTCGTCGGTCACGTCGTCGAAGACGTCGACGACGGCCTGGACGGCGCCCGCCTCGATCGCGATCCGCTCCCTGGCGAGGCCGAGGAATTCCTGGTTCATGATTCCTTTCCGTTCTGTCGGGGCGGCCTCAGGCCGCTTCCCATGCGCTCTGCCGCAGGCCCTGGACGGTGAGGTCGGACGCGGCGACCTCCCGGCCGTCGCAGGAACCGAGCACGAAGGTGACCACCTCGTCCGCGACCTCGAGGATCTCCTCCTCCTCGCTGGACACCATCACCACGGCCAGCCCCTCGTCGTGGGCCAGGGAGCGCAGCAACTGGTGGATCTCGGCCTTGACGCCGATGTCGACGCCCTTGGTCGGCTCGTCCAGCAGCAGCACGCGGGGCTTCTGCGCGAGGGCCCGGGCGAGCAGGACCTTCTGCTGGTTCCCGCCGGACAGCGTGACCACCGGTGCGTGGATGTCGCCCCGGATGCCGAGCTGGGTGAGGAGGTCCGTGGCGACCGCGCGGAGCCGACGGTGGTCGAGCAGGCCGCCGCGGGTGTACTGGCGCACCACCGGGAGCACCACGTTGGTGATGGAGGTGAGGCCGGGGACGATGCCGTCGATCTTGCGCTCCTCCGTGAGGTACACCACGCCGTGGCGCTGGGCGTCCGCGGGGCCGCCCGGCCGGTAGTCCCGGTCGAACAGGCTCACCGAGCCGCCGGAGGTGGGCAGGAGCCCGACGAGCGTGCGCAGGAACTCGGTGCGACCGGAGCCGACGAGCCCGTAGATCCCGAGAATGCGGCCCTCCCTCGCCTCGAGGTCGACCCCCTTGAGCTGGTCGTTGCGCAGCCCTCTCACCGAGAGGGCGACGGCATGCTCGCCGGCACCGGCCCCGGTGGCCAGACCGGTTGCGGCCGGCACCCGGCGCTCGGGGAGTTCCGAGCCGGCGATCGCGGTGATCACCTCGGACCGGTTGACGCGGTCGGTCGGGCCCTCGATCTGCACCCGCCCGTTCACCAGGGCGACCACCTCGTCGGAGATCGCGAACAGCTCGTCGAGCTTGTGGTTGATGAACATGATGCCCAGGCCCTCGTCCGTCGCCAGGCCCCGGACGAGCCGCAGCAGCGGCTCGACCTGTTCACCCTCCAGGCTGGTGGTCGGCTCGTCGAGCAGCAGGAACCTGGCGTTCCTCGAGGTCGCGATGGCGATCTCCAGCAGCTGGCGGGTGGCCACCGGGTAGTCGCCGACCCTGCGGGTGGCGTCCACCGGGATCTGGAACCGGTCGATCAGCGCCTGGGCGGCCTCGCGCATGGCCACCTTGTCGAGCCGGCCGCCCCGCCGGAGCTCACGGCCGAGGAACGTGTTCTCGGCGACCGTGAGGTTGGGCAGGAGCGACAGCTCCTGGTAGACCGTCGAGACGCCGGCCTGGATGGCCGTCGCAGGTGAGTGGAACGACACTCGTTCGTCGCCGAGGAAGAGCTCGCCGCCGTCGGGCTGGTAGGCGCCCGAGAGCACCTTCAGCAGCGTCGACTTGCCGGCCCCGTTGTGCCCGACCAGGCCGACCACCTTGCCGGCGGTGACGGTCAGGTCGACCCCGTCGAGAGCGGGGACGCCGGCGAAGAGCTTGCGGATCCCGACGGCGCGCAGCACGTCAGCCACGTCGCCCACCTCCTTGTCTCACCTGCGACGGCCCGTCCGGATCAGCCGACGAAGCCCGCGCCCGGGGTCTCGGGCTTGACGAACATCTTCAGCGGACGCAGGATCTCGGGCTGCACCTCGCCGCCGCCCTTCCAGCCGGAGATCTGCTGGACGACGCGGCGTCCGTAGTCCTCGGGCTCCTGGGCCACGCACGCCGGGTAGGAGTCGGTCAGCGGCTCCTCGGCCGCGCAGAAGCCGTAGACCTTCACGTCCTTGCCCTCGGTGGCCTGGATGGCGCCGTAGGCTGCCGGGCCGGTGGAGGCGAAGATGACGTTGATCTCGGGGTGGCCCTGCATCATCTCGGAGGTGACCTTCAGCGAATCGTCCGGCTTCACGTTGCCGTCGACCTTGGCCACGACCTTGGCGTTGGGGTTGGAGCTCATGCCCTCGGTGAAGCCCTCGTCGCGGATCACGACCGGGCGCTCGTCCGGCTCGGTGACGAACCCGATGTTGAGGGTGGCGTCCGCGCCGAGGTCCTTCAGGATCTGCTCTGCGGTCTGCTGGCCGCCGGCCTTGTTGTCCGCGCCGAGGTACTGCATGATCGTCGCGCCCTGGGCCTTCAGGGCCTCCTCGTCCACGATCACGTTCACCGTGAACACCGGGACGCCGGCGTCGTTGGCCGCCTTGACGATGGCGGCGGCGGGCTCGGACTTCACCGCGTTGAGCGCGAGCGCGCACGGCTTCTTCTGCAGCATCGCCTGCACCTGGGCGAGCTGGTTGGCGTCGTCGTCGTTCGCGACCTGCACCTCCACCTTGAACCCGGCGGACGCGCCCTCCTCCTCGAAGCCCTTCTTCATGGCCACGTAGTAGGGGTTGGTCAGGTTCGGCAGGGCGACGGCCAGGTAGGGCTGGGCGTCGGAGCAGGCCGCGGGCTTGGCGGCGCCCGCGGCCGTCCCGCTCGCCGGGGCCGAGCTGGCCGCCCCTGTGTTGAGGCCGCCGCACCCGGCGAGGAGGACCGCCAGCGCGGCGGCTCCCGTGATGGCAGGGATCTTCCAGTTCAGCATCTTTGCTTCTCCTATCGGTTGTGTTGCTCGCCCCGGGTGACCCCTGGGCTGTCGAGGGACGGGGAGGGGCCTGCGGCACCCTCCGGTGCGGGGGGCGGTGGGGCAGCGGCGGGGGCGAACAGGCGCCGGAGGCCCTCGGCGAGGGTGATGCGGCGACGCATGGCGTCGAGGCTCACGCCGAGGAGGATGATCACGCCGATGACCAGGGGCTGCCAGAAGCTGTCGACGCCGACGACGTTCATGCCGTTCGACACCGTGGCGATCAGGATCGCGCCGAGCAGGGCGCCCACGATCGTGCCGATGCCGCCGAACAGGCTGACGCCGCCGACCACCGCAGAGGCGATGCTGTAGAACTGCTCGTTCCCCGAGCCCGCGGTGGGGTAGCCGACCATCAGCCGGCTGGTGGTGATGACGCCGCCGATGCCCGCGCAGATGCCCGAGATGGCGTAGACCATCAGGATCTTGCGCCCGATGTTCACCCCGGCGAGGCGGCTGGCGTCGGCGTTGCCGCCCACGGCGTAGATGTGCACGCCGCTCGGGGTCTGGCGGAGGATCACGATGAAGACGGCGGCGGCGATCGCCAGCATGATCACCGGGATCGGGATGCCGTACAGCGAGCCGCGTCCGAACACCGCGAACATCGGGTCGGCCACGGTCACCGAGCGCGCCCCGGTCAGGATCTGCGGGATCGCGGCGGAGATGCCGTAGGTGGAGAAGGTGACGATGAACGGCGGCAGCTTGACGAAGTGGATGATCGCGCCGTTGAAGAGGCCCACGAGCAGGCCGACGACCACCGCGACGATGCCGGCCAGCCACCACGGGGCGCCCAGCTGCATCGAGATCGCGGCGAGCATGCCGGTGAGGGCGATGTTCGAGCCGACGGAGAGGTCGATGCCGCCGGTCAGCAGGACGAAGGTCTGGCCGAGGGCAAGGAACGCCACCACCGTGCCGTTGAGCATGAGGACCTGGATGTTGCCCAGGGTCATGAACTCCGGCGACAGCATCGACATGACCAGGGCGACGAGGACGAGCACCCCGAAGATGCCCATCTCCTCCGGCAACCGACGCCGTTTCGCCATTCCACCGCTCCTCCACCTCGAGGGTCCGACCTGACGAACATAGGCCTGAGTTCCGACGACTTGCAACATGTGTTGCGTTTTCGTGACTCGACTGTGCTAGATTGCGCTCAAATGAGCACGCAAGCAAAGACACAACGAGCGCGGGCGCGGCAGATGCTCGAGATCGCCCGCCGCTACTACCTCAACGACGAGTCGATGGTCGCCATCAGCGACCAGCTGGGCGTCAGCCGGTTCAAGGTCGCGCGGCTGCTGAAGGAGGCCCGCGACACCGGGCTCGTCCGGATCACCCTGCACACCGGCGGCGCAGAGGACGCGGAGCTCGGCGCGCGGCTGGCCGCGCACCTCGGACTGAGCCACGCGATCGTGGTGGAGGCCTTCGGCACCCGCGAGGAGGTGCGCCACATCGTGGGCGTCGCCGCAGGACGCCACCTCCAGCGGACGCTGCGGGCCGGCGAGACCCTCGGCCTGACGTGGGGACGCACGCTCACCCACATGATCGAGAGCCTGGAGAGCCTGCCCAACGTGCAGGTGCTCCAGCTGACCGGCCACGTGGGCTCGAACCTCAGGGAGAGCCCGATCGAGCTGGCCCGGAGGGCGTCCCTGATCGGCGGGAACAACGCGAAGGCGATCATGGCACCCCTGTACGTCGACAACCTCCAGGCCGCGCAGGCGCTGCGCAACCAGCCCGACATCAAGGAGGTGTTCGACCTGTTCGACACCGTCACCACGGCGATCGCGGCCGTCGGCAGCTTCGCCCCGGCGGCCGACGGCGCCACCAACTCCCAGTTCCTCCCGCTGCTGCCGCCGGCGATGCGCGAGCGACTGCTGGCCACAGGCGCCATCGCCGAGGTGTGCGGGCTCCCGTTCCGGCCGGACGGGTCCCTCGCCGACCCCGAACTGACCGAGCACATCTTCTCGATCTCCGCCGAGCAGCTCCACCGGATCCCGCGGGTGATCGCGATCGCCTCCGACCCGAGCAAGGCCGAGGCGATCCTCGCGCTGTGGCGGGCGGACGTGATCTCCGAGCTCGTGGTGGACGCCGACCTTGCCGAGACGTTGCTCTCCGCTCCCGCCGTCCCCGCTGCCGGGAGCGGCCGATGAGGATCGCCGGCTCGCTGTGGTCGGTGCCGGTCGACGCGCGGCCGCACCGCCTCGCCACGGCGGTGGCCGCCGGGCTGCCCGTCGTGCACTGGGACGCCAGCGACGGCCGGTTCGCCGCGCCGGGGGGGTTCACCCCGAGCGCCGCCGGCCGGCTGCTGGCGTCCACGCCGCCGGTGGAGTCGGAGGCCCACCTGATGTCACACGCCCCCGCACCGGACGTGCCCGCCTGGGCGGAGCTCTGCACCACGATCGTCGTCCCGCTGGAGGTCGACGGCGCCCCGGCAGCGGTCGCGGCCATCGAGGCGCGGGGGGTGCGGCCGGCGCTGGCGGTCTCGCTCGGCACGCCGCTGGAGCAGGTGCCCTCCGGGCTCCCCGTCCTGCTGATGGCGATCACCCCCGGCGAGGCCGGAGCGCCGTTCGACCCGGCCGTGCTCGACCGCGTCCGGCGCCTCAGGGACCGGGGGCGCAACCCCCTGGTCGGGGTGGACGGGGGCATCGGCCCGGGCCACTTCAGCGCCCTCGCCGAGGCCGGCGCGCAGTGGCTGGTCAGCGGTACCAGCCTGTTCCAGGCGCCGGACACCGGGGCCTGGCTCGAGGCGTGCCGGCGGTCCGTCCCGGAGGGATAGCGGGCGAGGGCGCTCAGCTCCAGAGGCGGTGGTAGGCGTTGATCGCCGGCTGCCCGCCGAGGTGGGCGTACAGCACCGTCGCGTCGCGGGGGATCTCCCCGGTGGAGACGAGGTCGATCAGGCCGGCGAGCGACTTGCCCTCGTAGACCGGGTCGGTGATCATCGCCTCGAGCTGGGCGCCGAGCCGGATCGCCTCCATCGTCGACTCCACGGGGATGCCGTAGAGTTCACCGGCCCAGCCCTCGAGCACCTGGATCTCGTCGTCGCGCAGGTCGCGCCCGAGCTCGATGAGCGCCGCGGTGTCGCGGGCGATCCGGGCCACCTGGTCGCGGGTCTTCGCCAGCGTCGCGGACGCGTCGATGCCCAGCACCCGGCGCTTCACCCCGGTCAGGTCCTCGAGGGCGGCGAACCCGGCGATCATCCCGGCGTGGGTGGAGCCGGTCACCGTGCACACCACGATCGTGTCGAAGAAGACCCCCAGCTCCTTCTCCTGGGCGGCGACCTCGAACGCCCAGTTGGCGAAGCCCAGCCCGCCGAGCGGGTGCTCCGAGGCGCCGGCGGGGATCGGGTAGGGCGTTCCGCCGGCCGCCTCCACCTCGGCGAGGGCGTTCTTCCAGGAGTCCCGGATGCCGATGTCGAAGCCGGCGGGGTCGAGGCGGGAGTCCGCGCCGAGGATCCGCGAGAGCAGGATGTTGCCGACCTTGTCGTTCACCGGGTCGTCCCACGGCACCCAGTGCTCCTGCACCAGGCGGCACTTCAGGCCGAGGTGCGCGGCGACCGCAGCCACCTGCCGGGTGTGGTTGGACTGGTAGCCCCCGATCGAGACCAGCGTGTCGGCTCCGGAGGCGAGGACGTCGGGGACGATGTACTCCAGCTTGCGCACCTTGTTGCCGCCGAACGCGAGGCCGCTGCTCACGTCCTCGCGCTTGGCCCACACCTGCGCGCCGCCGAGGTGGCTGCTCAGCCTTCGCAGCGGGTGGACGGGGCTCGGCCCGAAGGTGAGGGGGTGGCGGGGGAAGTCGTGGAGCGTCATCAGGACCCTTTCGTGGAGTGCAATATATTGCGCATCGCAAGCGTAGGATGTCAACGCCACGATCGAGGAGGACGCATGCCCGTGCCCGCCGAGAGAGGGATCCACCAGCGGCGGCTGCTGCGGGACGAGGTCTACGGCGTGCTCAGGGACGCGATCGTCCAGGGCCGGTTCACGCCGGGCGAGCAGCTGCGGGACGCGGAGCTCAGCGCCTGGCTGGGAGTCTCCCGCACGCCGATTCGCGAGGCGCTCCTGCGCCTCGAGCGCTCGGGACTGGTCCGGGCGACCCCGGGGCGGTCCACCGTCGTCGCGCCGGAGGACGCCGCGTCCGTGCGGGACGCGCAGCAGGTGGCCGCAGAACTGCACGCGCTCGCCGTCCGGCTCGCCACCGGACGCATCGACACCGCCGGCCTCACCGCGATGCGGGAGGCCAACCGTGCCCTGCGCCACGCGCTGTCCGCCGGCGACGTCCCCGGAGCCCTCGCTGCCGACGACGCCTTCCACCGGCTTCCCGTCGACGCCTGCGGGAACCGGCTCGTCGCGAACCAGCTGGAGGAGGTCACCGCGACGCTGCGGCGCTCGGAGTACCTGCACTTCGGCTCCCTCACCGGTGCGGACTCCCCCGACCAGCACGACGCGATCGTGGCCGCCATGGAGGCCGGGGACGCCGTGCGCGCCGCCGACCTCACGCGCCGGAACTGGCTCCGCCTCGCGACGTAGGCCGGTCACACGGCAGCAGGGCCCGCGGCGATCCGCCCCTCACCGGATCCGGAGCAGCGCACCCCCGAGGGCCGGCACGACCGTCCCGACGACGAGGTCGCCGCCCCGCCGCTCGATCGGCAGGTCCCGCCCGCCGAGCGCCACCGCTGCGACGTCCCTGCGACCGACATGCAGCCGCGGGCGTTCGAGCGGGTCGAGCGAGCCGTTGACCAGGTAGACAGCGAAGCCGTCGCCGTCGGGATAGCAGTAGGCCGCGACGTCGGCGGCGCCACGGACGCAGACCAGCCGGTCGTCCCACGCGGTGAGGACGCTCTGGAGCAGCTCCTGGCGCAGGGTCGTCCGGACCATCGGCGGGACCGGGCCGAGCGGGTCGCCGTGGCCGAACGGCACGACGAGGATCCGCTCGTCCACCAGTGCGTGGGCGGGGCCGGCATCGGCGTGGGCGGCGCCGCGGAACCGGGTGAGCACCCGCGCCCGCCCGGGACGGTAGGTGACCAGGCCGATGTCCGCGCCGAGCAGGAGCGTGGAGGCACGCGCGCGCGGGCGGCCGAGCAGCTCGACGCCGTCGACTGCCTCCTCGTAGGTCGCCAGGCCGTCCTCGTCACCGGTCCAGGACACCTCCGCCACGCCGATCAGGTCGCCCAGGCCGAGGTCCACCAGGGAGTCGACAGCCTCGGCGTCCAGCAGCACGTGGTTCCGTTCGACCAGGCCTCGTGCGACCTCGGCGCCGACCGTGCGGGCGAACTGGCCCGACATCGCCACCACGCCTCCGCTGACCGAGGTGTCGGTGGAGTACCGGAAGGCGACGCCGTACGCGGCGAGCAGGGCGCCGAAGACGTACTCGCGCGGATAGAGCTCGGTCATCGAGACGCCGGCCGTGGTGTGGATGCTCCCCGCGGAGTCCTCGTCGACCAGCACCACCACGCCCTCGCGGGGCCGCGCGAACACACCGGTCGCCAGGCCATCGACGAGCTCGTCCTTGGTATCGGCGAGAGCCTCCTGGTAGCCCTCCGCCAGCACGGGGCCGTTGCCGTTCAGGTCGTACAGGTCGAGGGTCATGCCGGACGGCGCCAGCACCTGGGCGCCGACCAGCTGGAAGCGCGTGAACGCCAGCGACTTGGCGAACCGCGAGTACGGGAAGTTCTCCAGTTCCGGGTACACCTCGGTCCCCGGCGGCAGCAGGGCACGCTGCGCGTCGGCGATGGTGTGGAACATCGACAGGTAGTCCGCCGGCCGGCGCTCGGAGTAGGCCGGCAGGTGGATGCGGACGGCGGGCGGGTGCGGACCGCACAGCGCCGCCAGCAGCGGCCCCCAGCGGCGCCCTTCCGCCGCGTGGACGGCGGGCACGGAGGTCATCAGGCCGAGCCGGGTCTGTGGGGAGACCGCGTGCACCGCGTCGCGGATCGCGCGGGCGGTGGCCTCCAGCGCCTCCCGCGCCGTGTCGAGCCAGATCGCCCGGAACGGGTGCGGCTCACCCGGCGCGAGGACGCCGGCGAGGAACTCGCCCCGGTCGAGCGGACGCCCGGCCCGGCGGGAGAACTCGGTCAGGTGCTCGTCGCAGAAGCAGCCGCCCCACTCCAGGGGCGGGTGGTTGTGGTAGCGGAAGTCGTCCTCGACCCACAGGAAGCGCGGCCGGGCCCCGGCGTAGTAGCCGTAGAGCTCGGCGAGGTAGGCCCGCCACGCCGGATCGCGCGGGCAGGCCGCGAGCCGGGCCTCGCGCCCGGACGGGTCCACCATCAGCCGGAAGTCCTGGCCCGGCCTCAGCGTCTTGCCGTAATCGCCGTGCATGACGGTGTGCCAGGGGTTGATCGACATCGACGCGCCGGCCCCGGCCGCGACGGCAGCGGTCCGTTCCGCGAGGTCGCGGAAGGCGACCCTCTCCTCGAGGTCGGTGTGCCCGGTGTTCAGCTCCTCCACGTTGGCGAACACCATGACGTCGTCGATCCGCCCGGCCTCGACCAGCCCCGGCAGGTCGCCCAGGCCGCGCTCGTCCGTCCAGCCCGGGTCGAGGGCGAGCCGCAGCGAGTAGAGGTAGCTCATGCCAGCGGCAGGTCGTAGAAGGAGAGGAACGGCAGCCGCGTGCAGTCGGCGGGCACGATCCCGCCGTGGTCCATCCGCCACATGCCGTGGGCCACCGCCGCACCCTGCACGTCGCGCTCGAGCCGGAGCACCACCGCGTCGCCCTCCACCTCCCAGGAGGCGAGCGGGACGAACCCCGCCTCGTCCACGACGTCGATCGGGCAGCGGGACGCCGGCAGGCCGAAGTCGTTGATCCAGTTGCGGATCGGAGCGAACCGGATGGACGCCGTCCTCGGATCACGCAGCACCGCATCGACCGGCTCCGGAGCCCGCCAGTCGCGGTCGATGCCGTGGTCCTCGGCGAGAGCCGCATCGGCGAGCCGTTCCGCGAGCACGAGGTTCGCCGCGGAACTCAGGTGGATGAAGTCGTACAGCGGCAGGTCTCCCGTGGGCACCACGTGGACGCCGTCGAGCTGGTGGGCGGCCCTGCGCTGCTGCTCGCGGAGCGCCCCCCACTGGGCGTCCTGGTCACCCTCGACCGGTGCCGTGCAGCGGGCCAGCTGCACAGTGAGGAAAGGCAGCCCGGGTTGGCCGAGGCGCTCGCGAAACTCAGCGACGAACCGTCCGAACCGCTCGGCGTAGTCGGCGGAGCCCCGCTCGAAGCAGTCCGCCTCGCCCTGGTACCAGACGACGCCCCGCGGCTGCACCCCGGCGGACGCCAGCATCTCGAGGGCGTTCTCCGCCAGCGGGGCGAGGCCGTCGGCGTCGACCCACCACCGCAGCGGGGAGCCGCCGAAAGCCGCCATGACCAGGCCCACCGGCACGCCGGTCGCGGCGAGGAGGCGCTTGGCGAAGTGCAGGGCCGGCGAGTGGCCGGTGTTGTGGTTCTCGAAGTGCCCGACGTGCACCGCCCGCGTGCCGTCGTTCAGGGGGTGGGCAGCGAGCGCCCACGTGCCGTCCGCCCGGTAGTGGTGGACGCCCAGCTGGGGACCGTCGGCGACCCGGTCGCGCGCCCGGCCGGCCGCATTGCTCTGCCCGATCACGAGATAGGTGTCGCCCACCCCGACGTGGTGGACGATGTCGCCCCTGGTGAGGGAGTACCCGTCGCCGCCCACCTGCTCCAGCTGGGTCTCGACCCGGTAGCCGCCACCGGCCGGCAGCCGGAGCGCGACCTCCCACGTCCGGTCGGCCGCCAGCGTGGCACGCGTCCAGGGCACGACGGCGCCGCCGTCGGACTCGGCGACCACACGGGCGGAGACCGTCACCTCTGCGTCCGTTCCCGTGAAACGGAACGGCGGCTCCGGGCTGATCGTGGCCGGGCTCACCGTTCCGCGCAGCACCACGGTCGCGTGGTCGTCGGGCCCGCGCGTCAGCAGCTGCCAGTCCACCAGCCCGGAGGTGATCCGCACCCCCGGGACACCTGCTGCGGCCATGGGCGTCCTCCTGTCCTCGTCAGCCTAGGGCTGCGACGGCGGCCTCGACCTGCGAGAGCCGTGTCGCCCCCACGATCACCGCGTCGACGGCCGGCTGTCCGGCGAGCCAGCGCAGCGCCCACGACGCCATCGGCATCCCGGCCGCCGCCGCCTCCGCGGCGATCTCGTCCAGGCGCGCCTGGAGCGCGTCGTCGATCGGGGCGACCCAGTCGGGCTTGTCCGCACCGCGCGTCCCCGCCGGCGCACCCCGGCCCTGCCGGTACTTCCCGGTCAGCAGCCCGCCGGCCAGGCCCTGGTACGGGATCACCGAGATGCCGAGCGCCGCGCAGTAGGGCACCAGTGCGTCCAGGGCGCCGGTGTCGAGCATGTTCAGCCGGGGCTGGCAGGCGACGGGACGGGGCACGCCGAGCTCGTCGGCGACCGCGACCAGGGCGGCCAGGCCGTCGACGCCGAAGTTGCTGACGCCCCAGGCGCGGATCCGGCCCGCGTCCAGCTCGTCGGCGAGCGCGCCGACGATCTCCGCGTCCGGCGTGTGCGGGTCCGGCTTGTGCAGGTAGTACAGGTCGACGTAGTCGGTGCCGAGCCGGCGCAGGCTGCGGTCGAGCTGGCGATGGATGGCCGCGGCGGAGGTGAACTCGTCCGCCGGCCCCTCGCCCACCCGCATGCCCACCTTGGTCGCGATCACGAACTCCTCGCGGTGGCCGGCGACGGCACGGCCGACGATCTCCTCGGCCACACCGCCCGCCGAACCCGCGACGCGGGCATAGCCCTCGTACATGTTCGCGGTGTCGATGAAGTCGACGCCGAGGTCGGCCGAGCGGCGAACCAGCTCGACCGCGTCGCCGGGTGCCACCGGCGTGCCGAACGTCATCGTGCCCAGGCACACCCTGGACACGTCGAGCCCGCCACCGCCGAGCGTCCGCCGTTCCATCACCGCTCCTCTCCGAGCGCCTCGATCTCCTCCAGTGCCGCCACCAGCCCGCCGAGCACCGCGGGGTCCACGGCCGGCGAGGTGCCGGGCACGCGGAAGCAGGCCCGCGCGTAACCCCGGTGGGCCATCAGCGCCTCGAAGGCGGCGATGATGTCGCCCGACCAGCCGCGGGCGAGGAAGCGGCGCCAGTGGCCCTGCAGCCGCAGTACCTCCTCCTGCCGGCCGGCCACGGCCGCGTCCCACACCGTGGCGTAGAACCGCGGGACGAGGTTCGCCCAGGTCCCGATGCTCCCCCGGGCCCCCGAGAGCAGCCCCAGCCCGAGGTTCTCGTCCAGGCCGGTGTAGAACGTGCGTCCGGGGAAGGCGTCCGCGAGCCGGCCGAGCAGGAACAGGTTCCAGTCGCTCACCTTGGCGCCGGCCACGCCGTCGAGCTCCAGCACCTCCGCCAGCTGGTCGAAGCCGGCCAGGTAACCCGCCGGCGGCATGTGGTAGACGAACACCGGCCCGCCGACACCGCAGAGGTCGCGGTAGTAGCGCACGGTCTGGCCCCACGGCGCCCGGAGGGGAACGGAGGCCACGGCGTCGGCCCCGGCGGCCAGCGCGTGCTCGGCGAGGCCGCGCACGTCACGCAGCGGCGCCTGGCCCACGTGGACGATGACCGAGGCGCCCGCCGCGCGGGCGATCGGGACGGTGAGGTCGACGATCTCCCGCCGCTCCGCAGGACGCAGTTCCGCGGCGTCGCCGGTGCCTCCGCACAGGTACAGCCCGTGGGCGCCGGCGTCGAGCACCCGCGTCGCGTTCGCGGCCACCTGGTCGAGGTCCAGCCCCCCGTCGGGAGCGATCGGCGAGACCAGCGGGACGATGATCCCGGTCGGGCTCATGCCGCCTTGAGCTTCTCGATCGCGCCCCGCACGGCATCGGTCATGATCGTGATCTCCTCGTCGGTGATCCCGCACCACCAGGGCAGCGAGAACGAGTTGTCCCACCAGGACTCCAGGACCGGGCAGTCGTGCTCGCCGGCACCGAGCTTGGTGAACAGCGGGAACCGGTACAGCGGGTAGTACTGCACGATGCAGCGGACCCCGTACTCGCTGGTCACGATGTCCATCAGGTCGTTGCGGTTCTTGCCGAATGCGCTGCCGTCGAAGTGCAGCACATACTGGTGCACCACGTAGCGGCCACCCTCGATGATCTCGGGGAAGCTGATCTCCGGCACGTCGGCCAGGGCCGCGCGGATCTTGCGGTCCTGCTCGATCAGCACCTCGTTGTTCGGCCGGACGCTGCGCAGCTGGACCGAACCGAGCGCGCACTGCGGCTCACCGATGCAGAAGTTCTGCGGCCACTGCCCGGTCCAGAACTCGTCCACGTTGCTCATGGCGGGCACCCAGTACCGCTCGCGCGGGCCGGGGAGGGACGTCAGGCCGTTGTGGCGCACGCCGGGGACGGCGCGGGCGATCTCCGGGTCCTTCACCACGAACATGCCGCCCTCGCCGAGGGTGGTCATGGTCTTGGCGGCGTGGAAGCTGAAGCACCCGAAGTCGCCGAACGTCCCGACGTGCTGCCCGTCGATGGTGCAGTCCATCGACTGCGCGCAGTCCTCGATCACCTTCAGGCCGTGTTCCGCGGCGATCGCCATGATCGCCTTCATGTCGCACGGGATGCCCAGCAGGTGCACCGCGACGATCGCCTTCGTGCGGGGGGTGATCTTCCGGACGATGTCCGCCGGGTCGATCGTCCAGGTGCCGGGGTGGATGTCCGCCCAGACGATCGTCGCGCCCAGGTCGCCGAAGGGGATCGCCGTCGCGCAGTAGGTGTAGGCGGGGATGATCACCTCGTCGCCGGGGCCGATGCGGGAGAAGATGCCGGCGAGCTTCAGCGCGTTCGTGCAGTTCGACACGGCGAACGCGTGCCCGCCGCCGATGAACGCCGCGAAGTCGTCCTGGAACGCTTCCAGGTAGTCGCCCTGCGTCTGCCCCTCCGCGTTGCGCATGACGTCGACGACCGCGGCGATCTCCTCCTCGGTGTAGGCGTGCTGGCGCTGCGGGAAGATGATCCGATAGCCGTCCACCCAGCCACGGCCACTCGGGTCGCTCAGCCGGTCGGGTGCGGTGGTCGTCGTCATTCGGAGATCTCCTTCTGGTTCTTCTGGGTGAGTGGGCGGGCGAGGCGCCGGGTGTCGATCACCTCGCAGAGGATGTCTTCCTTGTTGGCGTCGTAGGCGACGAGCAGGGTGTCGCCGTCGACGAGGCAGCAGGGGTACTGGTGGCCGTTGATCTTCAGCAGGCCCTTGCGACGCATCTCGGACGGGGAGTCGTTGATCATGTGGACCTCGTTGAACTCGACGCCGTCGTCGCTGAGCAGCAGCATCAGGGGTCGCCGGTCGAGCAGGGTGCCGATGGCGTTGTTGACCAGGAAGTACCGACCGTCCGCCAGCCGGCCGGCGTACAGCCGGCTCATCGAGTCGGGGATGTCGGACAGGATCGGCTCGCTCCAGGTGAGCCCGCCGTCGTCGGAGTGGTTCACGTACACGCGGCAGGACGAACCCTCGTCGCGCCAGAACACCATGATCCGGCCCGAGTCGAGCTGGTACCAGGTGCTCTCGCCGTAGGGGAACCACGCACCCTCCGGTTCGGGGACGCGGATGAACTCCGGCTCCTCGAGCATGTCGTCGCCCGGCCACAGCAGGATCGCCGGGCCCTCGTCCCTCGTCGTGCACACGCACAGCAGCCGGCCGTCGGCCGTCAGCCGGGGTGCCTCGAAGATCCACTTGATCCGGGAGCCGTAGCTGCGCACCTTGGTGAAGGAGCGGCCGTCGGTGGACGCGTAGAGGTCGACGTAGGCGGTGTCCGGGTTGATGCGGCGCATGCCGACCGCGGTCTCGTCGTGCTCGGTCTCCTCGGTCATCACGACGATGTAGAGCGTGTCCGCGGTGGCGTGCATCGCCACGCAGTTGTGGGCCCAGGGGCTGCCGGGCTCGACATCGGCCACCACGTCCGGGTCACTCCAGGCGCGCCCGTCCGGCGAGGACGCGATCAGCACCCGCTGGCCGGCGTCCTCCTCGTTGCGGAACCCGTTCGACCAGGCGAACCGGTACAGGCCCTTGAACAGGGCGATCTGGTTGTGGTGGTTGTAGGAGCCGTTCTCGGCGTTGCCGTAGTAGACCACAGAGCGACGGGCACCGGGGATCGCCGGGATGATCGGTGGCTCGGCGCCCTTGGTGCCGTGGTCGGCGTCGCTCATCAGGCACTCGAACTGGGCGAACACCCGCCGCCAGTGGTACTCGGTGAGTCGCTCCGCGACGGCGGGGGACAGCAGGCGCGCGTGCGCACGGACGCGGGTCGGGTACTCGGACACCGGGAGCTCCTTGGTCGGACGTGTGTGAGGGCAGGGCATCGCGGGGAGGGACGTCCCTCCCCGCGATGCGGATCGGCGGACGCCGCGCCTACTGGTTGGCCAACGTCTTGGCGGTCTGGACCGCCTCGTTGAACAGCTTCTCGTACTTCGAACCGCCGGCGGCCTCGAACTCCTTGACGTAGTTCGGCCACTCCTTGTCGATGTCCATCTGTCCACCGATCATGGCCGCGAGGTAGCGGTTCGAGACCTCCTTCATCGCGGTCCGCATGGCCTGGCCGTCCTCACCGAGCACGATGAGGTTGTAGTAGTCGGGCAGCTTGACGACGACCTTGTCGACGAAGGTCGAGATCTGGGTCTGGGCCGCGTTGAGCAGCTCGTTGTCGAGGTCGCTCGACCACTGCGCGGAGAAGTCGACCGGGTTGTTGACGGTGTCGGCCCAGTCCTTCGACTCCAGCTCGGTCATGAACGAGGTGCCGCTGAGCAGGTACTCGAACCACACGTACTTGCCGCGACCGTCGGACGTGCCGTAGGCCTTGTTGATCTTGTCCCAGGCACCCTCGATGTAGGTCGGCTTGCCGTCCGCCCCCGGGGTGTAGGTGAGCCCCTCGATCCCCTTGAAGACCAGGTCCTGGCCCTTGGCGGAGGCGATGAACTCGATCAGGTCGAGCACCCGGTCGGGGTTCTTGGCGCTGCTCGGGATGAACCAGTGGGCCGCCATCCACCCGCTGGTCTGGTAGATCTGCGGGTAGCCGGCGCTGCCCTGCAGCGACCGTCCCTGGGCGAGGTCGGAGACCTTGGCCGTGTCCGGGTTCGCCTCCTTCCACGCCGACTTCCAGAAGTCGCGGAACTGCGGTGCGTAGCCGAACCCGAAGTTCGCGGACGCGAGTTCGCTCAGCCCGAACGCCGCGTAGGCGTCGTCGAAGTCGCCCTTCACGCCGACGCCGTCGGAGAGCGCGTCGTGCTTGTACATCTCGGCCAGCTGCTTGACCACGGCCTTGCTCTGGTCGGAGGTCGTCATCAGCTTCCAGGCGTCGTCGCCGGTGCGGATGAAGCCGGTCCACGCCTGGTCGGCGGGCGGTGCGATCGACGTGCCCTGCGGGAGGGCTATGGTCTTGTCGATCTCGCTCCAGTTGGTGAGCTTGTCGTTGCGCGGCCACCAGCCGGCGACGCCGTCCTTGCCGGCCTTCGTGGTGAAGGCGACGAACTCGTCGACGGTCTGCGGGACCTGGCCGCCGTTGTAGCTGTCGAGCAGCTTCTGGTTGTACACCGGGACGCCGGCGAAGGCGGGCGTCGGCAGCGCGCCGATGGCGTAGATCGCGTAGGCCTTGTTCGCGTCGCCGCTGTAGAGCTTGTTGTAGGCCTGGTAGGCCGGCGAGGTGAACATCTTGTGCAGGATCGGGTAGCGGTCCGGCTGCGCGTCGACGATCGCCGCCATGTCGATCACGGCCTCGTCGGAGATCCAGGACTGGATCTTCTCGCTCTCACCCCAGGTGGAGAACAGGTCGGGACCAGAACCCGTGGCCAGCTCGGTGAGCATGCGGTCGTCGAAGCCCTCGGTCCCGGTGTCGTACTGGATGGTCAGGTTCGTGGCCTGCTCGATGGCCTTCTTGATCGGGTCGTTCGCCATTCCGGTCGGGTCGTCGAGGCTGTTGCCGTACGCCGCGAACCGGATGCTGGCGTTCTCCTTGGCGCCTTCGCTCTGCTGGTTCGTCGGCTGGGACGCAGGGCCGGTGCAGGCCGCCAGTCCCAGGACGAGGAGCCCTGCGGCGCCTGCGGCGCCCATCCTCAGGATGCTGCGCATTCCGTGGTCCTCTCTTGATGGGTGAAGTGGATCGCGCGAGTGTTTGACTACTTCAAGACAGATTTTGATTGCAACTGGTGCGTTCAGATCACTTTCTATCACACGCAATCACTCTGTGTCAGCCCTTCGCGCTCGATCTGTCACTCCTTCAGTGCTCCGAGGAGCATCCCCTTGGCGAAGAAGGGCTGGAGGAAGGGGTAGAGGAGGAGGATCGGCAGCATCGCGATGATGATCGTGGCCATGCGCAGGCCGATCGGCGGCAGCACCGGCATGCCGGCTCCGGCGGCCTCGTTCCTGATCTGGTTCATCAGGGACGGGTCCACGAGCGTGCGCCGGAGCACCCACGCGAACGGCTGGATGTCCGGCTGGTTCGAGACGAACATCATGTAGGTGTAGAAGTCGTTCCAGTGGTACACCGCGATGAAGAGTGCGACCGCCGCCAGCATCGGCTTGGCGATGGGCAGGATCACCTGGAAGAAGATCCGCACCTCGCTCGCGCCGTCGATCATCGCGGCCTCCTCCAGCTCCTTGGGGGCGGCGTAGGAGAAGTAGTTCCGCATGATGATGAAGTAGAAGACGTTGAGCACCCCCGGCAGCACCATCACCCAGAAGGTCCGCAGCAGCCCGAGGTCGTGGTACAGCATGTACTCGGGGATGAGCCCGCCGGAGAACAGCATCGTGAACACCACCAGGGCGTTGATCGCCGTCATGCCCTTGATGTGGGTCTTCGAGACGCCGTAGGCCATCATCGACGTGATCAGCACCGAGAGGAACGTCCCGAGCACGGTCTTGGTGACGGAGACGAACAGTGCCCGCGCGAAGACCTCCGTGGAGAAGACGGCGACGTAGTACTTGAAGTCGATGGTCTGGGGGAACCACACCATGAGGCGGTTCTGGATGAACTCGCTGTAGGGCGTGATCGAGGCGAGGAAGACGTACCACATCGGGTAGAAGCAGATCAGCGCGAAGGTGACCGTGAAGAGCACGACGAAGACGTCGAGGAAGGTGATGCGCCGCCACCAGCGGCGCCGCCGTCGGGGCGCGATCGGGGCCGTGGCCGTGAGGGTCGTGTCCATGTATCCGCGCTCCTAGAAGATGCCCATGACGTCGAGGCGCTTCACGATCCGGTTCGTGAAGATGATGATGATCAGGCCGGCCGTGTTGAACAGCAGGTTCACCGCCGTCGACAGCTCGAAGTTCCCTCCGCCGCCGAGACTGATCCGGTAGATGTAGGTGGAGAGCACGTCGCCGGTGCTGTACACGAAGCTGGAGTAGAGGTTGTACACCTGGTCGAAGTTCGACTGGAACACCGTGGCGAGCTGGAGCACCAGGAGGACGACGATGCTCGGCATGATCCTCGGCAGGGTGATGTGCCACATCATCCGGATCCGGCCGGCGCCGTCGATCGCCGCGCTCTCGTACAGGGCCGGGTCCGCGCTGGCGATGGCCGCGAGGTAGATGATCGAGCTGTAGCCGGCCGTCTTGATGATGTTCGTCACCACCAGGACGGGCTGGAAGAGCTCCGGGTTCTTCAGGAAGTCCACCTCCTGGAAGCCGAAGCTGACCAGGAGCGTGTTCACGACGCCCCCGTCGCTCGCCGCGGCGAGGATCGCCCCCACCAGGCCGGCGAAGACCACCCAGGACAGGAAGTAGGGGAGGTAGACCAGCGTCTGCACCGACGATTTCAGCCAGCGCAGCCGCAGCTCGTTGATGAGCAGCGCGAGCAGGACGTTGAAGGTGAAGCCGAAGATGATGTTCAGCAGGTTGATCTGGATGGTGTTCCCCAGAGCGTTCCAGAACACCGGGTCGGCGGCCATCCGCTCGAAGTGCTCCAGCCCGACCCACGGGCTGCCCCAGATGCCCTTCTTGATGCTGAAGTCCTTGAACGCGAGCTGGATGCCGTACATCGGCCCGTATGCGAACACCAGCAGGAAGACCAGGCCGGGCAGCACGAGCAGGTAGGTGAACCAGTGCTTCCGCACGTAACGGAAGGCACCGATCAGCGGTCCCGGCCTCGGACGGGAAGGCGCCGGCGCGATGATCGCCGGCGCCTCGGATGGTCCAGCCGGGGCTGCGAGCTGCGTCATAGATCCTCTACTCAGGTCACGGGCATCGTCGGTGATGATGGGTAATGATAATTTACCCCATCAAACGAGCGGTAGTTATCAGTTTCGCTCAGTCTTCACCTATGCTGGGGGCGTCTCAGTCCCCGGGTCGGCGTCCTCACGAGGTCGCCGGCCGCCGACCGAACGGATGCCACCATGAGCTCAGCCCTTCCCGTCGTCCGACCTTCCCACCACCGTAGGGTCGAGGTCTACGCGCCGGCGGTCAGGCCCGGCTTCACCGCCTGGGTCACCGCCTTCGAGTACGGCGACGGGTCGATCGGCGTGTCCTTCAAGGAGACGACCCAGGCCGGCAACCCCACCTACGAGCGGCCGACACTCGAGATGGGCGAGGCGGCCGGCTCGCCGGTGTCCTACGGGGCGATCGACTTCGCCAGTCCGCTGCTGGTGTCCGAGCGGGTCTACCTGCGCACCACGGACGGGGAGCGCTACATCGAGACCGGGCGCTGCCCGATCGAGGAGGGGGCGTTCACCAACATCGGCTTCCCCGACGGCCGGATCATCGGGCTGGAGGTGCGGCGGGTCAACGACGCCCGGACGGGCTGGTGCGACGAGATCGACGTCCGGGAGAGCACCGACGGCGGCTCCACCTGGACGGTGCTGCCTCCCCTGCTGGCCGGCACCAGCTGCTACGTGTGGCGGGTCCGGAGGCTCCGCGACGGCACGATCGTCGTCCTCGCGTCCCTCTACGGGACGCCCTGGGGGGTCGACCGCGAAAGGACGACCAGGAACACCATGTTCCCCGGCGAGACCTACCTGTCGAAGATCCAGACCTTCTTCCTCACCTCCTCCGACGGTCGCACCTACAGCGGACCCCACTACGTGCTCCCCGGCATCGGTGCGCACGAGTACGACATGGTCGAGCGGCCGGACGGCTCGCTGCTGTTCATCGCCGGCGACGTCCAGGCCACGCCCGTGGCCCGGCAGGTCGTCGAGCGCAGGGACGGGGCCTGGATCAACGGGTCCATGCTCGCCATCGCCCTGGGCGCACCGGCCGACCCGTCCGCGAACCCGCAGGGCGGCTGGGTGCCCGAGACCGTGGTCGCGCGTGCCGACGGCCTGCTGGTCGGCGCACGGCGCAACAAGCCGTACTCGGTGTCGAACGACGACGGCCGCAACTGGCTCCCGGTGGAAGGGATGCCCCCGAGCCTCTACCAGCCGTTCCTGATCACGATGCCCGACGGCACCCTGGCCAACTTCGGCCACGTCGGCTCGGACTCCCCGTTCGGCCACCAGGACATGACCATCGGCGTGGACCTGTTCGACATCGAGAACACCCTGCTCCCCTCGCCGCGGCTGACGCTGCGCCGCCTGCTGGACGACGCGGGCGACCAGTACCTGAACCGCTTCGCCGCCCGGCTGACCGTCGGCGGCGAGCCGCTCGCGGGTGCGGAACTCACGTTCCGCTTCGTGGAGGTGTGGAACCCGGACGGCAGCTTCACCACCTGCCCGCAGTCCGAGGCCCCCTACCAGTTGACGGCGGTGACCGACCGGGACGGGACGGCCGTCGTGCACGCCGCGGCGTTCGACGGCCGCGGCGACATCAACCTGTACTACAACGCCGACGTCGTGTACCGGCCCTCCACGGGAATCCCGGTCGACGGCCCGATGATGGTGACCATCGCGCTGACGCCGCGTCGTGGCGACGACCAGCCGCACGAGGCGTACTTCATGGAGGGGACCTTGTACATCGCCGACCGGCTCGAGGCCGACCACCCCGGCCTGATCGCGCTCCTGGGAGCCACTGCGCCGCAGGACGACCCGGGACTCGACGTCCCCGGTCTCCCGCCGGGGGCGCTGGCCCGCCTCGCCGCAGCCGGCGTGGTCGAGCAGGCGGACGGCGCGTGGCGCTGGATCTCCTCCGTCCACGCGCCCCACACCCTCGCCGCCGTCAGGCCGATGCCCCATGACGACCAGTACGTCTGAGCAGGGGGGCGCCGGCCGCCTCCGCGTCGGGCTGGTCGGCTTCGGCAACCGGGCGCTCCTTGGGCGACTCGTCGATGAGCACCCGGGCGCGCAGGTCACCGCGGTGTGCGACCCCGACCCGGCCGCCCTCGACGACGCCCGGCGCGCACACCCGGACGCGGAACTGTTCGGCACCCTGCCCGCCCTCCTCGGTGCCGGGGTGGACGCCGTCATGGTGCTCAGCCCCGACCACACCCACGAGTCCGTCGCGGTCGCCGCGCTGGAACGGGGCCTCGCGGTGTTCTGCGAGAAGCCCCTGGCCATCACCGCGGACGGCGCCGACCGGATCCTCTCCACGGCCCTCGAGGCGGGCGCCCGGCTCTACGTCGGCCACAACATGAGGCACCTGCCGATGGTGCTCACCATGCGGCGGCTCATCGCAGAGGGCGCCGTCGGGCAGGTCGAGGCGATCTGGTGCCGTCACTTCGTCGGCAACGGCGGCGACTACTACTTCAAGGACTGGCACGCGGACCGCAGGAACACGACCGGCCTGCTTCTGCAGAAGGGTGCCCACGACATCGACGTGATCCACTGGCTCGCGGGCGCGCCGACCAGGAGGGTGACCGCGCTGGGCCGTCTCGCCGTCTACGGGGACGGCGCCCGCTCGCTCGACGACCGGCAGCGTGCCCGTGACGTCGCCGAGCCGGACGCCTGGCCGCCGTCCGCCCACTCGCGCCTCCACCCGGTGGTCGACGTGGAGGACATCTCGATGATGCTCATGCAGCTCGGGAACGGCGTGATGGCGAGCTACCAGCAGTGCCACTTCACCCCCGACTACTGGCGCAACTACACCGTCATCGGCGACGAGGGCCGGCTGGAGAACGTCGGCGACATGGACTCCGGCGAGGTGCGCGTGTGGAACCGCCGCCACCCGGGCTACGCCGCCCCGGACGTGGTCGTCCCCTTCTCCGCGGAGCCGGGGACGCACGGCGGGGCGGACCGGGCCCTGATCGCCGAGTTCGTCGAGTACGCGGTTCACGGCGGGTACACCCGGACCTCGCCGCTGGCGGCGAGGGAGGCCGTCGCAGCCGGGGAGGCCGCCACCCGCTCGTTGCGCGCGGGCGGGCAGCCCGTCGACGTCCCGCCCCCGCCCGACGAGGTGTCCCGGTCCTTCCGCTGGTGATCAGCGGGCTGAAGACTGCTGAGCATTCGCGAGCATTTCGGGTATCAAATGATCACGCGGGTGATCCGAACGCCCTATCCTGTCGTCGGACGCCACCCCGTCCACCCCTTTGCTGATAGGAGTCAGCCGTGAACCGCTCCCTTCGCCTCGCGTCCCTCCTCGAACTGCTCGCCGAGCGGGGACAGCTCCAGGTGGACGAGATCGTCGACCTGCTGAAGGTGTCGCCGGCGACCGCGCGACGGGACCTGGACACCCTGGCCGAGCAGCAGCTGCTCGCCCGGACCCGCGGCGGGGCGCTGTCGCTCGAGGTCGCCTACGACCTGCCGATCCGGTACAAGAGCGAGCAGAACACCGAACAGAAGCAGGTGATCGCCCAGGCGGCGAGCGCACTGGTCTCCAAGGACGACATCGTCGGGCTCTGCGGCGGTACGACGTCGACCGCGATCGCGGCTGCCCTCGGCGCCCGCGCGGACCTCACCGAGCACGCCGGCGGCGCGTCCCTCACGATCGTCACCAACGCGGTCAACATCGCCTCGCAACTGGCGATGCGCCCCCAGATCAAGACGGTGCTCACCGGCGGCGTGCTGAACCCGCGCTCCTACGAGCTCGTCGGCCCCTTCGCGGAGGCGACGCTGCACGAACTGACCATCGACATCGCGTTCATCGGCGCCAACGGGGTGGACGCGATGGTCGGGCCGACCGTCCATGACGAGCTGGAGGCGAAGGTCAACTCGCTGATGGCGCGCCGGGCGCGGCGGGCGGTGATCGTCGCGGACTCCTCCAAGATCGGACGCCGCGCGTTCGCATCGATGAACCTCGCCCGCAGCAGCACGACCCTGATCACCGACTCCGGCATCACCGCAGAGCAGCAGCGCCAGCTCGCCGAGTCGGGGATGGAGATCGTGATCGCCTCCTGAGCCCGCCGCGGCTCAGTAGAACTCGGTGCGGTCCATCTGGTTCCGCAGTGGTTCCCCGTCGCACCAGCGACGCAGGTTGTCGAGGAAGAGCTCGGTGATGCGCTCCTCCTCGCCGGCGTCCAGCGCAGCGGTGTGCGGGCTGAGGAGCACGCGGTCCGAGGTCCACAGCGGGCTGGCCGGCGGCAGGGGCTCGACCTCGAACACGTCCAGCGCTGCGAAGCCCACCTGACCGGAGGCGAGGGCCGCCACCAGCGCGGCCTCGTCCACCACGGAGCCGCGCCCGACGTTCACCAGGACGGCCCCCGGCCTCAGGGCGCCGAGGAAGGCCTCGTCGACCAGGTGCCGCGTCGCGTCCGTGCCCGGCAGGGCGGCGACCACCGCGTCGACCCCCCGGAGCGCCTCGGCCAGGCCGGCGGGAGGCACGAGCCGGGAGAACGGCGGGGACGCCTCGTGCCCGCGTCGCGCGAGCCCCCACACCTGCGCGCCGAAGGACGCCGCCAGGCGGGCGACACGCGCACCGATGCCCCCGGCTCCGAGCACGAGCACCACCGCGCCCCGCAGGTGCCGGACGGGCCGGCGGTCTGGCCAGTGGCGCGCCCGGCGGTCCGCGTCCCACCGCGGGACGTCCTTGAATCCCGCGAGGAGGCCGAGCATGGCGAACTCCGCCAGCCCGTCCCCGTGGACCCCCGCGGAGGTCGTCACGACCAGGCGCGCCAGGCGCTCCTCGGGGAGTCCCGCAGCCCGGACCTGCGCTCCCCCGCCGGCCGCCATGGTGTGCACCCACGCCAGGCGCGGGTTCGCGAGGGCGGTGCGCCGCAGGGCCGCCGGATCGGTGTCCGGGATGCCGAACAGGATGTCGGCGGAGTCGACGAGCCCCTCGAAGGCCGCCTGCCCCTCGGCCGTCCGGGAGAAACCGGGGGCTCCCGCGAAGTCGGCCACGTGGCGTCGCCGCGGCAGCAGGGACGGCTCCCACAGCCAGGTCACGTCGGGGCGCTCGCCGCGGCAGCGTTGCACCAGTTCCGCCGCCAGCGGTACGGCGACCACCACGCGCAGACTGCTCATCGGGACCTCCAGAGTGCAGGACGCTTGCGCTCAGAAACGCACGCGCATGATCAGACTTGACTAGTTTCGATCACTTATGATCATACTAGATGCGTTAATGATCGTGCTGTGAGACAAGGAAACGATGATGTCCGCACCCTCCCACCCCGCCGCCATGCTCGGGCGCCACATGAGCGAGGAACTCTCCAACCAGCCGGAATGCTGGGAGAGGGTGGCCACGGCCACCGAGTGGCAGTCCGCCCTCCGCCGGCAGGGTGAGCGCATCGCGATCGTGGGGTGCGGCACGTCGTGGTTCGTGGCGCAGGCCGTCGCGGCCCTCCGCGAGGAGGCCGGGTTCGGGGTCTCCGACGCCTTCGCCGCCTCCGAGGCGCGCCTGTCGGGTCGGGGGTACGACGCCGTCGTCGTCATCTCGCGCTCCGGCACCACCACCGAGATCGTCACCCTGCTCGAGACCGCCCCCGACGGCATCCGCAAGGTCGCCATCGTGGCCGACGCCGACTCCCCGGTCGCCGCGCTCGCCGACGAGGTGATCGCGATGCCGTTCGCCGACGAGTACTCGGTGGTGCAGACACGCTTCGCGAGCACGACGGTCGCGCTCGCGCGGGCCGCCTACGGCGAGGACCTGGCCCCGCTGATCGCCGACGGACGGGCCGCCCTCAGCCAGCCCGTCCCCGAGGAACTCGTCACTGCGGAGCAGCTCGCCTGCCTCGGCACCGGCTGGACGATCGGGCTCGCCCACGAGGCGGCGCTGAAGATGCGTGAGGCCTCCCAGTCCTGGACCGAGTCCTACCCCGCGATGGAGTACCGCCACGGGCCGATGAGCATCTCGACGACCGGCCGCGCGGTCTGGGTCTTCGGCGCCGCGCCCGAGGGCCTGGAGGAGGACGTCGTGGAGACCGGCGCCAGCTTCGTCCCGAGCCGGCTCGACCCGCTGGCCGAGCTGGTGCGCGCGCACCGCGTGGCCCTCGCCCGCGCCACCGCCCGCGGCCTCGACGCGGACAACCCCCGCCACCTGACGCGATCCGTCATTCTGGCTCCATGACCCCTGCCCGCTCCCCCCGCAGTGCCGGGCCCGGCTCTTCCGTCCTCGCCGTCGACGTCGGCGGCACCGACCTCAAGGTCGCCGAGCTCGGCCGGGACGGCCGCCTGGGGAGCATCACCCGGACGCCGACGCCCCTGTCCGACACCCGTCCCGGGGAGGCGGTGGTGGAGGCCATCGCCGCCCTCGCCGCCGGCCACGGGGTCGACGCCCTGGGCGTCACGGTGCCCGGCCTGGTCGACGAGGCCGCCGGGGTGGGCATCCGGTCGACGAACCTCGGCTGGCGGGACGTGCCCTTCCGGCGCCTCCTCTTCGAGGCCACCGGCCTGCCGACGGCGATCGCCCACGACGTGCGGGCCGCCGGAGAGGCGGAGTACCGCATCGGCGCCGCGCGCGGCTTCACCGACGTGGCGGTCGTGACCATCGGGACGGGGATCGCCGCGTCCCTGAGGCTGAACGGGCGCCCCTACTCCGGACGAGGCGCCGCAGGGGAACTGGGCCACACCGTGGTCGACCCCGACGGGCCGACCTGCCGCTGCGGCAACCGCGGGTGCCTGGAGGCCATCGCCTCTGCGGGAGCGATCGTGCGACGGTACCGGGAACGAGGCGGCACCGCTGACGGGGCCGCGGAGGTGCTCGTCCGCGTGAAGCAGGGCGACGCGGCGGCAGTCGCCACCTGGCAGGAGGCCCTCTCCGCCCTGGTCACCGGACTGTCCGTGCTGAGCTCGCTCGTTGCGCCCGAGGCGATCGTCGTCGGAGGGGGGCTCTCCGAGGCGGGCGACGACCTGCTCGGGCCCCTGGGGCAGCGGCTGCGGGAGGCCCGGGGGACCGGCCACGTGCCCGTGCTCGCCCGCGCCCAGCTCGGCCAGGACGCCGGCACGTGGGGCGCAGCGTTCGCCGCAAGGGACCTGCTCACCGCAAGGACGAACCATGACTGAGTCACTCGTCATCCACAACGCCCGGATCGTCGACGGCGGACGCGTCACCACCGACGGGTGGCTCCGCATCGAGGACGGGCTCGTCACACGGCGCGGCAGCGGCGGCACCTGGTCGCCCGCCGCGACCGTCCACGACGCCGGCGGCGCATGGGTGGCACCCGGCTTCGTCGACATCCACTCCCACGGCGGCGGCGGCTTCTCGAGCGAGGACGGGCCCGACGCGATCCGCGGGCTCGTCGCCTTCCACCGGCGACGCGGGACCACCGCCATGGTGGTGTCGCTGGCCACCGCCCCCTTCGACCGGCTGATGGCGAGGCTGGCCGACATCCGCGACGTGGCCCGCGAGGACGCGCGGGTCCTCGGCGCCCACCTGGAGGGCCCCTTCCTCGACGACGGGCACCGGGGTGCGCACGACCCGTCGCTGCTGCTGGTGCCCACTCCCGCCCTCGTCCGGGAGATGCTGGACACCGCGGACGGCTGCCTCCGCCAGATCACCCTCGCTCCGGAGCACGCCAGCGCCGAGGTCATCGAGGCCCTCCTCGACGCCGGCGTCCGGATCGCCGTGGGGCACACCTCCGCGACGCGCGCGCAGGCGCTGGCCGCCTACCGGCGGGGAGCGAACCTGCTCACCCACGCCTTCAACGGGATGCCGGGACTCCACCACCGCGAGCCCGGCCCGATCATGGCGGCGCTGGAGTCGGGGGCCACCCTCGAGGTGATCGCCGACGGCGCCCACGTCGACCCGTCCGTGGTCGCCCTGCTCTTCACGCTCGCCCCGGGCCGGGTCGCGCTGGTCACCGACGCGATGGCCGCAGCCGGGTCCGGCGACGGCGAGTACCGGCTGGGCTCGCACACGGTGGTGGTCCGCGACGGCATCGCGATGCTGGCCGACGGCAGCTCGCTCGCCGGCTCCACGCTCACCCTCGACCGGGCCGTCCGGGTCACGCACGCCGCCGGTGTGCCGCTGGCCCAGGCGGTGCTCGCCGCCACGGGGACGCCGGCCCGCGCGATCGGCGCCGAAGGCATCGGCACCCTCGAGATCGGGTCCCGGGCGGACGTGGTACAGCTCGACGACGCCCTCGAGGTCGCCGCGGTGTGGTCGCGCGGGATCCGGGAGTGCTGACGGCCCGGCGCCGGTTCCGCAGCCTGTTCGCCCTCTACCTCCTGCCCGGCCTGGCCCTCGCCTCCTGGGTGACCAGGACGCCCGCCGTCCGGGACGTCCTCGGGGCGAGCACGGCGGAGATGGGACTGGTGTTCTTCGGGCTCGCCGCCGGCTCGATGGCCGGGGTGCTGGCGGGGACGCCGCTGGTGCGGCGCTGGGGGACGCGCGCCGTGATCGTCCTCACCCTCGGGTTCTGGATCGGCGGGACCTTCGCCGTCGCGGGCGGGGTGGCGCTGGCCAGTTCCGTGGTCGTGGGCGCGGGCCTCACCGCCTTCGGGCTGGGCCTGGGGTGTGCCGAGATCAGCTTCAACATCGACGGCACGGAGGTCGAGCGGCAGCTCGGGAGGCCGATCCTGCCGTTCCTCCACGGCGCCTTCAGCGTGGGCACGGTGATCGGAGCGGTCCTGGGCATCCGGCTCGCCGGGATCCGCTTTCCTCCCGAGCTCCAGCTGGCCGCGGCGGCCACCGTTGCCCTGGCCGTCGCCGTCGTGGCGATCCGTGGCATCCCCGCGGGCCATGCGATCGACCGCACCGTGGCCGGCCGCATCCGGTCGGGCGGCACCGGCGCCTGGCGGGAGCCGCGCGTCGTGCGCATCGCGCTCATCGTGCTCGTCCTGGCGCTCGCCGAGGGCACGGCCAACGACTGGCTGCCCCTGGTGATGGTGGACGGGCACGGCATGCCGCAGTCCACGAGCGCCGTGGTCTACACCGCCTTCGCCGCCTCGATGGCGGCCGGCCGCTTCAGCGGCCCGTCCCTGCTGCGGCGGTTCCCCCGGGTGGCCGTGGTGGCGGCGAGTGGCTGCTTCGCCGCGCTCGGGCTGCTCGGGGTCATGCTCGCACCCTCCGCAGCCCTCGCCTTCACCGCCGTGGTCCTGTGGGGCCTGGGCGCAGCGCTGGGCTTCCCGGTGAGCATCTCCGCGGCGGCCGAGGGCGACCCGGGTTCCTCGCCCGGCCGCGTCGGTGCGGTGGCGACGACCGGCTACATCGGCTTCCTCAGCGGCCCCCCGCTCCTCGGGCTGCTCGGAGAGTACGTCGGGCTCCGCGAGGCCCTCGTGGTGGTCCTGCTGCTGGTGGTCACGGCGATCGTGCTCGCTCCGGCGGTCGCCCCACTCACCCCGTCCCCCACGACGTCGGGACGGCGGGACGCCGGGCGGAGCGCCACCTAGTCGACGTCGGCGACTCGCCTCGTCTCGAGGTAGCCGGCCACGGCGAAGGCGAGGGCGCTCGCCCAGGCCGCGATCGCCACGAGCGCCGCGACCCAGGCGATCGGCGTGGTCACCGCGGGCGGGATCGCCCCCTGCGTCCAGGACGAGGCGAGGCTGGAATCCGCCACGGCGGGATCCGCCACGGCGACGACGAGGACGGCGAGGGCGGCCCACAGCACCAGGCTCGCCCGCGCATAGGACGGCCGGACCGACCGCGTGGACCGTGCGACGGTGTCCAGCGCGACGACCATCACCGGCGCAGCGAGGAGGAGGAAGAGGGGTGGCGCGAGGAGCAGGACGCCTGTCGTGCTCAACCAGCCCGCCGGGGCGCCGAGGGACGGGCGCGAGACCAGGAGCAGGAACGGCGTGGCCAGGGCGACCCACCACTGCCCGTGGAAGACGATCCTCCCCGTGCGCGGCACCGTCACGGGCGGGCGTTGTTCCACCCCGGCAACCCTAGCGGCGCCGGGTTCCCCGGCCCCGGTCGCCACTACACGTACCAGTCGCCGGAGCCCTGGACCTGCACGCCGTCGAGCGGGCGCGGGGCGTGGACGCTGCGCAGCCAGGCGAGGCGCCCGCCCTCGTCGACCAGGACCCCCAACCCGAGCAGTTCCTCGGCCTCCGCGGGCTCCAGGAGCCCGGCGGGCAGGGCGGCGTCCGACGAGGTCGCCGATCGCAGCCGCTCGAGCAGTCCCGCGTGTCCCGCGACGAACGCAGGGGAGAGCCACAGCACGCCGTGCGCGAAGTACGCGGGATGGGGATGCGCGTCGCGACGACGGGGCGTGAGGGCCGGCTCGGTCCGGCTGGCGCTGCGCACCTCCACGCCGTCGGCCGGACGATGGACGGCGTCGACGTGGTAGTAGCAGTGGATGTCGGGGACCCCGTCGAACATCTCGGCCGCCACCTCGGCGGTCCCCATGGCGTCGGTCTCGGCGCTCAGCACGATGTCGGCATCGTCCAGCAGCGTCGTGCTGGCCGACCCGTCCGGGTTCCACACCCTGACGAAGCGGAAGTCCACCCGCTCCCCGGGGCGCGGCGCGCCCGCGCTGTGCAGGCGGGCACGGTACCGGTTCAGGTAGCGGGTCCTCTCCGCGTCCATCGCCCGCTCGAGCTCGAGGAGCAACGGCGCAGGGACGCCCTCCGGCACCCCGAAGACGTCCACGCCGATGCGCATGTCCTCCTCGCCGAAGGCCGAGTCCGACCCCACGTGCCCGAAGTTGGCCAGTCGCCCGTCCGGGAGCCGCATCAGGTACGGCTGGTAGAGGCTGGGAGGCAGGCCCTCGACGGGTGTCCAGTTGGCCCCGAGGTCGCTGGAGACCGAGTAGGGCTTGTTCCTGCGGGAGCCGACGAGGATCCCCCCGCCGGTGTGGACGACCGACTCCGGGACGAACCCGCCCTGGGGATCGGCCGCGGGGTCGGCGGGTGCTCCCCGGTGGATGGGCAGGAGCGCCTCGTTGTAGAAGCGGGCCCCGTCCCGCCGGACGACCTGGCGTCCCACGGGCGTGGCCTGGACGTCGCCGGCGATGAAGAGCAGGGCGCCGTCGTCGAGTTCCACCACGTCGAACTCGTGCGCACCGATCCCCGGCAGCACGTAGTGCGGGCCGGTGTAGTGGACGCCGTCGGTCGAGGCGAGGAAGAAGGCCTGGATCTTGCTCACGTAGGTCTCGCCGGGGAGCATCGTGTTGCGTGTGGCCCGCGGCCGCCCCGGGCCCCAGGCGGTGCCGTACAGGCTGGCGAGCACGATGATCGTGCCGTCGGCGAGCCGCCGGACCCGCCACAGGTAGGGCGCCTGGCCCTCGAGCAGCCGGTCGATCGTGGTCCAGGTGCTGCCGCCGTCCCTGCTCTCGCGCACCTCGATGAAGTCGCACCAGCCGGTCCGGTCCTCGTTGATCCGCGGGACGTCCAGCCCGATGATGCGGCCGTCGGGGAAACCGATGTTGCAGAAGGACCCGCTCTCCAGCTGGCAGCGGCCGGTCTCGACCCACGACTCGCCGTTGTCCGCCGAAGCCAGGTACACCCGGTACGACTGCTGCTCGCTGCCCCCGCACTCGATCGAGGCGTAGGAGACCGGGGCACCCACGGCCTCCCCCATCTCCAGGGTCGGCGCGACGAGCGAGGAGTTCGCCTCGCGCGTGGTCTCCTTGAACGAGACCCCGATCCGCCCGTCCCCGTAGTCGAAGCCGGTCACCCAGGCGGCGAAGCCGGGGCGTTCCGCAGGGACGTACACGTCCGCGCGCCGGTGGCCGGCCACGCGGGGACCGCCCGGCGTCATCGCGCGTCCCCGGCGATCGCGTCCAGCACCTGGCCCATCCGGTCGAGCAGCACGTCGACGGCGTCCCGCTCCACGACCACCGGGAGCTTGAGCAGGGCGACCGGTGGCGTCGCCGGCTTGTAGGCCTGGACGCTCGTGTCGATGCCGTGGTCGCGGTCGAGCGCGCGGCAGAACCGTGCGGCCGCCGCGCCGTCGACGAACTGCACCCCGGCCATCAGCCCGTCGCCGGCGACGCCCGAGAGGGTCCCGGGATACCGGCCCACGAGCTGCCCCAGCCCGGCGTGCAGGTAGGCGCCGACGTCGTCGATGTGCGCGCCGTTGGCGTGCACGTAGGTCATGGTGACGAGGTAGGCGAGGCTGGCCAGCTCCTCCTGGCCGTTGGTGACCAGCGCGCCGAACTGCGACAGCCCGTCGAACTCCGCCGACAGCAGGATCCGGCTCGCCGGGTACTCCCCGCCCGGGAACCCCTTCCCGACCGCGACCATGTCCGGACGGATGCCGTACCGGCGGAAGAGGAAGAGCTCGGGGTACCAGGCACCGCTCTGGATCTCGTCGCAGAACACCGGGACGCCCACGCGGTCGCACGCGTCGTACGCCGCCCGGAGGTACGCCTCGTCGAGCCGGAGGCCGCCGTAGTTCATCAGGATGAGCTCGTGGCAGAAGCCGGCCACCCGGAACCCGCCGGTGCTGTGGCGCGCCAGCGCGTCCTCGAAGGCGGCGATGTCGTTGGGGGGGACCGCCACGACCCGGAGCACGCCGGCCTCCTCGAGCCGGGAGCGCAGGCCCGGCCACATCCCCCTCAGAAGCTGGGCCGTCACCGTGGTGCCGTGGTAGTTGGCGGTGGGCCCACCTCCGCCGTCCGCGAGCACCAGGAGCACCGGGGTCACGCCATCGTGCACCGCTGCGCCGCCGTCGGCGGCGTAGAAGCGGGTGAGCATCATCTTCAGGGCCGCCTCCGCGGCGAGCGAGCCCGTCTCCAGGTTGACCACGCGGTTCAGGACGTGGCGCCCGGTCGCCGCGACCAGCTCGTCCACCGCCGGCCCGCGGTCGGCGGGGTCGAGGCCGGCCGCTGCCGCCACCAGGGCACGCTCGGCGATGCGGGTCACCTGGCCGCGGGTGTTGTTGTGGGTCGCGTTCAGGATCCCCAGCTCCCGGGCCAGCGCGATCAGGCGGAAGCCGGGGAAGGCGTGCCCGAGGGAGGCCTGGTAGTGCTCGCTCTTCGCCGCGAGGTACACCCGTCCGTCCTGCCCGACCCGGCACGGGCCCAGGCCGCCCAGCGGAGCCGCGGCGTGGTTCTGCGCCCTGCCGAAGGCGCCACTGGGCGCACCGGCCACGGGGTCGGGGAGCCCCTCGACGAGCACGGTGCCGACGCGGGCGACCAGGTGCCGGCACCGCTCGGCGAACGCCTCGGGGAAGAACTCGACGGGTTCGGACGCCAGTGCCTCCAGCTCCGCCAGCGGCGCGCCGGTCAACGCGTGACGGGTCCGGACGACCGCGTCCAGGTAGTCGTCCCCGAGCAGGTCGCGCAGGGAACGGGTGACACCAGTGAGCACGAGTTGCCTTTCCGAGCACCCCGCCGGGGTACTCCGTGGCCGCGACCACCGCAGCGACGTCGCGGCCACCCAGAGTGACGGATTCTGATCGTTTGTGTGATGATACATCAGAACGCGTCAGTTGGACCCCATCCCCGTCCGCACCGACGGCAGGGACAGAGTCGGAGGAGGAACCCGGTGATCCGTGTGGCCACGATCGGGACCAGCATGATCACCGGCCGGTTCGCCGAGGCCGTCCACGCCTGCCCGGGGATCGAGCTGGAATGCGTCCTGTCCCGCGACGCCGGTCGCGCGCGTGACTACGCCGCCGCCGTCGGCGCGCGGCGCTGGGGCACGAGCCTGGAGGCGGCGGTCGCCGACGACGGCATCGACGCCTTCTACATCGCCAGCCCGAACACCCTCCACCACGAGCAGGCCCTGCTCGCGCTGGCCGGGGGGAAGCACGTGCTGGTCGAGAAGCCGGCAACGACACTCTCCGCCGACACCGCCGACCTCGTCCGCGAGGCGCGGGGCCGAGGCGTCGTCCTCCTCGAGGCGATCCGCAGCCTCTACGATCCCGGCTTCCGGACGGTGCGGGACCTGCTCCCCCGGCTGGGACGCATCCGGCGGGTCAGCTTCCGCTTCCACCAGCGCTCGGCGAGGTACGACCGCGTCCTCGCCGGGGAGAAGGTGAACGTCTTCGATCCGGCGATGGGCGGGGGGGCGCTGCTCGACCTGGGGGTCTACTGTGTCCAGCCGCTGGTCGCGCTGTTCGGCGAGCCACGGACGGTGCACGCCCTCGCCGTTCCCGTCACCGGCGGCGCCGACGGCGCGGGCGCGGCCCTGCTGGGGTACGACGGCTTCGTGGCCGACCTGAGCTACTCCAAGATCACCCGCACCGAGTCGCCGAGCAGCATCGAGGGCGAGGACGGGACCCTCACCATCGACCACCTGGACGACCCGAGGAGCCTGGAGCTCCTCACCGGGGACGGCGCCCGTGCGTCGCACGCCGTGGTGAAGGGCGGAGCGGACAAGCTCGCGAACATCGGCGACGCCCTCTCCCACTTCGTGGCGGCCGTCGCGGGGACGGTGGACGTCACGGCCGACCAGGACCGGACGATGGCGGCGGCCCGCGTCCTCGACCGGATCCGGGCGGCGGCGACGCCCCGGATGACCTGAACTGATTCTTACCACTGCCCTTCGATCTATTTCGATCACTTTCTGCGCTATCGTGGTGCTCGTGAGCAGGGCGACAGTGACATGGGTGACCGGTGCGGGCAGCGGCATGGGCAGGGCGGCCGCGGTCGCGGCAGCGCCGGGGCGCAGGGTCGTCGTGAGCGGACGGCGGGCCGAGCACCTCGAGGAGACGGGCCGCCTCGTCCGGGCGGCCGGGGGCACGCCGCTGCTCCTCCCGCTCGACGTGACGGACGCCGATGCGGTCGCCACCGCGCACGACCGCATCGCGGGCGAATGGGGCCCGGTCGACCGGCTCGTCCTCGCCGCCGGCCTGAACAGCCCGCGGCGTTCCTGGGCCGACCAGGACCTGGCCGAGTTCGAGGCGATCGTGTCGACCAACCTCGGCGGCGTCGTCCGGGTGATCTCCGCGGTACTGCCGGGCATGCGGAACGCCGGGGACGGCGTCATCGTGATCATCTCCTCCTACGCGGGCTGGCGGCTCTCCTCGTCCCCCGGCGTCGCCTACTCGGCCAGCAAGGTCGCCCTCTCCGCGGTGGCCACCACGCTCAACGGGCAGGAGGCCGGACGGGGCATCCGCACCACGCACCTGTGCCCCGGTGACGTCGACACCGACTTCCTGCTGATGCGCCCGGAGGTGCCGGGCGCGCAGGCGCGGTCCCGCATGCTGACCGCAGAGGACATCGCGCGCTGCGTCACCTTCGTCCTCGACAGCCCGCCGCACGTCGTGATCGACGAGCTCGTGGTGTCCCCGACCTCGCAGTCCCGCTGAGCGGGCCCGGACGAACGGAGCTGGCATGGACATCCGGCTGGACGGCCGCGTGGCCCTCGTCACCGGCGCGGCGCGCGGGATCGGCGCCACCATCGCCCAGGCCCTGGAGGAGTGCGGCGCGACCGTCTACCGCCTCGACCGGGCCCTGCCGTCAGGAGCCGCGGCACCGGAGCGCTTCCTCACCGCGGACATCACCCGGCCGGAGGAGGTGGCCGCCGCCGTCTCGCGCGTCCTCTCCGACCACCCGCAGGTCGACATCCTGGTCAACAACGCGGGCATCAACGCCGTCGGTGAGCTCTCCGAGGTGGACCTCGCCCTCGCCGCGACCTGCTTCGCCGTCAACGTCACCGGGCTGCTGGCCGTCTGCCAGGCGGTCATCCCGGGGATGCGCAGGAACCGCTGGGGCCGGATCATCAACGCCGCGTCCTTCGCCGCCATCGTCCCCGCCCAGGGCAACGGGCTCTACGCCGCGTCGAAGTCGGCGGTGGTGCAGCTGAGCCGCGTCCTCGCCGGAGAGCTCGGGCCCTGGGACATCACCGTCAACGCCTACGCACCGGGCATGGTGCCGACGGCGATCAACGGCTTCACCGAGCTGCCCCAGCCCGAGCAGGACCGCTTGCTGGACACCCTCACCCTGCGTCGCTGGGGCTCGGCGGACGACGTGGCCGACCTGGTGTGCTTCCTCGCCAGCGAGCACGCGGGCTACATCACCGGCAGCCTGATCGACGTGAGCGGCGGCAAGCTGGCCACGCAGATCCCCTCCCGCGCGTACGCGCGCGCCGCCGCGGAGGACGCCGGCACCGGCCCGGGCACGAAGTAGCCCTGCGCATGGGACGAGACCTGGTCCTGACCTTCGACGTCGGCACCACCGCCATCAAGACCGTCGTCTGGGACGCGGCGGTCGTCCCGCTCGCCGTCCACCGGCGGGAGTACGCGCTGGCCACCGACGGCCACCGGATCGAGGCCGACCCCCGGCTGTACGTCGACGGTCTCGTCGCCGGCGCCCACAGCGTGCTGGACGGGATCGACGCCGGCCGGGTCGCGGCGGTGTGCCTCACCACCCAGGGCGAGACGCTGGTGCCGGTCGACCGTCGCGGCGAGCCCCTCGGACCCGCGATCGTCTGGCTCGACTCCCGGGCCGGGCGGGAGGCGGACCTGCTCCGCACGCAGCTTCCCGGGGAGGAGTTCCACCTCAGGACCGGGCTGCCCGGCCTCGACGCCACCGTCCCGCTGGCGAAGGCGATGCACCTGCGGGCGTCCCACCCCGACGTCCCCGGCGGGCCGCTCCTGCTCCTCCTCGAGGACTTCCTGGTCCACTGGCTGACGGGCCGCCTCGTCGGCAACCGTTCGCTGCACACCTCGACGGGCTGGCTGGAGATCGCCACCGGCGGGTACTGGACGCAGGCCCTGGACGCCGCGGGGCTGACGACGGCGAACCTCCCCGAGCTGGTGGACAGCGGCGAGCCGCTCGGCCGGCTGCTGCCGGCCGCAGCGGAGGCCCTCGGCCTCGACACCTCCGTCCTGGTCGTCGCCGGCGCGATGGACCAGGCCGCCGGCGCCCTGGGCGCCGGCCTGTCGGAGCCGGGGATCGCCGGGGTGTCCTTCGGGACCGCGCTCGTCGTGACGGCACCGGTCGAGCCCGGCTTCCGCGATCCCGCACGGCGGGTGACCGTCTACCGTCCCGCCGTCGCCGGCCCGAGCCTCGCCGTCCTCTTCGAGCCCACCTCCGGGGCGCTCCTGCGCTGGCTGCGGGACCTGTTGTCGGCGGACGGCCGCAGCGCCCTCGGTTACGCCCGGCTGGACGCCCTGGCGGGCGCGGTGCCGCCGGGCAGCGACGGGGTGGTCGCCCTGCCGTCCTTCGAGGGCGGTGCGGACGGGGGCGGTCGCGGCGCGTTCCTCGGCCTCGGCCTCCACTCGGGCAGGGGGCACCTCGCGCGGAGCCTGCTCGAGGCGACGGCATTCGCGCTGGCGGACCTGCTGGACAGTCTCGCCGCGCAGGGCGTCCCGGTGACGGGGCTCCGCTCGAGCGGGGGCGGGTCGGCCAGCCGGCTGTGGCAGTCGATCGCCGCGGACGCCTGCGGCCTGCCGGTGACGCCGCTGCCGTTCGCCGAGGCGGCCTCCGCAGGGGCGGCGCTCCTCGCCTGCTGGGGCGCCGGGCTGCTCGGGTACGGGGAGGACCCGCGCGGGCTGCCCGAGATCACCCCGATCCTGCCGTCCGGGGACGGCCGCTACCTCGCTCCCCTCGCCCGCTACCGGGCGGCCCGGACGGCCCTCGAGCCGTTCTGGGCATGACCCCGCTCTCGACCAGGAGGAACCAATGACGGGAACAACCACCCCGCGCATCGGCGTGCTCGGCCTGCTGCTGGACGCCTACCGCCCCCTCTTCCCGGGCATCCAGGAGCAGCAGGAGTCCTACCTGCGCGACGTCCTGGCCGACCTGTCCGACATCGCGGAGTTCCACTTCCCCGGCGCGGCGACCACCCGCGAGGAGGTCGAGGCCGTCGTCCACCGGTTCAACGCCGACGGCCTCGACGCGGTGGTCATCGTGATGCTGTCCTACGCCCCCGGCCAGCACGTGGTGCGCGCGATGCTCGAGAACCGGCTCCCCGTCGCGCTCGTCCTGATCCAGCCGGAGGAGCGCACGCGTCCGGACATCGACGAGCGCGCACTCACCGTGAACCAGGGGATCCACGGCTCCCAGGACGTCGCGAACTCCCTGCTGCGCGCCGGGATCCCGCTGGAGGTGTACGCGGGCAGCCGCACCGACGGGCGCCTGCGACGGTTCCTCCAGGACTTCGGCGCGGCCGCGGCCACCACGCGGGCGGCGCGGCACCTGCGGCTCGGGGCGATCGGCGCGCTCACCGGCATGGGCGACATCATCGTCGACGAGATGGCCCTGTTCCGGAACATCGGGCCCCAGGTGAGCCATGACGCCGTCGGAGAAGTGTTCCACCGGTGTGAGGCGGTCTCGGAGGAGGCGGTCCGCGAGCGGGTGGCGCGGGACCGGGAGCTGTTCGACATCGACCCGCGGCTGCCGGCGGAGGACCACGCGTACGCCGTGCGGCTGTACCTGGGCCTGCGCGCCTACCTGGACGACCACGGGTACGCCGGCTTCACCGCCCACTACGAGGACTTCGGCGCAGACGGGCGGTTCCGGCAGCTGCCGCTGCTGGCCGCGTCCCACCTGCTGGCGGACGGGTACGGGTACGCGGCCGAGGGGGACGTGATGGCCGCGGCGCTCGTCACGATCATGGGACGCCTGGTGGGCGAGGCCAACTTCACCGAGATGTACATGTTCGACCTGGAGCGGGACGCGATCCTGTTCTGCCACGCAGGAGAGGGGAACTGGGCGACGGCCGGCGACCGGCCGAGGATCATCGACCGCGTGCTCACCGAGGGCGGTCTCGGCAACCCGCCGACGCCCCTGTTCACCCCACGGTCGGGACGGGCGACGATCGCCTCGCTGGTGCACCTCGGCGAGGACCGCTTCCGGCTCGTGTCGGCCTCGGGTGAGGTGCTCGCCCCCGTCCCCCTGCCGAACTGCGACATGCCCTCGTTCTTCTTCCGTCCGGACGCGGGAGCAGCCGACCTGGCCGCGGGGTGGCTCCGCGCCGGCGGGGCCCACCACCAGGCCGTCGTGCTGGGCGAGCACGACGCACGGATCGCGACGTGGTGCCGCCTCAACCGGATCGAACAGCTCCACCTCTAGGTGTCACCGGGCCGTCGACCCGGCCCCGCGTCGCCGCAGCGAGGAGGGCCGCCGCGACGGCCAGGGCAGCGCTGAGGACGAGGGCCTGCGCCACGCCGCCCGTGCCGATGACGGCCCCGGCAGCCGCGAACCCGACCGACGCCCCGATGATGGCTCCGCTGTCGACCCACCCGAACGCCTCTGTCGCGCGGGCGGCCGGGCTCGCTGCGGACACCCGTCCGGCCACGGAGGCGAAGACGGGGGCCACCCCCAGGCCCGCGACGACCAGGGACGCGCAGAGCCAGGCCGGATCCAGCCACGCCGACGCGAGCGCGAGCCCCAGCGCCACCAGGGCCAGCCAGCGCGCCTGCGCCCACCGGTCGGAGGTCCACCGCGCGAACAGGAGCCCGCCCGCGAGGCTCGCCAGGGAGTAGGCGGCCAGGAGCACCCCGCCGGTGAGGCCGTGCCCGCCGAACTCCGCTGCCACGGCGGCCTCGACAGCCGAGTTCGCCGCGACCAGGAGGAGGCTCACGGCGGCGCCCGCCAGGATCGCCGGCTCACGGAGCACCGACCTGCGGCCACGGGACGGTTCCGGCTCTGCACGGGGCACCACCGCGCCGCCGCTCGCCACGAGGACGCCCACCGCTCCCACGAGCTGGAGGGCGGCACCGGTCACGATCGCCCAGGCCGGACCGGCGGCGTTGGAGATGCCGAACGCGAGGAGCGGCCCGAACACGAAGATGATCTCCTGCGCGGAGGCGTCAACGGCGAACGCGCCCGCCCGCTGCTCGGGCGACACCATCGCAGGCAGCAACGCCCTCACTGCGGGCTGGACCGGCGGGTTCAGCAGGCCGCTCACCAGGGCGAGCGCGTTGGTCAGCACGAGGGTTCCGGTCGCCGGTGACGCGCCGGCGGGCAGCACGGCGAGGGCGATGCCCGCGAGGCTCGAACCGGCAGCGGTGGCGCCGATGACCCGGCGGAGCCCCCACCGGTCGACCGCCCTGCTGACGACCGGTGTACCGACGGCGCGGCCCGCCGTCATCATCGCCGCGACGAGCCCCGCGGCGGCATAGGACCCCGTGCGCTCCTCCACCAGCAGGAGCATGCCGATCGGCCAGAGCCCGATCGGGGCGCGGGCCAGCAACTGGGCGATCATCAGGTACCGGAACCGGGGTCGCGCAAGCAGTGCCCCGACCGTCCTCACCAGCGCCGCCTCTCCTCGCCGTCCGCGGATGTCCCGCACTACAGTGACGAATAGTGATCATAGCGGGCCATTTGCAATCATCGAGGTGAGTACACTGCTCGCGTATCAATCACTCAAGCTCATCATGAGGGAGTTCCCGATGCCCGTGCGCTCCGACCAGAACGGTGCCCGCCTCCCGGTGACGGCCGACGACGCCCTGGCCGGGCTGCGTGCGGTCGGGATCGACGCCGGAGACCTCCTGTTCGTGCACTCAGCGCTGCGACCCTTCGGCCAGGTCGAGGGCGGAGCCCTCACCATCGCGCGCGCCCTGGTCGACGCAGTGGGGCCGGGCGGCACGGTCGTCGCGCCCGCCTTCACCTTCCGCCACGAGGCTGAGCCCGATCCCGTGATCGACCCCGGCGAGGACCCGTCCGAGATGGGCGCGATCAGCGAGCACCTGCGCACGCTGCCGGGCGCCCTGCGCAGCACGGCCTACCGACACAGCGTGTCGGCGGTCGGGGCGCACGCGTCCACGATCACGGACACCGATCCCGCGCTCTCGGTGTTCGACCTGCGCAGCACCTTCGGCCGCCTCCTCGCCCTCGACGCGAAGATCGTCCTGCTCGGCCTGACGTACGTGTCGTGCACGAGCTTCCACTTCGGGGAGTTCCTGGTCCAGATCCCCGACCGGCACGTGGTGGAGCGCCACGTCCGGCTGCGCACGCCGGACGGCCGGATCGGGCCGGCGACGATGCTCGACTACCAGCCGCGGCCGACCGACGACGGGCGGGAGTACGAGCACGAGCACGACTTCGACCGCGCGGGCGCGCGGCTCGAGCGCGCGGGGAAGGTCCGGGTCGGGGCCATCGGCAACGCGGTCGTGCGGGCCTTCGCCCTGCGTGACCTGATCCACCTGCTCCTCGACACCTACGGGCTCGAGCAGGACATCTTCTACCTCGACCCCGCGGTGGGGCCGACACGCCTCCCCGACGGGGTCGCGGTCTCCACCGGGGACCTCACCGACGGCGCCGGACGGCTGGTCGAGACCTTCTGGTCGTGCCTCGACCCCGCGCTCATGCACGGCGCAGGCAGGACCGCATGACGCTGCTGTGCGTCACGGCCAACGCAGCGATCGACAAGCGGTACCACCTGCCGCGGGTGAGGGTCGGGGCCGTCCAGCGGATCGCGCAGGTGCACGCGGACGCCGGTGGCAAGGGGATCAACGCGGCCCGGGCAGCCCGTCTGCACGGCGCCGCCGTCGTCGCGAGCGGCTTCTGCGGCGGCTTCGCCGGCCAGTTCATCGCGTCCCGGCTGCGCGACCTGGGCGTGCGGGACGCGTTCGTGCCGGTCGCCGGCGAGAGCCGGACCTGCCTCAACATCATCGACGCGGCCGGCGTCTCCACCGAACTGCTCGAGCCGGGCGCCCCGGTCGACGCCGCGGACGTGGACCGGCTGCGGAGCCGGTTCGCCGAGCTGCTCGGTCAGGTCGACGCCGTGACCATCTCCGGCAGCACTCCCGCCGGATGCCCGGACGACCTCTACGCCGACCTGGTCTCGTCCGCCCGCTCGGCCGGGCTCCCGGTCGTCCTCGACGCCGGCGGTGCGCCGTTCGCCCGCGCGCTCGGTGCGCGTCCCAGCGTGGTGAAGCCCAACCGGGACGAGCTCGCCGCGTGGCGCGGGCGACGGCTCGACAGTCGTGACGACGTCATCGCGGCCGCTCGGGCACTCCGCGACGCAGGGCCGGAGAGCGTCGTCGTCTCGCTCGGGAGCGAGGGCGCCCTCGCTGTCACCGCCGGGCGGACGGTGCTGGCCCACGCCCCGGTCGTCGCGGTGAGCAACGCCGTGGGCTGCGGTGACGTCCTGGTCGGCGTCCTCGCGGCCGGTCTGGCCGAGGGCCTGGACGTCGTCGCGGCCCTCCGGCCAGCCGTCGCGGCGGCAGCGGCGGCCGCCGCGCACCCGCGCACGGGCGTGTTCGATCCGCAGCTCGCCGCGTCGTTCGAGGTTCCCGTCACCACCGTGGAGGAGTCCTGATGACCCGTCGTCCCGCCGAGCCAGGGCGCGCCCGGTGAAGGCCTCGCTGCGCGCCCTCGCCGCGGCCGCCCGTACCGCGGGGACCGGCCTCGGCGCCTTCAACGTCATCCACCTGGAGCACGCCACGGCCCTGGTCCGGGCGGCCGAGCGCGCCGGGCTGCCCGTCGTCCTCCAGGTCTCGCAGAACGCCGTGGCCTACCACGGCGCGCTCGAGCCGATCCTGCTCGCCTGCCGGGCGATGGCCGCCGGTGCGAGCGTGCCGGTCGTCGTCCACCTCGACCACGCCGAGGATGTCGGGCTCGTGCGGGAGGCCGTCCGGCTCGGCGTCGACTCGGTGATGTACGACGCCTCCCGCCTCCCGGACGAGGAGAACCGCGCCCGGACCGGGGAGGTCGTCCGGTTCTGCCACGCCGCGGACGTCGACGTCGAGGCGGAACTCGGGGAGGTCGGCGGGAAGAACGGGGTGCACGACCCCTCGGCCCGGACCTCGCCGGAGGACGCGGCCGCGTTCGTCGACGCCACGGGCGTCGACCTGCTCGCCGTCGCCGTCGGCTCGTCCCACGCGATGCGCACCCGGGACGCCCGGCTCGACGTGGACCTGATCGGGGCGATCGGCGCGCGGGTCCCCGTCCCGCTCGTGCTGCACGGATCGTCGGGGGTGCCGGACGACGGCCTGCGGGCCGCGATCGCGGCCGGGATCAGCAAGGTCAACGTGGCCACCCACCTGAACGGCGTGCTCACCCGGACCATCCGCAGGACCCTGGCCGACGACCCGGCCCTGGTCGACCCCCGCCGGTGGATGGGGCCGGCCCGGGACGCCGTGGCGGACGAGGCCTACCGGCTGCTGCGGCTGTTCGCCGGCGAGTCGGCCGGGGCGGTCACGCCCGTGGCAGCCGCTCGCGGCCAGGCCCAGGCGGAGCGCAGGATGAGGGCCAGGAGCAGCACCTCGATCCCGATGGAGATGCCGTAGAAGCCGGCCCACTCCCACGTCGCACCTGCTGCGTTGAACACCGAGTAGGGGATCAGCAGCGAGGCGACGACGAGGTTCGTGACGCGGTTCCACCGGGCGGGCAGGGTCACCGAGAGCACCACCATCAGAGCCGGGATCGACACGGACACGAGGAAGATGGTCAACAGCGTCGAGCTGATGTCGAACCTCCAGACGAGACCATCGAGGATGCCGTCGACCACGCCGGGCTTGTAGAAGTTGAGGATGTCGACGTAGACGTACAGGAACATGAAGCTGGTCCAGGCGGCGGCGAGCCTGGCCTGCACGGGGATCGCCGGGGTGTCGGGCAGGGTCGCGGGTGTGGTTCGGATGGTCATCGGTGATTCCTCCTTCAGGAGCGGCCCGTCCACCACATCGGAAGTGGGCCGGGCGGGACAGGTCAGGGTGGGGTCGTTCTTGTCGATCCGGTCCTCAGAGGGTGATCACCACCTTCCCCCGGGTGTGGCCGTCGGCGACGTGGTCGAGGGCGTCGGCTGCCTCGCCGAGGACGTAGGTGCGGTCGACGAGCGGCTGGACCTGCTTCGTCGCGAGCAGGTCGGCAAGGGTGAGCAGGTCCGCGCGCCTGCCGATGGACGTGAAGGGCTTCAGGTGCTGCGGGGTGAAGCCGGACAGCAGCCGGGCCTTAAGTATCCGGGGGATGGGGCCGAGCCAGCGGCCGCCGCGTCCGCTGTTGGGGATGAGGGTGCCGGCGGGCGTCAGCACCCGGCGGACGTCCGCGAGGGGGCTGGCCTCCACGTTGTCGAGGATCACGTCGTAGCGCTCGTGGCCGCTGGTGACGTCGGTCCTGGTGTAGTCGATGACGTGATCGGCGCCGAGTGACCGGACCAGGTCGAGGTTGCGGGTGCTGCACACCCCCGTCACCTCGGCACCGAACACCTTGGCGAGCTGGACGGCGAAGGAGCCGACGCCGCCCGACGCGCCCGTGACCAGCACCCGCTGGCCCGGTCGGAGCCGCGCGATGTCGCGCAGTGCCTGCAGCGCCGTCATGGCCGACGTCGGTACCGCTGCCGCGTCCACGTCAGAGAGGTCTTCGGGCACGGGAACGAGGTTGTCCGCCGGGACGCAGGCGTACTCGGAGAGCGCTCCAGCGGCGCTCCAGCCGAACACCCGGTCGCCGGGACGCAGGGCCGTGACGCCCTCCCCGACCGCTGCCACCACGCCGGCGAGGTCCCTGCCGGGGATGCCGTGACGCGGTCGGCGGAGCCCGAACACCAGGCGCACCACGTACGGCTCACCGGTCATGACGAAGTAGTCGCCCGGATGTACCGACGCCGCACCCACCTGGACGAGCACCTCGCCGCGGCCGGGCGACGGGACGCCGACCTCGGCCAGCCCGAGCACGGAGACCGGACCGTAGCGGTGCTGGACGACGGCCCGCATCGTCGCAGCGCCGGCCGGACCGGGCCCGCGCCCCAGGCGCGCTCCGTGGTGCTGCTGCTGTTCGATTCCCATCGGGCCTCCTCACGTCCGGGCCGCGACTCCCGCGACTCGTACACTGTACGTCGTACGCTGTACTATGCACGTACGCTGTACGATCGTCAAGCCGTACATGCGAGGAGGACCGTGTCTGCCGAGGGACAACACGACGTCGCGCCGGGCGCGGGGCTGAGCAAGCGGCGGGTGGTGCTCGAGGCCATCCGGCTCGCCGACAACGAGGGGGTCGACGGACTGAGCATGCGCCGGCTGGCCGGTGCGCTGGGCGCTGGCGCGATGTCGCTCTACCACTACGTGAAGAGCAAGGACGAGCTCCTGGACGCCATGATCGATCTCGTGTTCGAGGAGATCGACCTCCCCCCGGAAGGCGTCGACTGGCAGGCGGCGATGCGGCGACGGTCGGAGTCCGCCCGGCAGGTCCTCGCCCGCCACCAGTGGGCGATCGGCCTGATGGACGCGCGGACGTCGCCGGGCCCCGCCCACCTCCATCACCGCGAGGCGGTCACCGCGTGCCTGCGGAGGGCCGGCTTCCCTGTCCTGATGGCTACCCACGCGAACTGGCTGCTGGACAGCTACGTCTACGGTTTCGCCCTGCAGGAGGCCAGCCTGCCGTTCGACTCCGCCGACCAGCTCGCGGACATGGTCGAGGACGTCTACCTGCCCCAGCTTCCAGCCGACCAGTTCCCCTATCTCAACGAGTCCGCCGCGGCGCTCGTCGCCGCCGGCTACGACCCGGCGGATGAGTTCGGCTTCGGCCTCGAACTCATCCTCGCCGCCCTCGACCCCCTGAGGACCCGTCCCGACGAGGCCCCCGCCGGCCGCTGACCGGGGCCACCCCTCACGACCTCACCGACACCGCCGGTCAGGCCGTGAGGTAGGCGCGCAGACTCGCGACGGCGGGGGCGAACACCTCGCTGGCGAAGAAGCCGCGCCAGTAGTCCAGCTTGTCGGCCTCGCTCTCGAAGTCGGCCCACCACTCCACGAAACAGCGGTCGCCGTCCGTGATCGGGGTCAATTGCAGGGTGGCCACGTAGTCGGTCACCGGGAAGGGCGCCGGCTCGCAGAACTCGTAAACGCAGCGGTGGCTGATGTCGGACAGTTCCAGCTGGTGCTCACGGATCTCGTCGGTTCCGAAGGTGAACCGGCGGATCGCCCCCACGCTGTCGCCGGTCCTCCCGTCCTCGATCCGGCTCGCCGAGACGCTGCCCGACCACCAGGTGGCCAGGCCGTTGAAGTCCCGGGCGACCGCCCAGACCGCCTCGAGCGGAACGTCGATCGTGGTGCTGTAGTACGAACGTGCCATGGCCGGACCTCCTAGGCCTGGGTCACGGGTTGGGGGCTCTCCACCTTCTTGGGGAAGGTGAGCCAGACGTTGAAGACGCCGAGGAGACCGCCGAAGACGGCCATCAGGATCGCCCACACGGCGGCCCACAGCGGCGTGAGCGGACCGCTGACGACCTGCGGGTAGCTGCCGGTGAAGTAGATCGCCAGCACCATCGAGATGCCGTTGAAGAACGGCAGGCTTCCGTCCTGGAAGACCTTGGCCCAGCGCATCGAGTAGACCATGACGGCGACGCCGACGAAGAGGGCCACCATCACGGCGAGGTCGCCGGGGGTCACCAGCGAAGGAAGGAAGGCGAGCAGCGGGATGACGGCCAGGGTGAGGCCGGTGAGGACGGCGCTGTAGGCGAAGGCCGGGACGATGGTCCTCAGCGCGGCCGGCTTCGCGCCCAGGGCGAAGTACTCCGCCCAGACGATGAAGGAGCACCAGACGGCGAAGTTCCAGCCGCCCAGCCACAGCGAGAACGGCACCGAGACGACGACGGTGATCGCGACCGCCAGCCAGAGCGGGATGGTCTCCTTGTACTGTGCTTCCTGAGTGTCAGACATGAGGGTCGTTCCTTTCGTGTGTGAAGGCTCGGCGGCGGACCGTGGCGCATGCGACTCGACGCGGTCCGCCGCACTGCCTGCGGTTCAGCGCTTGAAGGTGATGGCCTTGAAGTCCTCGGTCTGCTTGCGGATGCCGACCTCGGTCGGGAACCGCTCGATGGAGGAGGCCCCGTAGAAGCCGACGATGCCCTCGGTGTGGTCGAGCACGTACTGGGCGTCCTCGGGGTTGGCGATCGGCCCGCCGTGGCACAGGCAGAGGATGTCGGGGTTCACCGACTTGGCGGCGTCGGCGAGTTCCTGCACCTTCGCCGCCGCCTGCTCCAGGGTGAGCGCGGTCTGCGCGCCGATCGTGCCGGACGTGGTCAGGCCCATGTGCGGAACCAGGATGTCGGCGCCGGCCGCGGCCATGGCCTTGGCCTGGTCGGTGTCGAACACGTAGGGCGAGGTGAGCAGGTCGAGCTCGTGGGCGAGCCGGATCATGTCGATCTCCGGCCCGTAGCCCATGCCGGTCTCCTCCAGGTTGGCCCGGAAAACCCCGTCGATCAGGCCGACGGTCGGGAAGTTCTGGACGCCGGCGAAGCCGATCTCCTTGACCTGCTTCAGGAAGTAGGGCATGACCCGGAACGGGTCGGTGCCGTTCACTCCGGCCAGCACCGGGGTGCGCTTCACGACGGGCAGGACCTCGTTGGCCATCTCCATCACGATCGCGTTGGCGTCGCCGTAGGCGAGCAGGCCGGACAGTGAGCCACGGCCGGCCATCCGGAAACGGCCGGAGTTGTAGATGACCAGCAGGTCGATGCCGCCGGCCTCCGCGGACTTGGCGGTGATGCCGGTGCCGGCACCACCTCCGATGATCGGCTGGCCGGCAGCCACCTGAGCCCGGAAGCGGGCGAGGATCTCTTGGCGTGACATGTCGCGTTTCTCCTTGTGAATCGGTTACTTGCTGGTGATGCGGTGATGCAGGGCCTCGGCCATGGCCCTGCCGAAGCCGGGGTCGTTGATTGCCTGGTCGACCTCGTGGACGACGACCGTCGAGCCGGCCAGCCCTGTGCGCAGCGCTGCGAAGAGCTGCTCGTCGGCCTCGGCGTCGCGGAACGGGGCCCCGTCCACGTCGATGGCGCTGACCCCGCGCAGAGGGATGAACAGCTCGGTGGGTCCGGTGGCGGCGGCGAGCTTGGCCGCGATCCGGCGACCCAGTTCGGCCATCTCCTCCCCAGTGGTACGCATCAGGGTCACGGTCGGGTTGTGGACGTACAGGTTGCGTCCGGCGAACTGCGCCGGGACGGTGTCCATCGGCCCGAAGTTGACCATGTCGAGAGCGCCGAGGCCCACCACCTGGGGCAGCCCCGTCGCGCCGGCGATCTCCAGCCGGTCCGGCCCCGCGGACAGCACGCCGCCGACCAGGTCATCGGCCAGTTCGGTCGTGGTGAGGTCGCAGACTCCGGCCAGCAGGCCCGACTCGACCAGCTTCTCCATCGCCCGTCCGCCGGTTCCGGTGGCATGGAACACCAGCACCTCATAACCCAGGCCGGTCAGCGTCTCGCGCGCCTCGTTGGCCGCCGGGGTGGTGACGCCGAACATGGTCACCCCGATCAGCGGCTTGTGCTCGCCGGCCGGCGAGGCGAGCCGCTTCTCGTAGGCGACGGCCATTCCGGCGATCGCGGCGCAGGCATTGCCGAGCACCATCGCAGAGATCGAGTTGATCCCGGCGACATCGACAACGGAGTACATCAGCGTGGTGTCCACCTCGCCCACGTACGGCTTCACATCGCCGGAGGCCATTGTCGAGACCAGCAGCTTCGGGAAGCCCACCGGCAACGCCTGCATCGCCGGAGCGGCGACCGACGACCCACCCGAACCGCCGATGGCGAGCAACGCGTGAATGCGTCCGGCCTCGGCCAGATCGCGGACGACCGCAGCGGCGCCGGTGCCCATCACCGCCATCATCTCGCCGCGATCCCGGCGCGCCCGCACCGCGGCGGCGTCCACCCCGGCCGCGGCGATCACCTGGTCGGAGCTGATGTCGGCACGCTCGCTGGTGGAGAAGGAGCCCGTGTCGATGGCGAGAGTCGCCACCCCGAGCCCATGCAAGAGATCCAGCAGCCAGGCGTACTCCTCGCCCTTGGTGTCGAGGGTGCCCAGCAGGGCAACAGTGGCCATGTAACACTCCTTCGTGTCGCTATGGGCAACACCGTAGAAGCGCTGCGGAGGCTCGTGCCGATCCAATTCGCACCAATTGGTCCGGTGCGCCCGGGGGCGCCGGCGACATACTGAAGCGGTGCTCGCCACGCGCATGGACACCGCCGAACTCAGCCGGATGCTCGGCGGTTGGGCCGACCCGGCGGTACCCCTGCCCGAGGCTCTGGCGAGCTCGCTGATCGAGCTGATCCACGCCGGCTTCATCCCTGCCGGCAGCGCGCTTCCCGCACAACGTGACTGCGCTCTGGCGCTCGGCGTCTCCCGCGCCACCGTCGTGGCCGCGTACGCGGTGCTGGAGGCGCGTGGCTACCTCGTCTCGACCCGGGGCTCCGGGAGCAGGGTCCGGTCCGGCTCCGCCAAGGCCGCCGCGCTGGTCGAAGGCCGGCTGTTCTCCTTCACCCGAACGGACGTGGACGTGATCGACCTCTCCACGGGTGCCCTTCCCGCCTCACCGGTGGTTCGGGAGACCCTGGCCGAGCCGCTGGACGAGGAGCTCCGTCCCTACCTCGACACCGACGGCTACTTCCCGGCCGGACTGCCGGTCCTCCGCCAGGCCATCGCCGAGCACCTCAGCGGCGACGGCATCCCGACCCAGCCGCAGGAGATCCTGGTCACGGCGGGCTCCCAGCAGGCGACGTTCCTCTCGCTGCGGAGCGTGGTCGCCGCCGGAGACCTCACCCTGGTCGAGGACCCCAGCTATCGGGGCGGGCTCGAGGTACTGAAGACGCTCGGCGCCCGGATCGAAGGCGTCCGCACGACGCCCGGAGGCCTCGACCTGGCGCTGCTCGAACGGGCGGCTGCCCGCAGGCCCACCGCGCTCTACTGCCAGACCAGCATCCACAATCCCACCGGCCAGACCATGCCCCCACGGGCCAGAGCCGAACTCGCAGGGATCATCGCGGCGCACGGGATGCTCACCATCGAGGACTGCTGCTCCTACGACCTGACCCTGCAGGGCCCTCCCGCGGCGACGCTCGCCGGGCTCGTGGACCCGGAACTGCTGATCAGCGTCGGCACCCTCTCGAAGCTCTTCTGGGGCGGCCTGCGGATCGGCTGGGTCCGCGCCTCGCAGAGCCGGATCAGGCAGCTGCTGGAGCTCCGCAAGGTCGAGGACCTCGCCACCTCTGTGGTCGACCAGCTGCATGCGGTCCGGCTGCTGAAGCGGGCCGACCGGGCGCGGCACCAGCGCAGGGACATGCTCACCACCCACCTGAGCGCCACCGAGGAGGCGATCCGCGCGCACTTCCCCGACTGGACCTGGCGGGGGATCAAGGGCGGCTCGGGGCTGTGGATCGACACCCACAGTGATGCGCTGGCTCTCGCCGAGACCGCCAAGAGGGCCCGGGTGAAGCTCGCCCCCGGGCCGGGCTTCTCCGCCTACGACGGCCACCGGTCCATGCTTCGGCTCCCGGTCTGGCACGAGCCCGAGCTCCTCGAACGCGCGCTCCACCTCACCGCCACGGCGCTCAGGCACTGACCGGGAGGGCTGTCGGGTTCGCCCCCCGAGGGGCACGCGAATCGAAGAGGGCGCCGGACGCGCCCACGGCGCAATCTGACCGCCACGGGAGCGGATTGTGATCAGGCAAGGAGAATTCCGGAGACGAGCTGTCCAGGCGGCGTCACCCCCGGCCACGTGGCGGAGGATACGAGATTCGAACTCGTGAGGGCGGGGTCTGCGACATCTGGCCCGATTGAGGCGGTTTGCGGCTCGCTGACTAGGGCTTTTAGTGCTCAAGCGGGCCGGTCCTTGGAGTCGCGAAGTGGGCTGAAGTAGGCTGTGTTCCGACTGCTAAGGGAACGCTAAGGGAACGGAATCCGGGAGGTCAACTTGCCGCGAGGAGTGCCGAAAGACCCCGGCACGAGGTGCCGAATGATCAAGGCCGACGGCTCTCGGTGCGGACTCACTGCCGCGAAGAGCAAGAAGGCGAACGGCTACTGCTATCAGCATATGGGGGAACAGAAGCGTCGTACCTGGGGAGCGATCAAGAAGCTCCGCAGCGGCTACCACGCCAGCTACGTCGGCCCCGACGACCAGCGCCACTACGCCCCGACCGTGTTCATGGCCAAGGTAGACGCCGAGGTGTGGCTCGCCAAGGAGCGCCGCCTCATCGACCTGGACGAATGGACCTCGCCCCTGGCCCGCGAAGACGCAGCCCGGGAAGCCGAACGGCGCGCCAAGGCCGCTGCCCTCACACTTCGCGAGTACGCCGACCCATGGGTCCAGAACCGCCACAACCGCGACGGCCAGCCGCTGAAGGCCCGATCCCAAGCCGACTACCGGCGCCTACTGAAGGCGAAGATATATCCCACGTTCGGGGACACCGAACTGAAGGACATCACCAAGGAGGACGTCCTAGCCTGGTACCGCACCCTCGCCAAGACGCCCACCGAGCAGGCCTCGGCGTACGCCTTGATCCGGACGATCCTGACCACCGCCGTCGAGGACGAACGCATCCCGGCCAACCCCTGCCGGATCAAGGGCGCAGGCAAGGCGCCGGTCAAGCACCGGGTCGAGATGGTCACCAGCGAGCAAATCGCGAAGCTGCACGAAGCGATGCCGGAGCACTACAGGCTCACCGTCCTGCTCGGCGTGTGGTGCACGCTGCGGATCGGCGAGATCCTCGAACTGCGGCGCGGAGACGTCACCATCACCCACACCAAGTCGAAAGACGGGACGCCACTCGCGGTCGCGGTCCTCCACGTTCGCCGGTCCGTCCAGCACATCGAGGGCAAGGCGGTCATCGACACACCCAAGACCGCCGCCGGCGCCCGAGAGGTGCACGTCCCACCAGCCCTCATCCCCGACCTCGAAACCCACCTCGCGCTGCACACAGAACCCGGACGGATGGGGCTCCTGTTCCCGTCCCGCACCGGCAACCCACTCCACCACCGAACCTTCGGCAACTGGTGGAACAAGGCCCGGATCGCCGCCGGCCGGCCGAACCTACGCTTCCACGATCTCCGCCACACCGGCGCGACCATGGCCGCCCAGTCGGGTGCGACGCTAAAGGAGCTCATGGACCGCCTCGGTCACACCACCCCCAAAGCAGCGCTGGTCTACCAGCACACGGCCGCCGATCGGGACCAACTCATCGCCGAGCGGCTCTCAGAGAAGATGGCGCGCGATTCGGAACCGCGCGAGCAAGGTTGAGCCTCGCATGGACGGATGCCAGAGCCTTCGGGGCCAGGCAACATGAGCAATGACCGCCAGGTTGAATGCTCCTGCGTCCGAGTCCCCCTTCCCTCGCGGGACAACTTGCCACCTCGTGGATGTGCGCGCATCGCAATGAAGCCCTGAGCGTCGGGAGCCAGTACTACACTCGCGCGTATGCCGACGGGGGAAGCCCGCACTGTGCTTCAACACGTGCACTTGCAGGGCAAGAGGTTCTCTGAGGGAGCGCTTCCACTCTCAGCCACCACAGAACTGCAACGCTTTCAGTATTTGCTCGAGCGAGTCGCCAAGTCGCTCTATCTGGCGGAGCACCCCAACCGGCACAAAGTCAGGACTGAGGCCCTTGGCATCTTGGGGTTTGATCTCGCGATCACCCGGCTTGGCAAGGGCTCCGTAACTGTTGATTTGGGCGTAAGGCGGTCGGCGACGCCCATGACTCTGAGCGACGACTACCTGGAACGGGCGCGCAGACTGATCGAGGAGGCCTTCGCCGATTTGAGCGAGTCGGAAACGGTCCCCCAGGCCTTTCCGAAGGAGCTGGTCCCAGATCTCGCCCTCATGGGCGTTAGCCTGAAGGAGGGTGAGACCCTCACCTGGGCCCCCTCGAAGCGGCAAGCACCCAAGAGCCGCGCCGTGCTCACCAACAGAACTACGGAGCCGATCCGCGGGTTTGTTCCCGACAAGTCCCCCCAGGAACGCCTTCTGCACGTCTACGTCGTCGGCGTGTGCAGTTCCCCTCTCGAGTTCACATACCAGTTCGAAGCCGGCGAAAGGTCCCTTCGAGGCCAGTTCAGAAACCCGGATATCTTCCATCAGCTTCGCGAGGTCTGCGGGTTCGCCAAACGCACGCCGTTGGTCGCGCTGACCGTAATGCGAAACCGAACTGGCGATCGCAAAGTTGTTGATGTGCTCAGCGTTGAAGCTTTGCTGCCGTCTGAATGGTCGGCCAGGTTGGAGGAGCTCTCCGCCTTGCCAGACGGATGGCTAGATGGTGAGGGACAGGCTGTGAGCAAGGAAGCGCTCCAGACCGCTGAGGCCTTCTTGTTCATGGTGCTAGACGCCGGCCTCCCACGCCCTGGCGTCTATCCGACGCCCGACGGCGGCATCCAGATGGAGTGGGCTGAGGGTCCCGAGGATCTGGAGGTGCTCGTCGCTAACGGCGGCTCGATCCGGATCTACTTCGACGAGGAGGAGCCTGACGGTTTCGTGGGTACACCAGCCTTGGTCTTCTCGCGTGCTAGAGAGGCCCTCGGGAAGTGACGGTCATGTTCCCTTCGCTCTCTCCGGGAGAGATCTGCCTCACGACATCGCCAACGGCTCTCCTCATGCGACATGTGCATCCCGCCTTCCTGGATGACGGAGCGCCGAGCAGTCAGGCGTTTGCGCCGACCGCGAAAGACCTCGGATGCCTATCGGTGATCCAGCGGACCCTCGTACAGCCCGTTGACGCCCATATGGAACATACCGTCCGGCTTGGTCTGCAGTCGGTCGGAATCTGGGCCGTCTCAACGGCCGAAGCAGTAGCCGCGGGCAGCCGCGCGGTCGACGACTGTGCTGCCGCCTCGAAGCCCGCCACCCCTTTGCCACCTGGTCACGCCTACTTGGACTTCCGGGACCTCGGTGGATCCGCGCGCAAGGAGAAGCGACGCGCCCAGGCTCTGAAGCGTTACGCACTCGAACGTGGGTGCGTCTACCGACCTTCGTGAGTGGAGGCAACGCCGCCATCGGCCTTGGGCACCCCACGGTCACCGGGGACCAGATGCGCGTCGTCTGACGAAGACGCGAGCTGCCCTTCAACGAGTTCTCGCCGTCGCCGAAAATACGCGCTCCGGATCGCGACGAGCTTTCTCCGCTTCTCGGTGGTTTCGTCGGAGAGCCTGAAGGCGACAATCGTCGCGACAAGCAGCGCGGCACACACCAACGACTTCCACGGACTTGCTACAACGGCCTGCAGGATGCTGGGCGCTCCATCGGCGACGTCGGCCAAGAGCGCAAGAAAGCCAACAAGGCCAGCCAGTGCAAGAGGCCACGAAATCGCAGTGACGCCGTTCCGCGCCTCGATCAACGCATCCTCTACGTGCAGGAGCCAGTCCTCAACAACGGCGGCCGAATCCACGTCGGCGGCCGCTGGGTAGGTCACGCCGTCGATCTCTTGGGCGGTCGCGACGAGAGCGGGCAACTGGGGGCTCTGGCGGGCCGGGTCCAGATGGATTGCATCGGCTGGCTTGGGCATGAGGTAAGCGTAGAGACCGAAGCGAAAGGTATGCGGCTCCCGACAGCTCCCGTATCGGAGGCTCGACGACACAAGACGCCCCCTCTGAGCGGCAGGCGGGACTTCGTCTGCCTCTGCCTCGGATCGGCGCCGGCCGTCGACGCGCGCAGCTCTGGCTCCTGACTCCTCGGCGCGCCGGCCGATTGGCGGACGGCCCTTGGCGCACGCGCCAGTCGAGATTCTGACCGCCGTGTCATGCCCGAGTGCGCTCACCCCGGCCGGGTCCTGCTAGGTGGAGGTGGAGTCAAGCGCGTCCGGTGGTGGCTCGAAACCGAGTGCTTCAGCGGCAGGCCAAACGGCGGAAGCGATCCTGGCGAGCTCGGTTCCGCGCTGATTGATCGAGGACTCGTCCCAGTCTGGCACTGAAGCAATCGCCACATTGAGCAGGACGGAGCTCTGCTTCGCGAACTCCGGCTGCTTCTCCGCCCAGCCGAGATTCGACACCGACCCGTTGAAGTGCTGTGTTACCAAGGTCAGGTTGCCGATTCGATTCTTGGCTTGGTTGCGCACCTCAATTGCCTTTAGTCGGTCTAGCTCGGTAAGGGAGTCGTCCAGTGGCCAGTGAGCTTCCCAGCTCCCGGGGAGCACGTGCTCGATCTGCAGACGGCTGTAGTCAACGCTGGCCGGCGCCTGCTTCAGGTCATCTGAGCGAAGCCTGCTGTCAATGGCGCCGAGCACTAAGCGCTGACGCTGTTGGTTCTGAGCGTAGAAGTTGTTTTCGAGCATTGCGGTTCGCAGCTGATCGTCGTTGGGCCAGCCAGCGCGCTGCAGTGCCGCGACGATGGCGTGTCGTACGTCGCAAGGTTGAGCGGACCTTGCGTCCGACATGACCTTGACGAAGATCTGGCCGTAGTTGCGAGTCCCCCAGCCAGCGCCCGCGATCATTCGGCGAACGGTGAAGGACTCAACCGCCTGGACCGCTCGTCTGTGGTCGTCTCTGCTCAGCATCTCCTCTGGCAACGTGCGCAGCCAGGTCAGCAGTGGGACTGCGGTGAGATTGCCGAGCCTGATCAGATTGTCGTAAGCGCGGCGCAGCACCTCATCGTCTACTACTCGCTCGCCGTACACCTCCTGATACGCGTGCGCGAAGGCCTTCAGGCCCGAAAGCAGCTCCTCCGTCTGGGGCTTCTCACGGTCGAGGTAGGCGCGGACTTCCCCGTAGAGGTTGCCAACTGAAACCTCTGTTGCAGTTGTTGCTGTCAGCCAGACCGACAGAAGGACGTCACGCTGGCCGCGTGCCGCGTGGCCAGTGCCGACCTTCTTCTTCCACCAGTCATCGTCGAAGCCGGCCCAATACTTGTCGTACATGGCATCCAGATGCTGCGCCTTATCGAACTCGGCTCGCAGAAAGATCAGGTTCTTGACCAGGTCCGACGCTGAGAGAGGGGTCTGGCGACCGTTCAGCACCTCGAAGATCACCTGAGCATCATCATTGTGGTCGAGATCGATCACAACGATCTTGAAGAGAGTGTCCACGGCGTCGACCAATGCCCGCAGGCGCTCCGCTCGCTCACTTCCGTTGACCTCACTCAAGGACTCTCGCGCAGCCTTTGCGAAATAGCGGCGAGCCTGCAGGTAGAGGTGATCGCTTCTGCCGTGGGCGGGCACCTGGTCGGCCATGACGACCGGCCAAAGCAGTCGGTCGTCCCTCCTTGGCCAAAGTTTGTAGACGTCCTCTGGTGCCGCGCCGCTGTCTTCATCGTTGCCAATCATCTTTGCGAGCGACTTGGCCTTGCCTCTTAAGTCATCAGCCCCGTCTACTTCCTGCACCACGTCCAAGAGGCCCCGCAAGAGAAGCTGGACGGTGGTGAGCCGCTGTTGCCCGTCGACCACGGACCTCAAGGCCACACCCCCGGCAGGGAACGGCAGGGAGTCACAGACAATCGCACCGAGGAAGTGCGGCGAAACGGTCGCTTCGTCAGGCTGGGATCCAGTCATCAGTGCGAACTGCCGCCTTTGGTAGAGCCTGTCGGCAGTAGCAACCAGGTCCTCGAAGAGGAGCCTCCACTGGCCGTCTTCGGTCCATTCATAGCTGCGCTGGAATGTCGGCACGATGTACCTACGTTCCGGCTTGAGGATCTCGCCGAGCGCCCAGGTCTTGGCTTCCACGCCATCCCACCTCTCACGCCTTGGGTCTCATCTCGCTCAGCTCGGGCGGCCGAGCCAGGTGTCGTCACGATCCTCGTGGCTTGAGGACGTCTGGCCGGAGACTATCGCCGCCCGCTCCCCACGGATGCTATGGCGCACCGGCCGCCCCACACCGGCTGACCACCCCAAGACGGCAAGTCCCGGCCGGCTTTCGATGACGTCCGAGACAAAGCCGACCAACCATTGCGGCGACTAGGTGTACTCGGCCATCAGGTTGGTGACAGTCGGTTGATCGGGGGGTGGCCTCCGAGTGCGGTGTGTCGGCGTTCAGTGTTGTAGTAGTTGAGCCATGGGGCAAGGGCGTCTGCGCGGTCGGTGTTGGTGGTGAAGGGCTGGGCGTAGGCCCATTCGGCTTGCAGGGTGCGGTTGAACCTTTCGACTTTGCCGTTCTGCCATGGGCTGTGGGGCCGGATGAACTTGTGGGTGATGCCGCGCTCGGCCAACAGGTTCCGGACGTCGTTGGATCGCCGGTAGGAGTAGTGGTTGTCGGAGATGAGCCGCTCCACGGTGATCCCGACGCTGGCGAAGTGGTCCAGGGCACGGGTCAGGAAGTTGGCGGTGGTGGCGCCCTTCTCGTCGGGCAGGACCTCGGAGTAGGCGTAGCGGGAGTGGTCATCGACGAGGGAGTGGATGTAGTCGTAGCCGGTCTTGGCGTTCTTGTGGGCGGCAGTGTCGCCGGCTTGGCGGCCGTGGAGTTTCCAGCCGCCCCCGGCGGGGATGCGGCCCAGCTTCTTCACATCGGTATGGACCAGCGAGCCGGGGTGGTCGTGCTCGTAGCGCACCCCGGTGGTCTTGGATGCCCGGATGAGGATCCCGGTGATCGGGTCCAGTTCGTGCAGGTAGGGCAGCTGGTGACGCCGCAGCACCCGAGACACCGTCCGGGCTGGGATGCCGAGCTCGGGCCCTAACCAGTCCTGGCCCCGGCGTTCCTGGCTGCGAACAGTGATGATCCGGGCCTCGACCTCGACGCTGGTGCGACGCGGGCTGTGGTGTGGCCGGGAGGATCGGTCCATCAGGCCGGCCTCACCCGCGGCTTTCCACCGGTTGATCCAGCGGTGCGCGCACTGACGCGACACCCCTTGCGCCTTGGCCGCATGCGCCACCGGCCAGCCCTGCTCGATCACGCGCTGCACCAACAGCCGCCTGCCGAACACCGTCAGATGAGCCCTACATTGGGACACGGGAGAACCTCCTTGGGATGTGGACCTTCGCAAGTCACACCCCAGTGGGGGTTCTCCTCTTTCGTCAACCAGCCGGTGTCACCCACGTCCTGGCCGAGTACAACTAGGTCGCCCTCGACAGGGTTCGGTTCGGGTGTCACGACGGCTCTCGCGCCCTTGCTTCATTAGTGTTAGGAGCACCCCAAACCCGACGGAGGACCAGCGTGGCACGAGCAGCCGACGTCGCAGAGGACCTGCTCGTACCTGGCAAGGTCGTGCGTCTCAGGGAACGCTTGTGGCGCGTCGACTACCGCGACGGGCACGTGTTCAGCGCCACCGCACTCGACGGCCGAGACAACACCCCAGTGAGGTTCCACTCTCGGCTGGAGGATGTGCAGCCGGGTGCGTTGCCGTTCCCCGACGCGGGCACGGTCGGGGACGCGTCCGAACAGCGGCTGCTACTCGACGCCTACAGGTTCTCCCTACTGCACGGAACTGCACCCATCCTGGGTCTTCAACGCTCTCGGGCGATTCCCACGGACTTCCAGATCGTGCCACTGCTGATGGCCTTGAACACCGAACGGGTACGGCTGCTCGTCGCCGACGACGTGGGCACGGGCAAGACCGTGGAGGCAGGGCTCATCCTGTCCGAACTGCTTGCCCGCGGCCGGGCCCGACGCGTCCTGTTGTGCGTGCCCGCGAACCTGCGCGAGCAGTGGCGGGACACGCTCGACACCATGTTCCACATCGATGCGACTGTGGTCGCCGGCCACCTACTACCCGCTCTTGAACGGAAGCTCCTGCCGGGCCAGAGCGTGTGGGCTGCCCACGACGTGGTGATCGCCAGCATCGACTACCTGAAGACACGAACCGAGGAGGTTCTCGCACACCAGTGGGACGCGCTGGTGGTCGACGAGGCCCACTTGGCGGCGGCACCGCACGCGTTCGCGGGCCGGTCCTCCTCGGACATGGAACGGCACGCGTTCGTACGCACGGCCGCCGACCGCTGCCGGCACCTGCTGTTGCTGACCGCAACGCCGCACAACGGGTACAGCGACTCCTACCAATCCCTGTTCGAGATGCTCGACCCGACTCTTGTCACCGACACCGCGCTCGGACGCAGGCTCGACCGGACCCGCGCGCGCGAGTCCCACGTCGTCCAACGACGCCGCGCCGACATCGAGGCCTGGTACGGGCAGCGCGGCACGAAGTCGCCGTTCCCGGCCAGGAACTCCGACGAGGTGATCGTCTCCCTGAGACGGAGCGCCGACCTGCGGGCGCTGATCGACGAGCTGACCGGCTACACCGGCGAGCTGTACGGCGCGTCCACGACCACCATCGGCAAGTGGGTCGCCGCGCACCTGCACAAGCGGCTGCTGTCCAGCCCGGCCGCGTTCCGCGTCAGCATCGACAACCGGCTGAACGCCATCCGTCGCCAGGCCGCGCTCGATCTCGGCGACCAGGCCACCCGCGCCGCCGCCGACGCCACCACCGACCAAGTGTTCACCGAAGACGACGAACTGGACGCGGTGCACCTGACCGCCCGCGTCGACCTGCCTCAGGACGCCGAACTCGCCCGCCTGAACACGATCAAGGATCTCGCCGCAAAGGTCACCGCGGCGAAGGACCCGAAGCTCGCCGAGCTGCTGCGCCTGCTGCCCGAACGCATGAACGCCCACCCGAGAGCCCGCCGCGTTCTCGTGTTCACCAAGTTCAAGGACACCCTCGACTACCTGGAGAAGAACCTCACCCGGGCCGTTGGTAAGTCGAAGGGGCTGCCCGACGGTACTCGCGTCTTCACCATCTATGGCGACATGAACCTCGCCCAACGCAACGCCACGTTCGCCGAGTTCGAGGCCACCGAGCAGGCGGTCCTCGTCGCTACCGACTGCATCAGCGAGGGTGTGAACCTGCAGCGGGCATGCGCCGAGCTCATCCACTACGAACTGCCGTGGAACCCGAACCGGATCGAGCAACGCAACGGACGCATCGACAGGTTCCAGCAGCGCGAACCGTTCGTCGGCATCCGCACCCTCGTCCTTGACGACGCCCTCGACGCGAGCCTGCTCTACCTCATCGTGCAGAAGTCCGAGCAGATCCGCGCCGACTACGGGTTCGTGCCCCCGTTCCTCGCCAACAGCGACATCCTGCTGTACCTGTCCGACCCGGGCACCGCGTTCCGGGCGAAGCTCCGCGCCGCCGGACACCTCCAACCCACCCTGTTCGACGAGACGGTCCTGTTGGAGTCTGACCCCGAGCTGGCCCGGCTCACCGACGAGAGCGTCGCGGGCACCGACGTGCTCGAACGCGTCAAGGAGGAGTCCTTCTACGGCCAGACCGGCATCTCCCTCACCGCGATTGAGGACGCCTTGAACGAGTCTCGCCGGGTCACTGGCACCACGGACCAGGTCGAGAAGTTCACGCTCGCTGCGCTCCGCCATCGGCACGCGACCGTCACCACGGACGGCCACGTGCACACCGTCGAGTCCGCGCCCTCGACCGTGGACGACGTGGCTCCGGCCGGGCACAGGTTCACATTCGACACCGGACTCGGCGTGGACGACCCGACCCTCGACGTGGTCGACCTCGCCCACCCGCTCCTGCGCCGGCTCATCGACCTCACCCTGGACGAGGCCCGCCTGCCCGAGTGCCGGGGCCGGGTCGCCGCCCACAACGCCGTCCTCGACACCGGACGCGCGGCCGTCCTGCACGTACTGTTTCGCTACGTCGCCAATGCCGACCCGCCCGTCCTACTCGAAGAGCTCGTCCCTCTCGCGCAACGCACCAGCGACCCCGGACAGACGTTGGACGCCGCGACAGTGCTGTCCGCCGCCCCCGGGCGGGGCGCGCCGTACGTCGGCGACGTGCGCGACGACGCCGCCGACACCCTCTCCGACCCCGGCCTGGACGCGCGCCTCACCCAGGTCGCTGGCGAACGGGCCAGCATGCTCGCGGAACGCCACGGCCGTCTGACCGCGGCGTGGGCGGACGGCCTTGCCGACGTACAACCCACCTCCCACGACCTGGTTGCGATCACCCTCGTCTACCCGGAGGTGACCCGATGAGCGACGTGAGCCTCATCCACACCAGCGGCGGTCTCGTCGGAGACGTGATCACCGACAGCCTCCGCCAGGCCACCGTCGACGGGGACGCCAAGTTCCTCGCCGACCCGTCCACGTTCACCGGCAGAGACGGGACGACCCCCACCCGCTCGCAGCTCTTCGCCGACCAGGAGGCCGCGTTCCGGGCGTGCGTCGCCCTCTGGTCCGCGTACTCCGCCGAGCTCGACGGCGACATGGACGTATCCCGCGTCCGCGAGAAGCTCGTGCTACCCATGCTCGACCTGTTCGGCTTCACCCCCGCCTACCAACGGGCGAAACTGCCCGCCGGAGACCGGACATGGACCGTGTCCCACCTTGGCTGGGACGGCCCGGACACACCCCCCATCAGCGTGGTCGCCGTCACCGACCTCGACGCGCGCGCCAACCGAGCCCGTTCCGCTCACGAGGAACTGCAGGGCTACCTGAACGCCGCTACGGCGCGTTGGGGGCTCCTCACCAACGGGCGCGTCCTGCGGCTGCTCCGCGACTACCACCACACACGCACCCGCGGGTACGTCGAGTTCGACCTGGCCGCCATGTTCGAGGCCGGCTCCTACCCCGACTTCCTCGCCCTCTGGCGGCTCTGCCATGCATCCCGGTTCCTCCCTCAGACATCCGCCGACACGTCACCGGATGAACCCGACTCCGACGTTGGGGTCGAAGGTGAAGACACCGACGGCGACGACGACATGGCGGCCTCGGCTGACGCGCCCGAAGGGCAGGACAGCACGCTGCTGGAACGGCTCTACGCGAAGGCGCTCACCGCCGGGGTCGCCGCCGGCAAACGGCTCCAACCGCAGGTGCGGCAAGCCATCAGCCTCCTCGCGAACGGCCTGATCGAAGGGACGCCGGGCCTGCGGGATCAGGTGACCTCGAACCCCGACATGGGCCGCGACCTTTACCGGGAACTACTCACCGTGCTCTACCGGGTCCTGTTCCTCTTGTTCGCCGAACAACGCGGCATGCTCAACGGCGCCGACCCGCTGTATGACGAGACGTACAGCCTCACCCGGCTCCGCGCCACCTCCACGACCGGTCGGGCCGAACCGCGCCGCATGGACCTGTGGGAAGGGCTGAAGACCACGTTCCGGGCCTTCTCAGACGAGGATGACGCCGCAGCACTCGGCGTCTACCCGTACAACGGGTTCCTGTTTGACCTGACCCGCACCCCGCTCACCACCGGCGGCCGGATCGCGAACACCTACCTGACCCGCGCGATCCAATCGCTCACCACCGTCACCGTGGGCGGCACCAGCATGCACGTCGACTACCGCAACCTCGGCGTCGAAGAACTCGGTGCCGTGTACGAGTCCCTGCTCGACTACACCCTCGCGGTGGCCGGCACCGCCACCCTCGACGACGACAACAAGAAGGTCGCACCGGGCCAGGCGTACCTCGCCCGGATCAGCATCGAACGAGCCGACCTCGCCTCGTTCTACACGCCCACAGACCTCGTGGACCTCCTGCTCACCCGATCCCTCGACCCGCTCATCGAACAACGTCTCGCGGACGCCGGCGACGACCGCCAGGCGCAGGTGGACGCGATTCTCGACCTGAAGGTCATCGACCCGGCCTGCGGGTCCGCCGCCATCCTCGTCGGCGCGCTTGATCGGCTCGCGTACGCAGTCGCGAAAGCCCGCAGTAACCCCCACGAGCCACTCCCCCAAGACCTTGCACACGCCCGCCGCGAAGTGCTCCAGTCGTGCATCTACGGCGCGGAGAAGGACCCGTTCGCGGCCGAGCTCGCCAAGGTCGCACTGTGGATCCACTGCGTCGTCCCCGACCAGCCGCTCACGTTCCTCGACCACCACATCGTCTGTGGCGACAGCCTCGTCGGCTGGCCCCTCCTGAACGTGCCCACCCGCATCGAGAACGCCGCCTTCCAAGTCACCGGGGTGAAAGGCCCGTTCGCCAGCCGCCTCACACGGGCACTGAACGACAACAAAGGGTTCACCGCCGGCTACGGGGACCTGTTCCAAAACGACACGGTCGAGTTCACCCTCACCCTGCCCGAGGCGCTCCATGGCCCCGAGCACACCCCCGCGCACGTCCGCGCCAAGTCGCAGGCATTCCGCGACTGGCAGGCCAGCCCCAAGTACGCCACCTGGAAGCAAACCGCCGACATCTGGACCGCCGCCCACTTCTGGACCGACGGGGACACGCACGCCATCCCGACCAGTCGCGCCTACTCCGCTGCCCTCGACGGCCACCCGGACCCCGACACCGCCGCCGTAGCGGCGAGCATCCTCGCCGATATCAACCCCATCCACTGGCCCCTCGCCTTCCCCGAGATCCACGCCCGAGGCGGCTTCGACCTCGTGATCGGCAATCCACCGTGGGAGCAGTACAAGGGCGAGGAACAACCGTTCTTCCGGCAGCACTTGCCACGCATCGCCGCCATGACCAGCGAGACCCGCAAGAAAGCGATCGCGGACCTCGAACACACCGACCCCGCCATGTACGCCCGCTGGAAGACCTATCAGGCCGGTCAAGGCCGACTGGCCCACTTCGCCAAGTCAAGCGGCCGATACACACGCACACCCAACGAGGCGAACACGTACGTCCTCTTCACCGAGTTCGCCGCCGACTCCGCCTCGAACGTCGGCCTCATCGTGAAGTCGGGTATCGCCACGGACGCGGCCCAGTCCGCCGTGTGGAAACGGCTCGTGGCCGACGGTCGGGTCCGACAGGTCCTCGACATGGTCAACCAGGCGCCGTCTGGCAAGCGCGTGTTCCCTGCAGTGGCCGCGGTTGAACGTTTCAGCATTTTGCACCTGGGCCCCGCGACCAGCGAACCGCCGGAAGCTTCCATGCTGAACTTCGGCGTGGATGCGGCAACCACGAACCCCACCCGACCTTGGCCACGCATCGAACTCCGCACCTTCGCCCCCCGCACGGAGACGCTCCCCTCGACCGGAGACGCCGACGAGATCCGCCTTGCCCTCGACCTGCAGGATCGCTTTGCCACGCTCGACTTCTCCGAGCGCGACGGCGAGAACCTGTGGAACCTCAATTACGTCGGGCTGTTCCACTCGTCGGCGTCCAAGGCGAAGGGATGGCTTCAGCGCGGTCCCGCGCTCGAGGCCGCTGGGTTCAGGCTCGACAGGGACAAGCACTACCGCCACCGGGACGGGCGCGAAGCCCTCCCCGTGTACGAAGGCCAGATGGCGAATCGATGGGACCACCGGGCCCGCACCTTCGAGGGCTTCTCGGGGAAGGATCGTTACGGGCGGAAGCCTCACATCCCATGGGTCACCGAGGAGCAGCACGCCGATGCGTCGTTCGAGGTCGAACCGCGCTACTGGATGCACGCGCAGATCGCCCGCGAGCGGCTGGACGATGTCGTAGGACGCGGACGTGCGATGCTCGCGATGAGGGACATCGGGCGCATGTGGACCGACCGTCGGGTGGTGCGTGTGGCCGTCATGGAGCCGTTGCCCGCCACTCACACTCTCCCCGTCCTCGTCACGGACAGCGCCAAGGTCCTCGGAGCGGCCGCGCTGCTCAACTCAATGACCCTCGACTTTCTCGCCCGGATCCATATGCCAGGCGGCCACCTCACTCCTTGGGTGCTGTCCCAATGTGCCGCGCCGACGCCAGCGGACATCCCCTCCGAGGTGGAGGCCGTGTCGGCCGCTCTGAGCGTCACGACCGCCCCGCTCGGCGCGTTCCTCGGCCGACAGCCCACCCGATGGGACGCTGGAGAACGAGAGCTCCTCGACGCCCGGTCGGATGCCCTCATCGCGCAGGCGTACAGGCTCACGCTGGCCGAGTACGAGGTGGTCCTGAACCACTTCAAGCTGCTTGAGAAGATCGAGACGCGCGAGGTCGGGGAGTACCGCAGCAGGCGGCTCCGGCTGGAGGCGTTCGAGGAGATCGGAGGGGGTCGCTGATGCGCCCGTTGTCGTTGATCGCTGGGCTCCGTGAGGGCTACGCCCGGTACGTGGACTCGTTCCAGTTCTACAAGAACCCGGCGATCCGTGAGTGGGTTCAGGACAAGCGGCGCGAGGGCCGACTCCTGTACCGGGAGCCATTCCTGACTCTGGCGAAGCCGTTCGCAGACGGCGCGTCCCTGCAGGCCCTGGTGGACGAAGGTGTCCTCGACCCGGGCGTGCTGGGGGTGTTCACCCGGAAGGCGGGCGACTCGGGTTCTGGGCCGGTGTCGCCGTTCGCGCACCAGGAGCAGGCGATTCGGCAGATCATGGCCGGCCACAACACGGCTGTGACCACGGGGACCGGATCGGGGAAGTCGTTCACGTTCTACATGCCGATCGTATCCACCGCGCTATCAGTCGCCGCGGCGCGGCAAGTTGGGGTGCTGCGGCGTCCGGTGGCGGTGATCATCTACCCGATGAACGCGCTGGCGAACAGCCAGTACGAGGACATCGCGGCCCGGCTGGCGGGCACTGGGCTGACGGTGTGCAACTACACGGGCAGCCTCAAAGTTACCGGCGAAGCAGCGTTGAAGGACTTCAAGCAGTTGACGGGCCGGGACACCCCGTACGACAGCGAGGTGATCGATCGGGGCACGCTGCACACCAAGGGCTGCGACATCCTGCTCACCAACTTCAAGATGTTGGAGTACGCGCTCGTCCGCAGGGAGGACGCCGCCCTGTTCGACACGCTCGGCGATGAGGGCCGGCTGCGGTACCTCGTGCTGGACGAGATGCACACCTACTCGGGCCACCAGGGTGCCGACATGGCGCTGCTCGTCCGCCGGTTCAAGGCACGGACGGGCACCGCTGGGACGCTGCGGTGCGTGGGCACGTCCGCGACGGTCGACTCGAGTGATCCGGCGGAGGCGCGTGCGACGATCGCGGAGTTCGCGGGGCGCCTGTTCGGTGAGCCGTTCGACCCGGACCACGTGGTGGGCGAGTCGTACGGGAAGCAGGAGACCCTCGACCCAGCCGGTCTGTACCTGCCCGATCAGGTGATCGGGGAGGACGCGTTCGCTGTGGCCATGTCCGCCGAGACGGACGAGGAGGCCGCCGACCTGTTGGGCGCGGCGTTGTTGGATGGGCCGGTCAGCCCGGACGCGGTGCGCGCGAGCCGGCCGGTCGCGTGGGTGGAACGCGCCCTGTGGGGCGGGGTCGTGTCCTTCACCGAGTTGGAGGATCGATACCTGGCGGAGGTCCGGCCCGGCTTCTCGCGCGAGGACGCGCGGCGGGAGATCGAGGCTGCGGTCGTGCTGGGCTCCTCGGTGAAGACCCCGGGTCCGAAGGGCGACGACGTGGGCCTGCTGACCCCGAAGGCACACGCGTTCTTCTCCCAAGGGCTGCCGGTGACCCGGTGCCTGCGGTCGACAGACCTACCGCACCTGTCCGAGCAGGGAGAGTCCACCTGCCGGCAGTGCGTCGAGGACGCCCACGTGGAGGACGTGCCCTCCTACCCGATCGTGTTCTGCCAGGCGTGCGGACAGGACTACTACGTCGCACAGGACGACGGCCACCACCTGCTGACACGCGACTTCCTCGCCGCGGCGGAGAACGGGTCCGCCGTGTACGTGATGACGGACGAGTGGGACGAGTACGCCGTGCCCCTCGACCCGAACGACGTGAAGAAGGACGGGACTGCGCGGAAGGGCCGCGAGGGTGCGGTGCCGCGAAGTCGGGTCGTCTGCGGAACGTGCGGCGAGCTCGGCGCCGGCTGCGGCCACGACACGACTGTGGGCGCGGTGACGGTGACGGCCCCGCTGTTGCTGTGCCCGTCCTGCGGTGTCCGCTACGACGGGACCCACTCGGAGTACAACAAGTTCTTCCAGGTCGGCACGGTCGGCAGGGCGACCGCCACGGACGTGCTCGTGGAGGCCATGCTGGACGAGCAGGACCGCACGCCGAAGCCCTCGGTGATGGCGTTCACGGACAACCAGCAGGACTCGTCGTTCCAGGCGGCCCACCTGCGTTCCATGTCCCGGCGGTTCCACGTCCGCCGGGCCCTGGTCGCCGGGCTGGTCGCGAAGGGGGCGACCGGGCCCGCCGACGCGCTGGACACGGGCGAGGTCGCCGACGCCGCGTACAAAGCGATGGAGGCCACGAGCACTGTGCCGCCGTTCTCCCGCGCCGCGGGCGACCAGGCCGGGTTCGCACCCGACGCCGCGTCCGGCAAGGCGAAGGGACGCTACCTGCGCTACCTGAAGACCGCCGTGCTGTTGGAGACCAGCGGCGGCCCACGGAAGGCGCAGCCGAACTTGGAGGACACCGGGCTCGTCGTCGTCGACTACGCCGGATTCAGCGCCGGGCAGGTCGCGCCCGTGGTCGCCGGGCTGGACGGCTTCCCCATGATCCGCGCGTACGCCGAGTCCGACCCCGACCTGACCGAGGACCTGTTCCGGGTCATCCTCGACCTGGTCCGCCGCGACCACGCCGTCGCCTCAGACAACGAGGACGGGCCGTCGGCCGCGTTCGTGGAACCGGGCCGGTTCAACAGCGACGTCCTAGAACAGCTCGATACGCGCTGCTACTTCCACTCCGGCCAGGAGATCCCGCTACGCCGGACCGTGTTCCATGAGAAGCGCGACTCGAGCCGGCGGATCAACTACCGGCGGCTGGCCGGGAAGGTGAACGTGGACGGGTCGGACGCCCCGCAGACCACCAAGCTCACCCGCTGGCTGAAAGCCGAAGCCGGGCTGCCACAGGACGCCGCCGGCAGCGTTGCGGCGAAGACGATCATCCGGCAGGCCGCCGCCGTCCTCGCCAAGTTCGGGTACCTCATCAAGGCCGAGGACGGGTACGTCCTCGACGAGGAGAAGGTCCGCTACTGGCACACCCCGGACGCGCAGGGGTTCCGGTGCGTCCGCTGCTCGGCACGGTGGAACCTGTCGAAGCCCCGCGCATGCCCGCGTTGCGTGAAGTCGAAGGTGCAGGAGGACCGGCCCGGCCGGGACGACTTCTTCCGCGCCGCGTACCTCGCCCCGCTGGACGAGAAGGTGAAGGTCGAAGCCGAAGAGCACACGGGCAGCCTCGATGGCGACCAGCGAAAGGTCATCGAGACGCGGTTCAAGGACCAGGCCGCCGACCTGAACGTTCTTGTGTGCACGCCCACGATGGAGCTCGGCGTGGACATCGGCACGCTGTCCGCGGTCTATATGCGAAACGTGCCCCCGTCGCCGGCGAACTACGCCCAACGGCAGGGCCGCGCCGGTCGTGCCGCGCAGCCGTCGGCAGTCGTGACGTTCTGCGCCGCCCAGGGCCGGGCCGCGTCCCACGACCAGTATTTCTTCAAGCGGCCCGAACGGATCATCGCCGGCAAGATCGCCGCGCCCCGGTTCCTGCTGGATAACCGGGCGCTGGTGGAAGCGCATGCGAACGCCATCGTGCTCGGGGCGTACGCGCAGGTCCACGGCGACCTGCCGAAGGAGATCGACGCGTGGACTCGTCTCGACGCCGGCGTCGGCGGGCTGAACGACGAGACCCGCAAGCAGATCGCCGGGTACGTCACCGGCAACCGCGACGAGCTTGTCGCGTCGATCACCGGCGCGTTCGCCGACGTTCTCGACCAAGCGGAGACCGTCTCCGACGCGGACGTGGCCGACATGGTGGACAACTTCGTGGACAAGCTCGACGCCGCCGTGGCGGCACTCGTGGACTACTCCGCCGAACTGAAGACCGAGCTGGACGAGCTGAACGCGCAAGGCGACAAGGGACAGCTCGACAAGACCGGCAAACGTCGCCGGGACGCGGTGGAGGCCATCCGTGGGTCCATCCGGCGCGGCGAGGGCGACTACCACCCGCTGTCGTGGCTCGCACAGCGCGGCTTCCTGCCCAGCTATGCGTTCCCCCGGAAAGCGGTCATGCTCCGGTTCAGCGACCGGGAACGCGCACGCGTGCGGTCGCGGTCGATCGCGTTGCGGGAGTTCGCGCCGGGGAACAGCATCTACCACCTCGGTAAGCGGTACCAGGTGACCAAGGTCGCGTCCGGCCGGGACGCCGAGGCGAACACTGTCCCCGTATACCTGTGCACGTGCGGCCACTACCTCGAACGAGACGCTGTCGGCACCCACCAGAAGTGCCCCTCCTGCGACCAGCCGCTCACGGGCGATCGGAAGTTCGACAACGCCATGCCCGTGTCCGACCAGTTCGCCGTCCAACGCGACAACGTGGGCGCCGACACCGAAGAGCGGCTCCGTCAGGGCTACCAGGTCGAGTCGGCGTACCGGCTGCCGAAGCTGGGCGTCCGTCACGGACTCGTCCACGCGGGCAATGGGACCGATCTCGCGGTCACGTTCGCGAGGGCTGGGCACGTCATGCAGGCCAACCTCGGCCTGATGCGCTCGAACGGCAACTTCAGCCTCTGCGCGCGTTGTCGGCAGTGGAACCCCGACCCGGTCGACCACTACAACGCGCAGAGCGAGTGTCTGCCCGCCCAGGACAACCTGATCCAGAACGTCGTCATCTTCAATGACGGTCTGCACGACCTGACCCTGTTGGACGTGGAAGCCCCCGACGGGACCGACCCGGACGTGTACGCGTACACGCTCGCGTACGCGCTCATGGCCGCGATGGGCACCCATTTCGGCGTCGAAGAGTCCGAGCTCAACGGCACCGTGTTCCCCGTTCCCGGCTCGCCGCACGCCCGTCGGATCCTGCTGTACGAGACCGACGAGGGCGGCATCGGCGTACTCGACAGGATGACCGACCCAACCGCGTGGCAGGCCGTCGCCGGCCGCGCTCTCGACATCCTGCACGTGAATCCCGACGGGACCGAAGCCGACGACGCGTGCCTGGAGTCCTGCTACGAGTGCCTCCGCAGCTTCTACAACCAGTGGCACCACGAGAAGATGGACCGCACCCTCGTTGTGCCGCTCCTCCGTGCAATCGCAGATCACGTGGAACTACACGTGGCAGCTGTCTCAGCAAACTGGGACGACGTGATTGCCACCTTCGACTCACACACCGAAGAGCTGATGGTCAAGGCGCTGCGAGACGCCGGCATCCCTGCCCCCTCCGAGGCCCACGTCGGACTGCCTCACGACGGACCGGTCGCTTCGGCAGATCTGCTCTATTCGGGAGAGGGATTGCATCTGGCCGTGTTCCTCGATGGGAGCGTCCACGACGATCAGGTGGTGGCGAAAATCGATCTTCGCCGACGGCGGCAACTTCAGGACCTCGGCTTCAGTGTGCTCGAGATTCGATTCGACAACGTGGCGGCTGGGATCGACTCCCTTCGCCAGCGCCTCGGGTTCTGAGGAACGCTGAAGGCGGCGCTGCGCTACTGCAAGCATCGGCTCCTCCGTAGGCTCGGTGCCTACCAAGCCGGTGTATCCGTCCCGAGTCTCCGGGACAGCCACAGCAGTCCAGTGCAATCATTGCGCCGTACCCGAGTCGTCCTCATCCCTGGACGCGCACTATCCAACGACAGGAAGCGACGATGCCTAACGGCAACCTGTGCCCGGGCTGCCGGACCTACACGCTTCAGCGGATCTCTACCAACCGGATGCAGTGCAGCACCTGCGGCCTGAAGAAGGAGGTCCAATGAGATGACGCCGCGGCGTGCGGATGATTCCGACGATGAACTGCGCGAGCGAATGCTCCAGAAGCTGATTGACGAGGGCATCGACCCGTCGAAGGTGCACTATCAGCCGTGGGGAGCTCAGACGGCTTGCGGATTAACGGCGTGGCTCTTCATGCCCACGAGCGACTCCCCTGAAGAGATCACTTGCGATGAATGCCTGCGCTTGTACCACGCGGTCTACGAGCCGTAGCTCGCACGCGAACTCGCTTCCGACCCGCGCGACCAAGTCTGGGTCGGCGTAGCCCGCAAGGCCACCCGGCCGTCGTGAGCCGCCTTGGCCTCTCGAGCGTGGCTTGATCGCGGATGACGACCTCGACGCCGGCCTCGAGCGGATACCGGCCGGTGGCCCAGCGGCGGAGTGCTTCGTGGATCTCGGTCATGGCCGCCTCCCCGGGCAACCCCGGCGCTCGAGATGGTCGTTCGGCGCGGCGGATGGTTCCGCAACGCAGGCCATCCGGACGTCGGCTTCGGTCGTTCCGCCGGGAGAGCTGTGGCGGAGTCGGTCGGCTCGTTCGCTGGTGGGGAGGGAGCGGGCGCTGCGCTGGATGAGGTCGGCGAGGTCGGTTCCGAGGCCGTCGGAGATAGCGCGTTGGTCGCCCAGGTCCTGGAGCCGGCCGTCCCATCGCTTCTGGAAGAAGCCCGTCGTCCAGGACAGCACCGCGATCTGGATCACGCCGACGAACGCCGCCAATCTCCCGTTGAGGTAGTTGTCGACAATGGCGACGCCGAACACGATCCAGCGGATGCCCCAGGAGATCCGCAGGGTGCGATGTCGGGCGACGAACTGGCTGACCATGGCGATGAAGACCTGCACCAGCCGCCACGGCGCGCAGTAAGCCTCGATCACGTTGACCAGCGTCGAGTCGACGACCTTGACGGCTCCGAGTGCCTGGCTGATGATCGCGCTGGCCTGACGGTCGGTCAGCTGACCGTTGGCGACCTCGCCGACAAACTCCGGGCTGACCACCAGGTCAGTGCTCGAGGACATGACGACCTCACCGCCGATGATCCGGCGGCCGATCCAGACCGACGGCTGGTGGCGTCCGCGCAGCGACGCGATCGGGACGATCGCGGTGAGCATCGTGTCGCGCTGGAAGTCGTTGGCCGGCGCGGCTCCGAAGCGCCACCACAGCATGGGCCGGGTGTTCCGTGTGATCACGAGGGCGATGCCGATAGCAGCCGTCACGACCAGTGCGGGGAGCGAGAGCCCGCAGACGACGATCCACACCAGGCTGCTGAAGATCACGCCGGTGATCTGCGCTGCGGCCCAGGCGCCGCGCCAGCGGTTCACGACTTCACCCCAGACACGTCGGCAAGAACACGCGGGATCCGTGACAGCCTGGTGAGTTCCTTGATGTCGACCTGGCCTCCACACAGGTCGGCGATCTCGGCGATGCTGAGGTGCTCGGCGAGCAGTGCGCGGACGGCGTCCGCCGCTTGATGTTCGGCGGCGTGGACGGCTTCGTCGCGTTCGGCGATCGCAGCGAGGATCTGGACGGCGAGGTCGGCGAGTCGGCGTTCCTGCTGGAGGCGTTCCTTGCGTTGGGCGGACAGCGCCTCGGTGACGCGGCGGCGTGCGTCCTGTTTGTATCCCTGTCTGACCATCGTGGGCTCCTCGTTCGGGGTGTTCTCACTCCCTTAAGCCCGCCGACCTGACCGTTCCGGACACCCGGCAGCCGACGAATCTCGACGATCCCGCCGAAGTCCCCGTCCAGAACGTCCCGGGACCATGTAACCAGTCGGCCTCGACGCCCCTGGTTTCAGACGTTTTCGAGCATCACACACCTTTGGCATGCACTATCGCCCCTAGTCAGAGCCACATTGCCCGACTGCGTGCGAAGCATAGCGGAGAAACCCTCCCAGCGGGTGTCCGGAACAGCAGGTTTCGGAGGCTTAAGGGGACGTGACCATGAGCTTGCACCGGATCACGGCCGGGACGGGGTACGACTACCTGACCCGCCAGGTCGCGGCCATGGATTCGACCGAGAAGGGGCACACCGGGCTCGCGTCCTACTACACCGAGAAGGGCGAGGTTCCCGGACGATGGGTCGGCTCCGGGATGGCCGGTATCGACGGTCTGGCCGTTGGCGATCTGGTCACCGCCGAGCAGATGCTGGCCCTGTTCGGATCGGGCCACCACCCGCTCGCCGAGCAGCGGCAGCGTGATCTGGCCGGGCCGGGGCTGACCGAGAAGGACTATGTGGAGATCACCCGGCTGGGTGAGCCGTACCGGGTCTATGCCGGCGACATCAGCCCGTTCCGGGTCGAGGTCGCCCGCCGCCTGGAGGCGTTGAACAAGGCGCGTGGGCTCCCGCAGAAGGCGGCCACCGCGATCGAGGACCGGGCTCGCATCCGCTCCCGGGTCGCCCTGGAGATGTTCCGTACCGAGTTCGGACGCGACCCGCTCAACGAGCGTGAACTCGCCGGTCACGTGGCTCGGCTGTCCCGTCAGCAGACCACCGCGGTCGCCGGCTTCGACTTGACCTTCTCCCCGGTGAAGTCGGTGTCGACGCTGTGGGCGCTGGCCGAACCCGGTCTGGCGGCGAAGATCGAGCGGTGTCACCAGCAGGCCGTCGCGGACGCTCTGGAGTTCATCGAGCAGCACGCCCTGTTCACCCGGACCGGCACCGACGGGGTGCGGCAGGTCGACGTCCGCGGCCTGATCGGGACCGCGTTCACCCACCGCGACAGCCGAGCCGGCGACCCTGATCTGCACACCCACGTCGCGGTCGCGAACAAGGTCCAAACCCTGGCCGACGGGCGCTGGTTGTCGATCGATTCCCGGGTGCTGCACAAGGCGGTCGTGGCCGCGTCGGAGACCTACAACACCGCCCTGGAACGGCACCTGGCCGAGGCGATCGGGGTGCGGTTCGAGGCCCGCGAGGACACCGATCCGCGGAAGCGTCCGATCCGGGAGATCGTCGGAATGGACACAGCACTCACCCAGCGCTGGTCGACCCGCCGGCAGTCGATCGAGGCCCGCCGCCGCGTCCTGGCCGCGGTGTTCCAGGCCGATCATGGACGTCCGCCGACACCGGTGGAGGCGATCGCGCTGGCCCAGCAGGCCACCTTGGAGACCCGCGAAGCCAAGCACGAACCCCGATCCCTGGCCGAGCAGCGGACCACCTGGTGGCGGCAGGCGATGGAGGTTTTCGGCGGCGAGAACGGCATCCGGAGCATGATCCACACCGCCCTGCACCCCGTCCCGGGTGAGCGTCACATCCCCAACCAGGCGTGGCTGGAACACGAAGCCCGCCGCGTGGTTGCGATCGTCCAGCGGGACCGTTCCACCTGGCAGACCTGGCATCTACGCGCCGAAGCGCTGCGCAGCGTCCGGGCCGTAGAAGTCCCCTCCAAGCACGTAGAAACCGTCGTTAACCTGCTCCTCGACCAGGCCCTCACCTCCTGCGTCGCGCTCACCCGGCCCGTCCCCGGAGAACCCGACGAACCCGCCCCGCTGCGCCGCCGCGACGGCGCCAGCGTGTACACCGTCGCCGGGTCCCAGCTGTACACGTCGAACGCGATCCTGGCCGCGGAAGCCCGCCTCGTCGCCGCCGCCGCAGGCCGCGACGGCTGGGTCGTGCCTGCCCCGGCACTCGACAAGGCGCTCCTCGAATGCCACGCCAACGGCGCCGAATTGAACCCCGGGCAGGTGCTCATGGTCCGCGAAATGGCGACGTCCGGCGCCCGTGTGCAGCTCGCGATCGCCCCGGCCGGATCGGGCAAGACCACCGCGATGAACGCCCTGTCCCGGGCCTGGACGCAGGCCGGCGGAACCGCGATCGGGCTCGCACCGTCCGCCGCCGCAGCTGCCGCTCTGGGCGAGAACATGGACGGCTACAGCGACACCCTGGCCAAGCTCGTCTGGTCGCTGCGCAACGGCGAAACCCCCGACTGGGCCGACCAGATCGGGCCCCGAACCCTGGTCATCATCGACGAAGCCGGCATGGCCGACACCCTCTCCCTCGACACCGTCATCCGCCACGTCCTAGAACGCGGCGGCAGCGTCCGGCTGATCGGCGACGACCAGCAACTGGCTGCGATCGGAGCCGGCGGAGTGCTCCGCGACATCCAGTCCACCCACGGCGCGCTGCGGCTCACCGAACTGGTTCGGTTCACTGACCGGGCTGAAGGATCAGCCAGTCTGGCGCTGCGCGAAGGGCACACGTCGGCGCTCGGTTTCTACCTTGACCATCGCCGCATCCACGTCGGCGACGCCACCACGATGGCCGACGACCTGTTCGCCTCCTGGACCGCCGACCGGGCCGGTGGACTCGACTCGATCATGCTCGCCCCCACCCGCGAACTCGTCGCCGACCTCAACCAGCGGGCCCGAACCCAACGCCTCGCCGGCACCGAACCGGGGCAGGAGATCGAACTCGCCGACGGCAACCAAGCCTCCGTCGGCGACACGATCATCACCCGCACCAACAACCGCAAACTCCGAGTCAGCCCGACCGACTGGGTCAAGAACGGCGACCGCTGGACCATCCTCGACGTCGACCCGCAGCGCGGCGTCCATGCCCGTCACACCCAGTCCGGACGCCACGTCCAGCTGCCCGCCAACTACGTCGCCGAGTCCGTCGAACTCGGCTACGCGACCACCACCCACACCGCCCAAGGCGTCACCGCCGACACCATGCACGGCATGCTCGCCGGCAACGAATCCCGCCAGCAGACCTACACAATGCTCACCCGCGGACGCGAAGCCAACCACGCCTACCTGGTCGTCGTCGGCGACGGCGACCCTCACACCCTGATCCATCCCGAGACGATCAACCCGCTCACCCCGACCGACATCCTCGAACGCATCATCGCCCGCGACGAATCCCCCGTCTCGGCCACCACCGCCCTGCGCGACGCAGCCAACCCCGCCCGGCAACTCGGCGCCGCGACCGCCTGCTACACCGACGCCGTCACCTTCGCCACCTCGCAGTTGGTCGGAGAACTCGGCGTCCTCGCGCTCGAACGGGCCGTGGACGAGGTGGCCCCAGGGCTGACCGAGAGCCCCACTTGGCCGGCTCTGCGGGCGCAGCTGCTGACCGTCCAGGCCGACGACCGCGACCCGATCCAGGCACTCGCCCGAGCCCGGATCATCCCGCTCACCGACACCCAGGACCCCTGCTCGACACTCGCCGGACGTATCGCCGACACCGGACACCACTACCGCGGCGGGCCCCTGTCGTGGCTACCCCGCATCCCCGCCGCATTGACCCGGGACCCAGTCTGGGGTGACTACCTGAGCGCCCGCCAGCAGCTCGTCCGCGATCTCGCAGGACGGGTTCGCGAGGACGCGATGGCGGCCGAAACCCGGCCGGCGTGGCTCGCCGGAACGGGACGCGCCGCGCCCGAACTGGTCGCGGACATCGAGGTGTGGCGGGCCGCGCACCAGGTCGAACCCGGCGACACCCGTCCCACCGGTAATCGCGGCGGCGGGCTGGCCGAGCCCCGATGGCAGGCCCACCTCGACCGGCGGCTCGCGTCCACCGCTACCGCAGCCATGGACGAGTGGCGGCCCCTGTTGCAGCAGGTCTCGCCGCTCGTCCTGAACGACGACTTCGCCCCGACCCTGGCCGCACGGCTGTCCCAGCTGTCCTCGGCCGGGATCACCGTGCCCAGACTGCTACGGACTGCCGGGGCGCAAGGGCCGCTGCCCGACGACCACGCCGCAGCCGCCCTGTGGTGGCGCCTGTCCGGACACCTCACCCCGGCGGTCGCCGAAGCCGTCGACACCGACCACCACCTCGCCACCCAATGGCTACCTGAGTTCAACGAGCGCCTCGGCGACACCGCCCACGTGCTGCAGAACAGCCCCTGGTGGCCCGCCCTGGTCACCACCGTCGAGCACGGACTGCAGCGCGGCTGGCCGCTCAGCCAGCTGCTCGACGAGACCCGCGGACTCAGCGCGGACGACGGCCGCACCGACCCGTGCCGGGCCTGGGTGTGGCGGCTCTCGCTGCTCACCGACGTCCACGATCTCGCCGACGAGGACCGCTACGACCCCTCCGACGAACCACCCGACGACCTCACCCACGACTGGACACCGACCCAGACCACCGCACCGACGAACACCCGCACGGACGCCGTCCGCGAGCCGGACGATGCCGAGTTCGCCGACCTGGACGACGACCAGATCCTGCACATCGAGGGACTGATCCGCGCCGGCATGGGCGCCCCCGAACCCACCGAAGCGCAGATCCGCCACCAGCTGGAACGCCGCGACCAGATCACCGCCAGCCCCGTCCCCATCGACCGGCTCGCCCGCATCAACGAACTGACCACCGCCTACTACCAGGCCTGCCTCCCGAACAGCTGGGCCACCCCCTACCTCGACCAGCGACTGCACGCCGACCCGGCCGCGCTCGAACCCCTGCGGCTCGGCTACGCCCCCGACAGCTGGACCGGCCTGATCACTCACCTGCGCCGGATCGGCGTCACCGACGAAGAGATGCTCACCGCCGGCGTCGCCACCACCGCCTCCACCGGACGGCTCATCGATCGCTTCCGCGACCGGCTCGTCGTCCCCGTCGTCCACGACAGCCAGGTCCTCGGCTTCGTCGCCCGCCGCAACCCCCAATTCGGTGATGACGACGGACACGGCCCGAAGTACCTCAACACCGCCGCCACGCCCCTGTTCGTGAAGGGCGACCAGCTCTACATCGCCGGAGAACTCGAGGACGATGCCACGCCCGTCCTGGTCGAAGGCCCGCTGGACGCCATCGCGGTCACCCTGACCGGAGACGGCCAGCACGTCGGGGTGGCTCCGCTCGGCACCAGCCTCACCGAAGCCCAGGTCGCCCAGCTCCACGAGCACGGACGCGCCCCGGTCGTGGCCACCGACGCCGACCTCGCCGGCCAAGTCGCCGCCGAACGCGACTACTGGCTCCTCACTCTCTACAACCTCGACCCCACCCACGCCGTCCTGCCCGACGGCTCCGACCCCGCCGACCTCCTCGCAGCAGGAAACGCGGACGGGCTGGCGGACGCGATCACCCACGCCAGGCTGCTGGCGGACTCATTGATCGACGAACGCCTCGACCACCTCGACGGCGCCGAGGCCGCCCTCGACGCCGTCCGCGTCCTCGCCGCCCAACCAGCCGACCGGTGGATCGCCGGCACCGAACACGTCGCCGAACGAACCGGACTCCCACCAGCGCTCCTGCGCTCGGCCCTCACGTCCATGGTCAAGGCCCGTAACGCCGACCCCCGCAAGGCCACCCAGGCCGCCACCGACCAGATCACGCAGACCAAGGACCGCCTAACTGCCATCAAGGGCGGGCGTGTCGCGGTCGAGGTCTTCGAGCGCGTCGACACACCGACACACCACAACCAGTCCGAACCGCTGCCCACGTTCGACCCGCCGGATCAGCACGGAATCTCATGGTGACGATCCAGATCCCGGGCGAAGATGGAGGACACCCCCGAGGAGACGTGCTGTGCAGCCCATCCTGATGATCGTGCTCGCGACGGCGACCGGCGTGCCGCTGGGTCTCTGGCTGCGCTGCAACCTCGCCACTCTCGGATACCGCACCGCCGAAGAGGCAGACCGTCCCGCCCCAGGCCCGCGCTGGTGGGTCGTCTGGACCAGCGCCCTCGCGCTCGGCGGCCTGGCGACTGCGGCAGTCATGAGCCACGACACGCTCGCCTACCTACCGCTCATTCCACTCGCGGCAACCGGCCCGTGGCTGGCGGCGGTCGACTTCGACGTTCTACGCCTCCCCAACCGTGTACTGGCGCCTACCGCGGCGGCAACCCTGCTCGCCGTAGTCGGCCTCACTGTGGCTACGCAAGACTGGATGACCCTCATGCTGCCTACAGTCGCCTCCGTGGCGACAGGTGGAGTCTTCGCGGCTGTCCACCTCGCCACCAAGGGCGGTATCGGCTTCGGGGACGTGAAGCTCGCCACCACGATCAGCCTCGCTGTGGGGCCGTTCGGGGCTGGAGCGGTCTGGCTCAGTCTTCTCGCTGGCTCTGTTGCCGCGCTCGTCTGGGCGAAGGCAACGCGCGGGCTCGGGCCGATCCCCTGTGGCCCGTGGCTCCTCTTCGGGGCTTGGGCTGCAGCGATAGCGTGCGCCGCTATTCCGGGATGAACCGACCAGACAGGCCACGGTCAGGCCGAACGCGGCACAAGCCCGTGCCCGGGATGTCAGGGCTGGCTACTCACACGCCTTCCAGACGCTGGACAGCCATGCCCCAAACTAGCCGAGGATCGCCGCAGCCTGGCGCAGCAGCGTTGTGACCTGATCGAGCGGGTCGGACCTCAGGTAGAGGCTGTCATCGTCACGGGCCGACCATTCACCCGTCCATCCACACTGAAAGGGTAACACCGCGCCGGTAGTCCCGAGCAGCGCTCGTCCTGTTGTCGGTCTCCGGCGAGTTCGATCGTCGCCAAGTTCGAAGTCCAGCGAGGCGAATGCTGGGAGTCCCTGAAGACGCTCCACCCCGTAGGTGCCCATGAATACACCAAACCTCGCCATGAGTGTCCAGTTTCTCGGCAGGTAATCTAGGGTAGACGCTGCAGCTATTATCGCTACTCCTGCTGCACGGCCCTGACGTTGCACCTGCAACAGCAGCGCCGACAACGGCTCATCGCCCCAAAACTCATCGACAAACAGAACGTCAAGCGGCAATCGATGAGCGAGCTGTAGCTTGTTGTAGTCTCCCAGATCACTGACTCCGGCAGCCCGAAGGCGACCGAGCTTGCCCTCTACCAGTCCGGACATTTCTCGGGCGAAGTGCGAAGCAAGGTCGCCCTCATCCCAATCCGTGAATACATTTGCGACATGAGGAAGATTCTCGACACTCCTCCAGACTCCACCGCCCTTCCGGTCTAGGAAATGCAGCCTTACACGCTTAGGCGAATAGTGGGAGGCTAGGGACACGCAGGCGTAGCGGAGAAGTTCCGAGGTGCCGGTTCCAGAGGTTCCCACCACATATCCGCAAGGCCCGTGCTTCGCGAAGTCCACGAAGACAGTCCCGCCTTGACGATCGACGCCGAGATCCATGCCCAGTGATCCGGTTTCGTGAGCCCTCCACGTCGCGACGATGCCCTCCGGAGTCGGCGCAGGGCTGAGAAGCTGCTGGAGTGTGGGCGAACGCGGCTCAAGCGCGGAGAAATACCAATCTTGCTCGCTCGCCTCCGACGGTTGTTCATCTTCTGCAGAAACCGCTACATCTGCCTTCTCGGGGTATGGCGGAGGCAGCAGCGGCTTCATTCGGCCACCCTCAACCGCCGCGATAAGCACATCGCGTGCCTTCGTGCTCGGTAATCCGACCAAGTCTAGGTAAACGATTGAGGCGAGAAGACCGCCCGGGCGGCAGGGCCGGACTCTTACCGGTAGAAGATGACGTCGCTTACCAGTTGGATCAGTGGCGAAAACTGCTGCCCATTCGGCCGCCGTGAAACCACTGGCCAAGTAGTCCTCCGAGAGGACCAGGATGGTTCTGTCAGCCTCGGCGCTCGCAGAATGCATCTCCAAAACGAAGTTCGCGCCTGGTTCGAAGTCCCACGCCTGGATGGTTACTTGATGGCGCGACCGCTCCAGCTCCCAAGAGATCCACTCTGCCCAATTCTGATCGCAGTGGTTGTAGCTGATGAAGATCTTCATGGGTCCTCCAGCATGCCGGGCGGGAGTGACACACCCGCACCATCGAATGGTATCGGTCTGTTCCCAAGCCCTCGGACCGGTAGACCCAAGCCCGCCGCAGCTTGCCAGTGCAAATGGTGCTAGAGCACCTCTCCCGTGACGGGGTCCATCAGTTCGCCGCTAGACCGTCGGACGAGATGAACGGCGGGCGGCCTCGCTTTCGGCACCGGATCGTCCGGCCTTAGGGTCGCGACATCCCCAGAGAAGAGCTGGGACCTAAAGTCGGTCGCCGGATGGTTCGAGCCTCGTGAGCTGCGGGCCTCGGCTGGCCACGCCGCGTGGTGTTCGTCGCAGCTGTTCTTGGTGCGGGTCGTGAGGCGTTGGAGGAAGCCGGGGATGCCGAAGCGGTGCCATTCTTCGAGAGCGCTGCTGGTGGGGTCGAGGCCGGCTCGGCGGCGCTGGTCGGCGAGGACGGCGATTTCGTGGACGAGGTGGGGGTGTTGGGGCCAGCAGGCGGGGATCATGCCGGCGTTGTGGTCCCAGACGTACTCGTGGTTGAACCAGGTCACGAACTCGTCCAGCCACGCCCATAGTTCGCGGCGCAGCGCCGGGTTGGTGCAGCTGGCGGGGTCCCAGGGTCGGGGCAGGTTCGCCGGGTTGCCGATCCGCTTCTTGTCCGCTTCGGTGCCGTTCGCGGACAGGTACAGGTTCCTGTAGGCCTTCTTGAGTTCGGCCCCGTCCGGGGGCGGGAACGGCAGGATGAGCGGCTCGCTCATCTCCGGCCGTCCCGTCGCTCGGCGAGTGCCGCCACAGCGCGGGCTTCGCTGGAGACCGCCTGATCGCGTCCGATCTGAAGCTCCTGTCGTTTCTCGGCCTGCTGGACGAGGAGTTGTTGGCCTGTCTTGCCTTCGATGCAGCGGGTGAGTCGGGCGATGATGGGTTTGCTGTTCTCGGCGACGACGAGGGCGTGCTTCTCGGGGAGTTGCCGGACTTCTTCGGGGCGCAGGATGAGCATGTCGTCGCCGTGAGCGGTGCGTCCGCCGGTCTGGCCGAGTTGCCAGGTGGTGCGGGTGACGCGGGTGGTGCCGACGAGGTCGGAGACTTCCTTGTTGAACCCGACGTCCTTGCTGCCGCCGAACATGATCAGCACGTTGGTCAGGCCGAACAGGGCGCGGGCATCGGTGTCGCCGAAGATCGAGGCGAGTTGCCGCCAGGTCTGGGCGGCGTAGATGAACGAGATCCCCAGCGCCCGCTCGTTCGCCATCCGGGTCCGCAGCGTCGGTAGTGGTGCGGTGGACGGCAGTTCGTCCAGGCAGGCGAGCATGGGCGGGCACAGCCGTCCCCACGGGCTGGCGTTCGCCAACTGGAGCGCGGTGTCGAGGACGTGTTCGGTGAGGGCGGTCATGAGCGGTGAGGCGGAGGCGTAGGGGTCTTCGCGTCCGAGCAGATAGAACGTGCCCCGGGCCTGGATGATGGCGGCGATGTCGGTGGCGGGACGTCCGGGTCCGGGGACGCAGCGGGCACGGATCTCGGGTTGGAAGAACAGGCTCATCGCTTGCTGGACGGTGGTGATGGTGTTGCCGGTGGTGCGGTCGTCTCCGGTGAGCGCTCCGCGCAGCAGCCCGTGCCAGAAGTGGGCGGAGCCGGGGTGGTTGAGCAGGATCTCTTCGGGTTCGTGGGTGGCCTGCGGTCGGGCGACCCATTCCAGGAGCCGGTCGAGGCTGTGGCCGGCGAGCGCGGCGGCGTGGAAGTAGCACTGCAGCACCTTCGCCGACTGGGCGGCATAGAACCGGGCGGCGGCGTCCCCGGAGCCGCTGCTGGCGCCGGCCTTGATCGTGCCGGCGGTGAACGCCTTAGCGCGGCGCTCGGCCACCAGCGGGTCGATGCAGCCGGCGATCGGGTCCCAGACGAGTTCGTCGAGTCCGTCGGCCTGGGCGAACGGGTCGAGCACCACGGCGGGCCGCTCCCCGGTGCGGCGGGCGGTGTAGGACAAGAGCAGGTCGTCGGCTTTGGTGAGCGTGACGAGCGCCGCGCCGGGTGCGGCGAGCAGGGCGGGGGTGAGCAGGTCGAGGGTTTTGCCCGAGCCCTGGGGGCCGATGACGCCGGCGGTCCGGTCCCACGGGCACCACAGCTCGCCGCCGCGGGGCTCGTGCGCTGTCCCGATCCGCCAGCCGACCTGGGCCGGGTCGAAGCGCCGTGTCGTGGTGGGCATGGTCAGATGGCGATTCCGGGCGCGGGCGGCGGGACGTCCAGCGAGTCGGGGTTCCGGATGGGTTTGGGTGTGATGGTTTCCCACACTTCGGGTTCGGTCGGGGTGTGGAGGGCGGTGCGGACGCGGGGGTCGGCGTCGGCGAGGACGTCGTCGCGGATGTACTCCCACGCCGAGGGTGGGACGACCTGGTCGATGAGCTGGCTGAGCAGCTGCACCTGGCCGGTGGGACGTCCGTCGAGGTTGAGGTCGACGGACCGGTCGAGCGCGACGACGGCGCTGGCCCCGTCCCCGCTGACCCAGGCGGCCATGCCGGCCAGGTAGAGCGGTGCTTCGGCGCCGTAGGCGGGCACCTGGTTGACGACGTCGCGCCACAGGGCGAGGTGCTCGGGCGCGTTCTCGCGGGTGATCGACAGCACGGCGAGGCTCTGCGCGGACGGGTTCTGGGTGAGGACGGCCAGCGCGATCGCGTCGTCGAGCGGGACGCGGGCCTGGGCGGGATGGGTGACGTCGGCCGGCTGGTCGGGCAGGTTGCGGCCGATCAGGTCGGCGGTGCGGGCAAGGATGGCGTCGGTGTCGCGGGGTCTGGGGAGGGTGTCGAGAACGGCGCCGATGCGGGTGGCGAGCTGGTCGCTGTCGGGCGCGCTGGCGAACGCGGCCTGGAGGTCTCGCCGGTTGGGCCGCAGGGTGAGCCCGTAGTTGGCGGCCTGGGTGGCGACCTCTCCCGTGGGGTTGATGGTGCCGGTTTCGCCGTCGGCGAGTTCCCAGGTGTCGTGGTCGACGAGCATGGTTTGCCGGTCGGCGTGGCCGGACAGGTGGGCGTCGGCCCGGTGCAGCATGTCCCAGCCGGCGGGATGGTCTTCGGTGTAGGCGACCAGGAACGCGTCGGCGTCGGGGAACCGGTCCCAGACCCGGTCGAGCAGGTCCTCCGCTGCCCCGGGGGCGCGGATGTCGTCGAGGTCGGCCCGGGCGGTGACTTCGACCCGGTTGTTCCGGGTGACGATCACGACCAGGGACTCCTCAGGGGTGAACCCGACCAGGTAGGGGATCAGTTCGGCGACCTCGCCGGGGTGGTGCATCTGCAGGCGGGGGATGTCGTGTTCGCTCATCGCAGGGTCTCCTTCACGGGGTTGGGGTGGGGTTCAAATGCCGGGCCAGCGGCGGGACAGCCGCCAGCCGAATCGCTTGAAACCGGGAGTTGGGGCGGATCGGCCGGACGGTCTCCCACACCTCCTCCTCCGGCGCAGACGACGGCACCGTCCGATCGGCGGGGTTCGGGCGCTGGTCAGGGGGTGGGGTGGTAGCCATCGTGGCGTCCTTCGTTCGTGGCGGATCCGGTGAGGTCGGGCCGGATGATCGGGGCGACCCGACGCAGCCGGCTGATCCCGAGGATCTGTTCGGCCTCCGCGGCGCTGGCCATGCCGTGCATCCGGCTGGGCCCCCCCCGGCGTAGCCCCCACACGGTGGCGGCGATGGTGACGGCCAGCAGCAGGCCCTGGACGGTGATCATCCAGCCGTACAGGGCGGCGGTCCCGGCGGCGGGGTGGTGGAGGGTGAGGCCGGCGGCGGGGTCGCCGGCGAGGACGCGGGGCAGGCTGGTGACCAGGTTCTTGCCTTCGGGCCAGGTCCAGCCGGCGCCGGCGGTCGCGTTGGCGATGGCGCGTGCGGCGTGGACGCCGAGGCTGGCGAGCAGCAGCCAGCCGGTGAGGATGCCGACGGGGATCTCCCAGGTGAACGGGTAGGGGTCGCGGCGGCGGTCGGCCTGAAGCATGGTCATCGCGGGTCTCCTCCGGCGTAGAAGCTGACGTGGACGTGGTTCTTGTGCGCGAGGGTGGGGTTGGAGTTGCCGTACGGGTGCCGGTAGGGCCGCCAGGCGTTGTTGGCCGACGGGTTCCATTTGCGGACGTCCCAGATGATGAACTTCACCCGCAGCGCCGTGGCGTGGGCCTGGACCCAGTGGGCGACCCGCCAGCCGTACGCGTTGCCGGCGCGGCTGGACCACTTGGGGATCATGAGGTCGACGGCGAGACCGGCGCAGTGGTCGGAGAAGCGGCACGTCGGCGACGATGCCGTCCGGCGTCCGCCGATGGACGTGATCGCCGGGAACGCCTGCTTGATGCAGCGCAGTCCGTGCAGCGCGGTGGTGCGCAGGCCGTGTTCGGCGGCCGAGCCTGAGGGTGGGCAGGTGTCGTCGTAGCCGGGGAGGTCGCCGCCGAGCCCGAAGCACTCGGACGGATCGCCCGCCTCGATCACGGCCCCGGCTTTGCCGGCGTAGCTCCAGGCATAGAACAGGACGTCGTTGCGGTAGGAGATGCTGCGGTTGTACGCCCATAGGGCCCGGATCACCCCGACCTGCCCGGTACGGACACCGGAGCGGACCAGGTAGTTCGCCGCGGAGTAGATCGAGTCTGCATCGGAGTGGATGTCGCGGCGTCCGTCGCCGTCCCCGTCCACTCCGTAGGCGGCGAAGGTACCGGGCATGAACTGCATCAACCCCTGCGCCCCCGCCGTGCTGGTGTGGTTGTTGCGGCCGTGGCGGGTCTCTGCCATCCCGATCCCGGCCAGCAGCTCCCACGGCACCCGGTACCGGTTCCCGGCAGCCACGTAGAGCGCCTTGATTCGGGTGGGGATGGTCTGGGCGGGGCTGGTCAGCGACTGGTAGCGGGGCGTCCCCCACTTCGGCAGGCTGAACTGCCCGGTGGTCGCGGCGAGTGCCGTGGTGGTGTCGGTGTCGTAGGCGCTGCATGGGTCGAGCCGGATCTGTTCGGCGACCGCGGGCGCGACGACGACCGTGGCCATGGTGAGGATGCCGATCGGGACCGCGCCGAATACGATCAGGATCAGCGCCAGCAGGCCGAGTCCCCACCTCATGGCTGACCGGCCGTTTCCAGGGCGGAGTTCGTCCAGACCAGCCGCCGCTCCACGGGCGCCAGCACCGTGAGCACTTTGAACAATTGTTCTCCGACAAGCCACAACGCGCGTCCGGGGGCTTGGCGGCACCAATCGGTGACGAGGTCGACGGCGATGTCGGGCAGGCCGAGCAGGACGCGGAGTTCCTCGGCGACCGCCTGGTCTTGGCCGTGGAGGATCTTGGTGTCGGCCAGGTGCAGCATGTCCTTGGCGATCGCGGCGGCCTGGGAGCCGGCGTCACCGACGCTGACCAGGTCGGACGGCTTGTGCGCCAGCGCGAACTGGATGTCCCCGTCCCGGCGGGACAACCGCAGGTCGGCGTCGAAGCTCTTCACCGCGTCGACGCCGAGCCGCAACTGCTTCCACGACTCGTCGCGCACCACGATCCGCAAGTCCCCGGGGGCGGCGGTTTCGCGCATCGCCCGCCCCCAGCTGTTGAGGCACAGCAGCGCCATCCCGACCGCCTCGTCGCCGAGGGCTTCCAGCCGGGACAGCGACAAGGACTGGATGGGTGCGCCCCAGTCGAGTGCGATGGTGGTGTGGTCGTCGAACAGGCCTTTGAGGCTGCCGCCGACCAGTTGGCCGAGCGCGTCCCGCAGGAGCCGGGTCGAGTCGAGGAAGTGACGGGTGGAGGCGTAGCGGCAAGTGGCGACCAGCTGTTCGGGCGGTTCGTCGAGCAGGTGCCACAAGGCCGGGATGGTGGTCTCTACCAGCCTCGTGTTGCCGCTCGTCTGTCCGGTGAGGAGTTTGAGGGCGGCGTCGACCGCGGTCTCCTCCGACGGGCCGAACGGCACCGGGGATTGGCCGATCTTCGCCGAGCCGACCAGGCCGCGGATCAGCGTAAGCCAACGGGCGAACACGATCGCCGACCGCCGCTGCACCTCCGTCGCACCGAGGGAGTCCCAGCCGTGGCCCAGGGGTCCGAACTCGAGCGGGTTGATCCGGGCCGCCAGCCCCTGGCCGATCGCGATCGGCTGCACGCCGAGGCTGCGGCACAGGGACTCGTACTCGTCCTTGGGGTCGCCCAGGATCAGCGCCTTGTAGCCGAAGCCGAGCATCCGCAGCACGAACGCCTTCGCCGTCGCGCTCTTGCCCATGCCGGGTTTCCCGAACGTGAACATGTTCGGATTGGACACCGGCACCGTGGGGTCGAGGACCCAACCGTTCGGGTCGGCGTAGAAGCTGGCCCGGGAGAAGAAGTCGATCCCCATCTGCGCGCCGCGCGGCGGCAGCCCCGGACTGGTCACAAACGGCCACAACACCGGCGCCTGATCCGACGCCATCCGCCACACCGACACCGGCGCGGACGCCGGCGACCAACCCCGATCGGGCCGCCGGTGGCCGCGGCGCGGCACCGGCAGGAATAGCCGCGCCTCCCGCAGGGGAGGTTCGGGTGTGGTGACGGTGGGCAGGTCGTGGCCGAAGTCGGCGAGCAGCCGGCCGATCCCGCGTCCGGCCGGTGGGGTGTGGCGGCGGTTCACTGGTCGGCCTTCCGGTCCAGCCCGATCCCGAGCGGCAGGTTCGCGGCGGCGAACCCGGCGTCCTGGGCTAGGTCCAGCCGCAACGGGGCGAACCCGGCCCGGCGGATGGACGCGTCGAGGCGGCGTCCGAACTCGGCGATCCGCAATGTCCGCGGCACGGTGACGCAGGCGACGGCGTACGGCCGGATCAGGGCGTTGCCGGTGGCGAGTTTCGCGTCCAGGCCGCGGGTGCGGGCGATCACGGTCTGGTCCTTGGCGCGGGTCTTCACCCCGGCCCGGCTGCGCAGGGTTTCGGCCATGTCGGCCGACCATTCGGCGTTCTGGGTCTGACGGTCGGCCACCGACTGGGCCAGGATCGGGAACACGACCGCCATCGAGCGGCGCTCCCCCGGCTCGGTCGGCACCAGCACCGGCGCCAACGCCCCCAACACCGCACCCCTCGCGGGCAGCTTCAACGTCGCCGAGGTCGAATGCCACGCGTCATGGCTGTAGTGCCGCACCGTCAGGTCTGCCCCGGACGGGCCGGCCTGCGACCACGGCACCTCGGCGTTCACGTCCGCACCGGTGTCGCGGGCGGCGAGCGCGTCGACGATCCCGGCCCGGTCACCGGGCGCGAACCCGGTCCGGACCGCGACGGCGAGCTGGGGTGAGGTGAGCCAGGTGACGGTACCGATCCGCATGCCGGTTCGCAGCTGGGCCTCGACCTCGGCCATCAGCATCGCCATCGCCCGCGCCCGGGCGTCCACGCCTCGGCCGAACTCCCTGGCTTCCCGGGCCAGCCGGTCTTCGGGCACCACGATCGTGCAGAACGCCTCCGTCCGCACCGACGCCTGCGACAGCGTGGCCGCCAACTGCTCGTTGACGGCTCTGGCGAGGGCGGGTGCGGTGGCGGGTTGGTGGCGGGTGAGCCACTGGTCGCGTTCGGCGCCGTCCTCGGGGACCGAGCGGACCAGGAACAGCACCTCGGAGATGAGTTCGGTGCGGGCGCAGGCGTTGAGCAAGGTGGTGAGGCCGCGGGCCTGGGCGTCGCGTTCGGTGCTGTCGGCCAGCGCCAGGCCGGGGTGGGTGATGGCGGCGGTGGCCGCCCAGAGCCGGTTGGGGTGGTCCTGGATGATCGCGACCCGGGTGTTCGTCGGACCCTGCGGCGGCCCGTCGTGGACGCTGATCCCGGCCACCACCCCGGGCAGGTCCGGCTCGGCCAGGTCCTCGCCGCGTCCGGTCGCGGCCTTGGAGCGCCAGCGGGACCAGCGCAGCGTCATCCCGACAAGGTGTGCGGCGGAGGCGACCAGCCAGCCTGTCGCCGAGCGTCCCCGGATGGGGATCGCGACCAGCGCGAGCACGACCAGCCAGGCCAGGACGAGCCCGACGACCGCCGCCCACTCCTGCCGCTGGAAGGCCCACAGGGCGGGCGCACCGGCAACGACGAGGGTGATGAGTTGGCCGCCGGACAGGCCGAAGAACAGGCCGGTGCGGTCCCGCGTGTAGTCGGCATACACCGTTGCCACGATCGTCTCCTTCTCTTGCTTACAGCGCCACCACGGCGACATCGGCCGCCTCCGCACCCGCCCCACCAGCACCGGCAGTTCCGGTACGGGAAGTGAGCGCCTGGTCCGTCCCGCCTGCAGCCGGGCCGCCGTCGATCGGTTGGTCGCTGAGAGGACTGGGTACGGGTGGCTCGCCGCCGGTGGGTGTGGGTTCGGCCTCCGGTGGCTGGTCGTCGGTGGCGTTGGCTTCGCGGTTGGCGCGTGCCGCGCCATCGCCGCGACCGCCCTGGTAGTCGGGCTGGTAGGTGTTGTGGCCGACGCCTTCCTGGTTGGTCAGGTCGGTGAACACCGAGGTGCCGACGGTCCCGACGGTGGTGATCGCCCCGATGCTCGCGGCCAGTCCGGCCCCGACCGGGCCGAAGAAGCCCGCGCCCTGCTGGACCGCGCTGGTGACCCGGGTGGTGGTGGCGGCGTCCGCGCTCGCCTCGCCGGCGGACTGGCTGCCTGCGGTCTGGGTGGCGGTGCCGTCCGCGCCTGCGGCCGGATTGCCGCGCAACAGGCCCTGGACGCCGCCCATCGCGGCTAGCCCGGCCCGCATCGACGCTCCGGACGCGGTGCCCGGATCGACGAAGGCGAGCAGCTTGAACAGGGCGACCGGGCACACCACCGCGATACAGATCAGGATGATCGCCGGTAATGCCGTACCGATGGAGGATTCCATCGACCCGGCCTTCCCCGAGGCGGCGCCAGTGGCGAACTTCATGCCGACCCCGGTCACGATGACGACGAGGAGCGGGGTGAATGCGGCCACATGGAACCAGCGGAACGCCTTCCAGAACCAGGCCCGGGTGCCCTCGTTCACCAGCCCGGCCGCGGTGATCGGGCCGGTCGCGACCAGCACCATCAGCGCCGCGTCCCGGGCCAGGATCACCAGCAGGTGTCCGATCGCGGCGATCCACATCAGCAGCCCCATCAGGCCCAGCACGGTCGCCAAGCCGGCGTCGGTGACCTGCTTGACGTCGAACGTCGTCCAGGGCTCCCACGAGTTCCACGAGGTGACACCCATCACCTGTTCCATCACCCCCCGGGTCAGCCCGCCTGCGGCGGTGGTGATGGCGACGGTGTAGGCGATCCAGCCGCCGGTCACGACCAGGAACTGGCCCATCCCGATCCCGGCCCGGGCCAGCCCCTTGCCGTCGTGGCGTCCGGCGGCGATACCGAGCTGGACCATGAACATGACCAGCACCATCACCGCGGCGATCCAGAAGGTGACCTGGTACAGGTCGTGCGCCGGGCCGTCGGCGGACAGGTCCGGGGTGAGCCAGGCGTCCATCCACGACAGCACCAGCCGCAGCACCCACAACCCGGCGTTCCAGACACTCAGCCAGGCGGCGGTCCAGGCGTCGGTGACGATCTGGGCTGCGACCGAACCCAAATGGCTGAACGGATCCCACGGCATCAGCGCACCCCGTCCTCACGCCAGGTCAGCCAGCCCGCAGCGACTCCGGCGTTCGAACCAGGCCATGCGGACGGTGCCAGTGCCGGTTCGGCGCCGGTGGCTACCTGCCAGTGGCCGTCCGTCCACTCCATCCGGGAGCAGAGCCCGTAGCCCATCCGGGACTCGGTCTTGATCCAGGCCTGCACGTCCAGCAGCACGCAGACGACCGTCCAGTCCGGCCCGTCGCCGCCCTTGACCAGCCCGGCCGCCGGGGTGGCCGAGACCACGGTGGTGAGGTCCTTCTCGTCCCCGCCCTGCCGGGCAGCAGTGAGAAACGAGGTGACGTTTCGGGTGAGCGTCCACTGCTCGAACCACGGCCCGCCCGGACGGACCCACGTGGCGTTGATCTCGCGGGTGCGGGGCAGGCTCATCGACTCCAGAACGGTCTGGACGATCGCGGCCCACTGCCCGACCGCTCCCTCGTACGTGTGAGGGAACCCGGACGGAACACCAGCCGGCCCGTCCAGAACCGTCGGCTGCGGCACCACGATCGAGCCACCAGTCACGGTCGCGGGGTCGGGATGGAACGCCGCTTGCGGATCGACCGACGCCATCGCCGCGGCGGCGATCTCGTCCCGACTCGGACGTGCGTCCACTGGCGCTGTTGCCGGTTCCTCGGTCGTGACGACAGTGGGGCGGGCGCCCATGGTGGCGTGCCAGCTGGCCAGTCCTCCGCCCACGAGAGTGAGGACGACGGTCACGACGAGTCCGCCGAGCAGTGCGAGGAGTCGGGTTCGGCTCCACGGCGCGATCTCGACCACTGTTCGCGGGGTTCGGTTGCGGGTGCGGAGCATGGCGGTCTCAGATGCAGCCGTTGCCGAGGATGCCGTCGACGATGCCCGGAGCGACGACGTAGGCGATCGCGGCGACGATCACCATGACGATGCCGACGATGCCCATCTTCGTGGCGTGCGGCATGTTCACGATCCGGCCCGCCACGAGGGCCGCGATGGCGATCACCAGGCCGAGGAAGAACACGATCCCCACACCCCAGAGCACGTAACCCATCACGTCGTCGGCGTACTTCTGGGCCCCAGGCGGCGCCTTCGGGCACACCTTCAACGGGATGATCAGCCGGACGATTGCGCCCACCAGAATCGACGCGGCCACAGCGAGAGAGGTCATCGGAGGTTTCCTTCCATCAGGGTGAGCAGAGCTGAACAGCCCGCGAGAACAGGGGCGGGAAGGGGCTCAGGAGTCAGCCCTTCCATCGCCAAGGTCGAATAGTGAGGCAGACCAATCAGCCGACCCTCCGCGCGCAGCGCCCGCCCGGACGGTCCCAGCGCCTGCTCGACCGGACGCGGCCAGCGCCTCTCCACACCGACCACGACTGCGCAGACCCGATCCAGGCCGAGCAGACCGACCGCAGCATCCAGCCGCCGCATCCCCGGCAGCGTGGGGCGGGTCACCGCCACAACAGCCGGCGCCTCCCGGACCACGGCACCCAGCCAGCCAACCTCGCCTACCAGGAGATCGACGTCCCAGCCACAGTCCAGGACCGTGAGCGATCTGGTAGTCGGGCTCGGGATCGGGCAGTGCCCCGGGCCCTCGATCCGCTCACCGCGCCGCTCCAGCAAGACCGACCCGCGGGAACCCTGCACCCACCCATTTGGTGTGGACCCGAGTTCAGCCGAGCTGGCACCCGCCAATCCGGACGCCGCGACCGTGCAGCACTCAACGACACGGGCATCGTCAGTGGCCGAGGCGAGGCCGAGCGCAACCGTCGAAGCGCCAGCGCCGCCCAGGCAGCCGACCACGGCCACGGTCCGCTCGTCTTCGGTCGGACGCCACTCGGCGTCGACCTCGGCGGAACGGCCGGCGCGACGGCCGCCCCCGCGGAACTCGCCGAGCGTCGCCGCGCGGTAAGCCCGAGTCAGTTCGTCTACCGCGACGACGCCGTTCATGCGCCGACCGCCAACGCGGGGTACCGCCGGGCCACGGCCCGCCTCGGCGTCGCGCCATCCATCGACGCCAGTTCCTGCTTCGCCTCCTGGATCGCCTGCAACCGCAAGGCACTCGCGGCGTGCCGGTCGACCACATGCTGCTCACGGTCGATCTGGTCGAACAGGCGGGCGACAGCGTCGCGATCCACACTCATGCCTCCACCGTCCTCTCGGGTTCACCCCCTTAAGCCAGCTGACCCAGTGGTTCCGGACAGCGGACCTTGCCCGTTTTCCCTGCGGCTTCAACCGGAGTCATCGTTTCGGGCATGAGGCGGAGCGCTCGTTCCCGACTGCCACCCGGCACGCAGGCATCGGAAGTGCAGTGCCCCGCCCCTTTCCACGTCGAATCGGATGCGGAGTTGAGCGACGCGCGCAGCCATGACACCGCACCCGACGTGTTCTCAAGAGCAGGGGACGCCCGCGCGTCGGTCGCAGTACGATCCACCCAACTCGTTCACCAACTCAGGAACGGTCAATGGATGCTCAAGTCACGGTAGAACTCCTGACGCGACTCACCTTCGGGGGTGATGTTGCTGAACTCGAGGACGATCTTGATCGGGTGTTTCTTCGAACGTCCTCCTATTACGCCGTGGTCAACGACGAGGTGGATCTAGTATTGGGGCCGAAGGGGTCGGGAAAAAGCGCGATTGCACGCTTCGTGTGCGATCCGGAGGCGGAGATTCCCGAACTGGCAAGCACGGACATTATCCCGGCTTTCAATTTGCGCGGCACGTTACTATTCAAGCGAATGGCCGGGGCCAACATACCCGCGGATGACAGGACTCAGCGCGATTTCTTCCTGACCTACATTGCTTGTCTCATCGGAAATCACGTGGTTCTCAACTACGCTGGACACAGCGACGCGGTTCGCGGCATTCGAGAAATCCTGGAGTCGGCCGGTCTTCTCGACCCGGGCGCTGCAAACCGAGGCTTATTTAGGAAGGTCTTGGATTCCTTTCGCCCAACAATCGAGGCTACCGTAAGTCTGGACGCCACAGGTCAACCGCAGTTCACGGGATCTGCCCGCTTGGAGCAGAAGCAGAGCGCGTCGGCGACGAGGGATATCGAAGGGGTTGAGGATCTCGTTGAACTTCTCGCCGAGTTCTACGAGGAGCGGCACCGCCGGTGCTGGGTAGTCTTCGATCGGCTCGACGAGGCATTCTCTGAGGATCGGACTCTCGAGGCCGCAGCCCTTCGAGGTCTTCTCAGGGCCCATCTAGACCTGGCTAGCTACAGTCGCTCTCTTTCGACGAAGCTATTTCTCCGATACGATGTAATGCAACGCGTGACTCAGGATGCAGGATTTGCTAATCTCTCACACATTCGAACCCTGAGGCTCACCTGGGACTCTGACAGCGTGCTGAATTTGCTTAAGCTGAGAATCTTGGCTGCTGAAGTTCTGGACACGTGGACTGGGGGCTCCATCCATCCGAGTCTAGACGTCCGTCAGATTTGTCGAGGTGTCCTGCCTCGCCACATGGGAAAGACTGATTCGCTTGTTTGGTTGCTGCTCGTCACCCCCGATTCTACACGTGCATTGAACCCGCGCAACCTACTCACGCTATTGCGAGCGTCGCGCTATCATGCAATGGATCTGGCTCGTCGCGGAGCGCATTTCTCTCGCGAACGGGGGTTGCTCCCCGAGAGTTCCCTGCACGCCGGATACGAGCAGGTGTCGACCGCTAGGCTTGAGGACACCGTGTTTGCAGAAAGCCCCGCTGCTCGCGCGTGGGCCGAGAAACTCAGAGGTCGGACCGTACGATTCACGCGCGACGACCTCAGCGGTCGGTTCGGTTTGGCGGGCTCAGATCTCGACACTGCCGTGGAGACCCTTCGAAACGCTGGCCTGCTCCGCCTTATCGAGGGGGATTTCATCGTCCCACCCCTCTACCGACCCGCTCTCTTCGTTGCTGTCCACGGCAGCGAGTTGACGATCGGGACGGATGACCAGGACGAAGCAGTCGTGCACTCGACCCGACCGTGGCCACGGAACGACGAGGCCTCGCAGGGCTCCAACAACCCGCAGGAGAGCCTCCCCAGTGGCACCGCCCCGGTGTCGACGGATCAGTCAACGCAAGCACGCAAACGGGCTCGTCATACGGAGCGGGACAACTTCCTCGGCGTGCGGACCGCCTCCGAGTACCTCGGTGAGACGGACTTCGCCGCCGACCTCGCAAGGTCACTCGATGTCGAGTTCGAGGCGCCAGCGACCGCACCGCCCGCGCCGATCTCCCCCAAGGCAGGCACCGTCGGGTCGAAGCAGGTGACCACAGAAGAGCAGAGACAGCAGTTGAAGATCGCGCACGATCACCTGGCCGCAATGGAGTTCGACGATGCGCTCAGCATCTTCGTTCGGTTTGCTCAGACCGACGCAGCCACCGCCTGTGATGCTCTCGATACCGCATTGACACTCGGGCTCGAGCGCGCTCTGGACGTCGCAGAGTTGGTCCGGGAGGCACGCTTCAAGATGCAGCCACCTCATCTGGGCCGCCTCGTGGCCCTCGACCTGATCCGGGAAGGTCCACTCATGAAGGATCTTGACGCGATCCGAGCCAGAGGCGTTACTCAGGCCGCAATTGCCTGGGTCAAGTTCTTGGGCAGGGACCCGGAACTCGAGCGGGTGGCCTACAGGTCGTGGCGAACTCATGAAGGTGGCTCCGCTTCGAACACACCTTTCGGCCGGGCCGTTCCAGTCGTCGCCGCCAGCAGAGTGCTGGCTCTCGCGCGCGGCCAGCGCGATGCCCCACCATCTGAATCTGTGGGTCAAGCAACGTCGGAATTCTGGGCGATCTTCCCCGATCTCGTAAGGCGCCTCCAAGGCGTCCTCGGCGCCTACTCCCGCGACCCAGAGACGGTCCTACCTCAGATGCTTCCGTACCAAAACCTGTCAATCGCAGAGTGTCTGCGAGAACATCAGGTGCTCCCGAGGCAGCTTTGGGCTTCCGTGCGAGACAGGCTGGTGAGCGTCCTCGTTCTGGGCGAAGACGCTCACCGCGCGAAGTTCGATGATTGGCGGCCGTTCACCCCCCTAGCTGCTGAAGTCTTGGATCGCCTTTAGACAAGCCCCACATCCACCTGCCTTGGCCGACGGTTTGAAGCGGACCATCCTTCCGTTTGAGGGGCCCCCGGGACGGAGGGGTCACCCATGCAGGGGGCGCAGTCAGCCGGCATGGAGGGCACGTTGGAGCCAGCGGTGCGTGGCCAGGATCGCGTCGTTGCGGTGTGACAGGTCGACCTGGTCGCCGGCGGCATCGCGCCAGCCGAGGACGTTTCTGGCGATGGCGGCTGCCTTGGCCTCGTCACCGGTCCTTTCCGCGATCTTGGCGAGGTCCATCTGCAGGTTGGCATCGGTTGGGGCGATGAGGACGGCCAACTCGGCGGCTGCGCGGGCGCCTTGGAGGTCGCCGGTCTGGATGGCGATGGTGGAGACGATATGGGCGGTGTCGATGATGCTGCACAGCAGGTCGTGATCGACCGCGTTGGCGGCGAGCCAGACGGTGCCGCGGGTGCGGAGTCCGTCGTACGGGGCACCGTTGACCAGCCGAAGCGCGGTGCGTAGGTCGTTGACGCCTTCGGGTCCGCGGGCTTCGCCTCTCAGGCGGAGGCGTTTGAACAGGTCGGCGTCGCACAGCAGGTCTTCGATGAGGTAGAGCCCGACGCCGCGTTCGACGGCGAGCGGGTGTTCGGTGGCACCGGGGAGGAACTTCCTGCCGGTGCGCGGGTTGTCGCCGAGCCAGGCCCGGACGATGGACATGTCCTGGCGGACGCGGTCGTCGGTGATGGTCAGGGCGTCGGCTACTTCCTGGGTGGTGGCGCCGCGGAGTCGCGTGGACAGGTAGGTGACGGCGTTGTTGCAGGCCGGTCTCCGGTTGGTCGCCGCCTGCGCGTTGCCGCCGACGCCGATGCGGACCTTGATCGGGCCCAGCACGCGCAGGCGCGGCCGGACGCACGAGTCAGCCCACCAATCGGCCAGGTCGGCGTCCAGAGTGGGGTCGGCGGCCTCGATCTGCTCGGCGACCACGACGGGCACCTTCGGGGCGATTGCAGCCAGGTCCTCGGCGGTGTTCGCGGTCTCGGTCACATAGACCCGGTCGGGTTCGGGCAGCACGGAGGTCGCCTCAGGGTCCTCGCTGTCGCGGGGGACGGTCTTGTCGGGGCGGATGGCGCCGGCCTGGTTGCAGAACTGCTCCCACTCCTCGCCGTCGGGGTCGTCGACCACGGGCATCTCGATGTCGTCGAGGTTGCGTCCGGCGTCGATGAGGGCGATGCAGCCGCGGGCTTCGTCCTCGGTGAGGCCGTTGGCGACCAGGTCCAGGCCGAGGAGCGGCACCTGGACGCGTCCGTTGTCGGTGAGCTTGATCTCCAGGCCGGTGGCCGGCTGGTCGGCGGTGAGGATGAGTACGGCGGTGCCGGTGCGTCCTTTCTGATCGGTGACGAGGCGGGTGAGGACGTCGAGGTGTTCGACGTCAGTCGCACCGCTGAGGAGGAGTCGGCTGTGCCACAGGTCTTCGTCGGCGTGGGTGACGCGGGCGGTTTCGAGGGTTGTCGGATGGACGCTAGTGGCCCGTGTTTGAAGTCTGCTGACGGTTGGCTTTCTTAAGGACGTCGGCGGCGGTTTTGGTCCACACGAATGGGTGGCAGCGGTCGTTCCAGCCGGTGACGAAGGCGCGGATCTTGGCGTTGAGGTCTTTGACCGAGCCGAAGGTGCCGCGGTGGATGGCTTGGCGTTCGATGATCCCGAACCACACCTCGACCAGGTTGAGCCACGACCCGGAGGTGGGGGTGAAGTGCACCTGGATGCGCGGGTTCGCTGCCAGCCAGTCCCGAACCTCGACGCGTTTGTGGGCGGCGTAGTTGTCCATCACCAGGTGCAGTTCGCCGTCGGGGTAGGCCCGGGCGACCTGCTTGAGGAATGCCAGGAACTCCTGGTGCCGGTGCCGGGGCTTGCAGGCTCCGGTGACCTTGCCGGTGGCGATCTCCAGTGCGGCGAACAACGTGGTGGTGCCGTGCCGGCGGTAGTCGTGGGTACGCCGCTCCGGTCGTCCGGGCTGCATCGGCAGCATCTTCTGGGTCCGATCCAACGCCTGGATCTGCGACTTCTCATCGACACACAGCACGATCGCGTCCTCCGGCGGCGCCAGATACAACCCGACGACGTCGGTGACCTTCGCCACCAGTTCGGGGTCGGTGGAGAACTTGAACGTCTCCGACCGCCACGGCTGCACCCCGTACTCCCGCCACGCGGTCGCCACCGTCTTGTTCCCGATCCCCAGATGCTGTCCGAGCAGCCGGCTCGACCAGTGCGTCACTCCGTACTTCCTCGGCGGGGGCCTCAACGTCGTGGCGACGATCCGGCGGTGATCGATCGTCCGCGGCCGGCCGCTACGCGCCTGGTCACCCAAGCCTTCCAAGCCGTGCTCGGCGTACCGGCTCCGCCACTGCAGCACGGTCACCTTCGACACCCCGACGCGGTCGGCGATCCGCTCGTTGGCCTCCCCGTCCGCCGCGGCCAGCACGATCCGCGCCCGTTGCGCCAAACCCGCACGCACACTCGACGATCGCGTGATCCGCGCCAGTTCCTCCCGATCACCCTCACGCAAGACCAGCGCCGGAGCAGGACGATTCGCCATGCCCCATCATCCCAACACCCAACCGTTCAAGAACTAACGACACGCTCCACTAGTAAGCCGTTCGGCGGTGGCGACGGCGGTGCTGACACGTTCGGGGATCACGGCGGGGTCGTCTTGGTGGTGGACGCGGTCGGGTGCCAGGTCGGGCATTTCCGGACAGACGGCGAGGCAGTCGACCTGGACGTCGCGGGCCCAGGGTGAGATGGCGAGTTCACTGACCAGGTAGCGGGCCAGGTCGACGCAGTTCCCGGGGTCGCCGGTGAGGCTCGCGACCCCGAACGCTTCGAGGTTGACCAGCCGCCACCCGGCCTTGTCGCGCCCGAGCGTCACGAGTTGCGGCCACGGTGGGGCACCGTCCGGGTTGAGCGGTCCGGCCTGGTCGAGGTCAGCATCGGCCGGGATGCGCCACACCTGCCGGGCGTCACCGTCCATGCAGGTCCATACCGCGGGCAGGTCTGCGGGGCCGGCTAATCGGAGGGTGAGGTGGTCGGCGTGGGCGTCGACGCCCATCAGGACGGGCACGGGCTGGCCGGCGTTGGTGAGGGCGGCGGTGGTGCGGCGCAGCATTTCGTCGATGAACACCACGGTGGCGCCGGTGACCGAGCCTTCCCGGATCAGGGTCTTCTCGACCGGGATGGTGGCCGCGGGCGGCGGGGCGATCATCCGTCCGGCTCGTCGGCTGCGGAACTGGGCCTCGCGGCGCCGAGCCAGGACCAGCCACATGGCACCGGCCAGCAGCGCCCCAGCGCTGGCGAGGCCGGTGAGCAGCCACGGCGGAGCGTCCGCAGCCACCGGGCCGTCGTCGGTCGACTCGGCCGTGGCGGACGGGGTCGGCTGGGCCGCCGCGGGCGCGGTTCGGGTGCTGGCCGGTGTGCTCGGCTGGGGATCTGGGGTGCTCGGTTGCCGCTCCTGCGCAGGTGTCTTCACCTGGGTGGGCTTGGGCGTCTCGGCTGTCTTGGTCGGCCGATCGTTCGTCGGCTTGGTGTGCTTGTCGTGCTGGGCTGGGATGGTGATCTTCCAGCCGACGTCGATCTCGTCGGGATCGGTGAGCCGCCGTCCGCCCGGCTGGACGGTGTGGGTAGAGGCCCGGAACAGCTTGGGGTAGTTGCGGGCGTGGCCGGTCTGCTCGAGCGCGATCTCCGAGAGAGTGTCGCCCTTCTTCACGGTGTAGGTGCGCGCCTTCGCAGCCTTCTCGTGGACTTCGGCCGGTTGGGGATGGGCGGGCATCGCGTGGGCCGGGACGGGTTGTTGCGGGACTCCGGCGGCCTGCGCGACGGGGGCGGTGGTCAGGTCGCCGACCGAGGCGGTCGAGGTGGCGATGAACAGCACGGCCGCGGTCGCGACGAGTCGGCGTGCGACCAGTTGCGGGACGGCGAGCCCGGGCAGCTTCGGGACGGGGGTGCGGCGGATGAGTGCAGCGAGTTCGAGGAGGACGGCGACGGTGAGGATGGCCCAGGCGATCCAGCCGACCAGCTTGAACAGGGCGAGGGCGATGGTGCCGTTGTCGGGGGTGGCGAGTGCATGCCAGATGCCGTCCGGGGTCCAGGTGATGCTGACCGCGCCAATCGGGGCGGCCGCGATGAGGAGGGCGGGCATGCCGATGACGATGGCGGCGAGGCCGAGCAGCGCGGCGAGGCCGCGGAGTCTGGTCATCGGTGTTCCTTCCCTTCGAGGGCTTTCACGACCCGGACGCGGGCGGTGGCGGTGACGTGTTGGGTGCCGATGCCGAACGCGGACAGGAACACGGGTTCGTAGCCGGTGGTGACGTCGACGACGAGGTCGGTGCCGGATTCGATACGGGCGGTGGCGGTCATGCCGGAGGCTTTGGCGTAGTTGATGGCGGCGGCCTTGGCGCGGGCGGCGGCGACCTCGACGTCTCCGCCGGTGGCGGTGTAGGTGTCGGCGTCGAGTTGTTGGCCGGCGGTGCGGGCGGCCTGGGCGGCGACGTCGCTGGCCAGCCGCATCCGGTTGACCTGGCCGGACAGGTCGACGGCCAGTCCGACGATCAGGGTGAGCGCGGCCATCACCATGATCGTCCACACGGTGACGGCGGCACCGCGTTCGTCCCTGAACCGGTCTCGCATGTCACTTCCTCTCGCGGTACACGTCGAGCGGCGAGGTCGCCTCGGCGTCCACCGGGACGGTCGCAGCGATGCCCGGCAAGCCGAGGTCGCCGGTCGCGACGTCGCACACCAGCCGGACGGTGACGGTGGCCGGAGTTCCGACGGGCTTGTCGAACCCGGTGGTGTCGGTGACGACCTGGGTGTTGACGCAGGGCAGCTTCTGGTTGGCCAGGGTGGAGGCGGCGATCCTGACGGAGGCGGTTCGGGCTTCGGGCTGGGTGCGGGCGAGGCTGGCGGCCCGGGCGGCGTCGAACGCGGCGGACTGGACGGCTTGGCGGGCCAGGGCGAGGCGTCCGCCCAAGATGATGAGCAGGATGAACAGCGCCAGCACGGGGGCGACCATCGTGATCTCCACGGCCGCCGAGCCGCGCTCGTCCCGCCAGTTCGACGTCATGAGATCTCCTCTCGTGGCACGGTCGCGGACTGGGTGGTGGCCGGTTCCCAGCCCGGCACGAGGCTGAGGGTGTTGCCGGTGACGACAGCGATGACCGTCTGGGCGCCCATCTGACAGGTGACGGTGATTCCGGCCAGGGAGTCGCCAGCGCGGGAGGCGAGGTCGGTGGCGGTGCGGACGCAGTCGGCGGTGGTGCCGTGCTCGGCGGCACCGGCGGTGGCTCCTGCTTGGGCGGCGGCGAGCGCGGTGGTGCGTCCGTAGAAGTACATGGCCGCGCCGAGCGCAATCCACACCACCAGCAGCAGGGTGGGCATGAGCAGCACCATCTGGATCGAGACCGAGCCCCGCTCCCTCGACCCCTCCATCACCGAACGCATCGTCTTGGCCGGGTTCAGAGCTTGGCGAGGAGGCCTTCGATGTAGCCGTTGAGGGCTGCGACCACGATGCCGACGATGGCGACGATCCCGACGAGCCACCACAACTGCTCGCTCGACACCGAGAAGCCGCGTTCGTCACGGACCTTGGACAAGACGGCGTGCAGCCAGGCTGTGGTCTGGTTCAGTTCGGTCATTTCGGTTCCTTCCATCTTCTTCACATCGGGGTGGGTCAGCCGGCTCCAAGTCGGAGCAGGGCGGGGACGAGAAGGATGGCGACGAAGGTGAACGCCATCAGGATCGAGGGGATGACCATGCGCTCGCCAACGACGTTGGCCTGGGCCTGGTCCTCGGCGAGGATCGCGTGCCGCATTTCCGCCGACCGGCTGCGCAGCGTGTCGACGACCTGCGAGCCTTCCTCCCCGGCCAGCCGCATGATGTCTGCCAGATCGTCCAGATCCGCCAGCCCCTGCTCGGCGGCGAGCTCGTGCAACGCATCCCACGCGGTGTCGCCGGAGTAGCGGCTGCGCGCCAGGGCGTCGCCGATGCGGGCGAACGGCCAGGAGTCGCCGACCCGGGCGGCGTTCTCGAGCGCCTGGCGGGTCCCGGAGCCGCCAGCGTTGCGTTCGAGCGCGACCAGGTCGACGTAGGAGCCGAGCGCCCGGCGGAACTCGACGCGGGCCTTCTTGGTGGCGTCGGACAGGTTGCCGTCGGGCAGGAACCAGGCCAGGAACATGCCCAGCAGAGTCGCGCCCGCCGGAACCGCGACCGGCATCGGCAAGGTGCGCGAGAACACCGCCGACAGCAGCGGCACCGAGACGGCGGCGGTCGCGACGAAGACCACCTTCTCCCCATAGAACACATGCAACGTCTTGCCCACCAGGGCGAGGTCGCGGCGCGGCGCGTTCGCCCACAACCGGGCGGGCAGCCGCCGCATCGCCCACAGGCCGAGCCGGTCCTCCAGCCCGCCGCGACCGCGCACGGGTTCGGGGAGGGGTGCGCGTCGGACGGGTGAGGAGAGTCGTTCCAGGGCCTGCACGGGTTCGGGGTGGGCGGGGACGAGCCACCACACCACGCACGCCAGGCCGGCGCCGACCAGGCCGCCGGCCACCATCCACAGCTGCAGGGTGCTCATGGCCGGCTCATTTCCCGGTTGGCGTGGCCTCCCAGGAAGCGGGAGGCGGGCCGGATCTCGGCCATCCTTCTGAGCCACCACAACAGGAGCCCGTAGCAGGTGAGGAGGGTGAGCAGGATGGCCTGGCCGAGGGGGGTGGAGTAGGGGGCGAAGAAGCGTCCGCCGAGACCGAAGAAGACGAGGGCGCCGATGGACAGCAGGGTGACCATGCGGGCCGAGGCGCGGGGTTTGGCCCGGTCGGCTTCGATCATCCGGCGGCCACGGACGTCGGCCGACACCGATTCGGCCAGGTCGTGCAGCACCCTGGCCAGCCCGTCCCCGCGCCGGGCGGCGCCGAGGATGAGCGCCGCGCAGACGAGGTCGCCGGTGGCGTCGTCGAGGTCGTCGGCGTACGCGCGTAGCGCCTGTTCGGTGGACCAGCGTGACCGCATCCGTCCGATCAGCCGGCCGACCTCGGGACGGATCGCGTCCGGCGCCGAGCGCAGGCTGGCCTGGATCGCCGCCTCGATGCCCTGCCCGGCGGTCAGCACCCCGGCGAGGTTGCGGGTCCATTCGGCGATAGCGTCCATCCGGGCGATCTGCCGATCCGCACTGGTCACCATCAACAGCGCCGGCAGGCCCAGCACGGCGGCCGGCAGGATCGGTACGGCGATCACCCAACCGGTAGTGACCATGATCACCAGCCCGGCCAGAAGGGCGGCGATGCTCGACCAGCGCTGCCACGCCGGCAGACCGCGCCACCAGCTGACCAGCCGGCCCGACCGGGGCGGACGCTTCGGTCGCGGTGGCGGGGCGGGTCGGGGGATCATCCCGTAGATGCCGAGCAGAATGCCGCCGACGATCATCGCCCCGGCCAGCGCTGCCAGCAGGGTGTTCATGGCAGCCTGCTCTGGGCGGCTTCGGCTTCGAAGCCGGCCAGGTCGAAGCCGGCGGCGGCGAGCTTGCCGCGCAGCTCTTCGGGGATGGTGTCGGGGACGGCGCAGGCGCCCGGTACCCGCGCGAACACGGTGGTGGTGGCGTAGCCGCGTGGCCGTTCGCCGGGAGAGACGGCAAGGACTTCCTGGACGTAGCGGTGTTTGCGGCCGGCCGAGCCGTCGGGGCCGGGGACGACGTCGCAGGCGATGTGGACGACGAGGTCGACGGTCTCGCCGAGTTTGGTCGAGGCCAGGTCCTGGGAGACCTGGGGGCCGGCCTCCATGGCGCAGGTGACCAGCTTGCGCATCGTCTGTTCCGCCGAGCCGGCGTGGGTGGTCGAGATCGACCCGGAGCCGGACTCCATCAGTTTCACCATGCTCCACACCTCCTCGCCGCGGATCTCGCCGAGGATCTGGCGGCCCAGGTTGAACCGGAAGCTGTCGATGATCTGCTGTGCCGTCGTCCGCGACCCGGCGAGCTGGCCGTCCGGCAGCCGCTCACCCGAGCCCTCCCGGGACTCCCAGGCATGCACGATCGCGTGCTGCTCGGGCAGTTCGTGCAGGAACAGTTCGTATTCGGACTCGAAGGTGCCCACCGGCTCCAGCCGCGGGATCTGGGCGCACAGCGCCCGCAGCGTCGTGGTTTTCCCTGCGCCCTGTTCGCCGGAGACGACGATGCACAGGCGGGCCTTCACGGCGGCGGCGAGGAACCCGGCCAGGGTGGGCGAGATCGTGCCCCACTCGACTAGGTCGTCCAGCGACACCTTCCGTATGCGGTGCCGGCGGATCACCACCGACAGCCGGGCGGTGTCCCGGGCGCCGGCGAGCCGCTCGCCTCCAGGGAGCACCAGGTGCAGGGACGGGCTGGCCGGGGTGAACGAGCGCGGGTTCTCCGAGCGACTGGCGAGCCGCTCGAGCAGCTCGGCCAGTTCGGCATCGCTTTCGGCGATGGCCGGGATCTCCCACAGGGTGCCGTCGGCGAGTTCGACGAGCACCCGGTTGAAGCCGGCGATCATGATGTTCTCCACCCGGTCGTCGTCGACCAGCGGCTGGATCCGGCCCAGCCCGAACATGGCGTCGGACACCGCCTTCGCCAGCACCTCGTGCTCGGCCAGCGACCGTGCCTGCCCGACCCGGACGATCTCCTCGGCGGTGTCCTCCTCCAACACCTGCCGGATGATCGCCGCCCCCTCGGCCTGCTCCGCCTCCCGGTCCGGACGGGACTCGCCGATCTGCTCGGCCAGCCGACGCGCCACCTCGGTGCGCATCCGGGCCACCAGCTCCCAGTCCACGTCCGGGATCACCACCAGACCGACCACCCGGCTGGACACGGGCGCCGGCAGCTGCGCCGGGGCCGGACGCAAGAGACGCAGCGGCGGCGCCGGCGCGGGCGAAGTCTCGGCGGGTGCGGGGTAGCGGAAGGCCGAACGGACGCGTCCCTCCTCCCGTCCACCGGGCTCCTCGGTGTCGGCGTCGAGGTCGGTGAAGATCGGCAGATCCAGCGGGTCCGTGCTCATCGACGGGCCTCCTCTCCTATCCGGGCGGCGATCATTTCCCTCAGCAACGAGCCCTCACCGGTGGTCGTCGCCGCCTTACGTGCGGCCTCACCCAGGGCGCGGATGCTGCGCAGATAGCCGGACGCCTCGAACGCCCGATCCGCCGCGGTCGCACCGCCGAACCGCGGGACTGGCTTGTCGGCGCCGTCGGCGAACACCTCGGCCCGGCGCGGATCCCACGCGACCGTGCCGAGGACAGGAAGGCCGAGAGTGCGGGCCACATCGGCGGCCCGGTAGGGACGGTTCTCGCCGACCACCACCGCCTGGACGCTGTGGCCCGGCACCGCGTCGGCGCCGAGACTGTCGGCCCACGACTTCGCCGCCGCGAGAGCACGAAGGTTGCTGCGCAGCACGATCAGGGTCAGGTCGGCGTCGGCGATCAACGGAGTCGGTGAGCCGTCCAGGCCGAGCCGGCCGGCATCCACCAGCACGTCCTCACCGGTCGACGTCATGCCGCGCAGCACGCCGAGCAGCGGCTCCCAAATCCGCGCCAGCCCGGCCGCCTGTGCGTGGGTGCGGGAGCCGGTCAGGATCGAGACCGTCGTGTCGGGCACGTCCATCACCACGCGGGGTAGGGCCTCGGCCAGGACGCCGCTGCGGTTTGCCATCACCAGGTCGATCAGCCCGGAGTGGCTCTGCAGGCCGCGGAACCGTCCGGCCAGGATCGCCGACCCGGCCGTCGGGTCGGCCTCCACCAGCAGCACTGGCCGCGGCCAGCACAACGCCATCCCCAGCACCGTCGAAGTCACCCCCGGCGAACCCGACGCAGACACCGCACAGATCAGGGCCATGACCAGATCACCGGGCCCGCGAGTCCAGGACCAGCGCGATCTTGCCCGACCCCGCCCACTCCGCCAGCTGCACCGCCTTGTCCGCGCCGACGATCACGTCCACCACGGTCTGGGTGTCACCCGGCGTCACCCGCAACACCTTCGCCGGCACAGGATCGGTCGGAGTGGAGTCGGACGGCAGCTCACCGGAATGGACCAGCCGCACCGCATCCCCGGAAGCCAACGGCTCCACCGGCATCAGACCCGGACTGATCGGCACCCCCACCACAGACTCACCCGCACCCGGCACCACCGTCTCCGACACCTGCGAGGCCGCCAGCAGCGTCCCCGCCGTCAGATCCGCAGAAGCGCGCCGTCCCACCAGCGAGGCGAGCTGGTCGGCGGGCACGGTCGACAGGGACGGGTCGACGCCCACCCGGATCGTGCCCAGGTCCTGGGCGGTGATCACCGTGCCGCGGGCCACGCCCTGCCGGACCACCACCACCTCACCGGCCTCCGTCGCCGACGCCCACAACAGGCCGCCCGCCATCGCCCCGGCCACCATCAGCACCGCGGCCACCACGACGAGGAACGGGCGGCGGGACAACTTCGGCGATCGCGGAACCGGGCCGTTCTCGACCGCGATGGCGCCGGTATCGACGTGCTTCTCGGACACTGCTGTCATGCCGTCTCTCCGATCTGGTTCCCGCGGCTACCTGCCGCTCGTCACGATCACCTGCAACTCACCGACATCGAGCCGCTGCGACCTGGTCAACTCGAACGCGAACGACCCCGACTGGCCGTAGCCCGACCAGTCCGCTGTCCAGTAGGAGGTCGCCTCGACCGTGAAGCGGCCCTGCTCGGTGTAGGTGTGGCCGCAGGTCGGCGACGGCTCCTCGCCAACGCCGTAGTGCCATTCGGTGCCCTTGCCGCACGACACCTTGTCGCCGTCGCCGAGATCCCAGACGACCTTGTGGGCCTTGGCGGTCATCGTCACCCCGCCCGCCGCGATCGTCTTCGGGCCCCACGTCGAACTCGACGGATCATCCACCCACAACCACACCGGCAGACCGACCAGCGCCAGCGCGTTAGGGCCCTTCGGCGTGATCCCGATGTCGATCGGCGTCAACTCCATCTCGTCCAGCAGCGAACGCGCGAGCTGCGCCGGATTCACGCCCGGCGCCACCCAGAACAGCAACACCAGGCTGCCCTCCATGCAGCGCACCCGGACCCAGTCAGCTGGATGGTTCGAGCCGTCATCAGGAATGGCGTCCTTCGACGGCGGGCAGGCAGGCAAGTCAGGCTTCTCCGGTTTGCCCGGCTTGCCGGGCGACGGCTTCCCCGGGCTCTTGTCGCACACCCGACACACCTGACCTCCGCGGTCACCGGAGCCACATCCCGGTGGGCATAGAGCGGCGTCCGCCGAGGGTGCCATGGCAAACGAGATGAGTAGGACCGCGAGGGCGGCGGCCAGCACGCGGAGTGTCACACGCATCCGTCGACCTCCTCTCCACCGATCTCGTAGACCTTGAAGGCCTTCGCTCCGTCGAGTCGCCGCAGGTCATACGTGCTGCGAATGAAGTCGGGGAACTGGGCGGCCTTGGCGGTGACTCGCTTCCCTCTCGCGTCGACGACTTCTGCCTTGCTCTGGTCCCTGCAGAAGGTGACCGTCACACGCGTGTCGCCAGAAGCCAACGTGCTGACCTGCGATGCGTCCTCGCTGAGGGTCGCGATCGTGCCGCTGTCTCGCCATCCTCTCGCCCGCCACGTGGCCATGAAGTTGAGATTCGCCTGGATCATGTCGTCGTACGCGAGTGGTTTGAGCAGGCGGATCATCTCCTGCTCGCTGTAGATGGGTGTCGAGCGAATCTTCGCCAGCGCGGCGGAGTACCTGCTGGCCACCTCGAGTGCGGCTGCCTGGTCGGCGTCCAGCGTTGGGCTCGGGGTCGGCGTCACCGTCGGGGTTGCAGGCGTCGTTTGGCTGGCGGTGGTCGCCGATACGGTGCCGGAACTCGGCGTCGCGACGGGTGTTTCGGCAGTGCAGGCGGCCAGCCCCAGTGCGGCCACAGCCAGCCCAATGACGGGCAGCGGGAATCTGTTCAGAACCACGATCGCATCTCCTTCCACCCCTTAAGCCTTCGGGATGGGTGGATTCGGACACTGAGTCGGGTGGTTTTCTTGGCTGCGGCACATCCTGGGGGTGTTTCGAGGGTAAATCCGGTCCTTCGTCGCTGACCAGTGCATTGCGATACGTAAGTGTTGGGCACGCGAGTACCTCGGATTGGTGTTGCCCTCATGCGCTCTGCTGCTCCTGCGAGAACTGGCCCAGTGCGTCGGTGGACCGCTTGATTCGGCGTCGGATCGTCCGTGCCGTGCAGCCGTGCAGCGCCCCTATCCGGGCCGAGACCCGATCCCCGAGGATCCCGATTCCAGGTCCGGACGGCGGCTCAAGTTCGTCAGCGGCGTCGAGGACGGCCATCAGCAAGTCGAAGTCGTCCTGGTCGATCACTTCGGCCTGGAGTCCGTCGCCGAGGATGTCGATCAATTCCTCGATGGCGTCCGGGTGGCGCACGGCCGGAGGTAGCCGGCACTCGTCCAGCGGTAGGTGGTCGGAGGTCGGGGTGAGTTGCCTGACGACCTCCTTGCGCAGGTTGTGCTTCAGGTTCGCTGCGACCCGGCCGGTCGTCGACCACGGGAAGGTCCTGACGGCGATCCACAGCTGCGCTGCGACGTGCTCGTCGATCGCATCGCTCATGAAGCGGAGTTGGTGGGCGATCAGGGTCGCGGCCGGCATCATCACCCACGCCAGCACCAGTCCCGCCTCTGCGGACGCTCCCGCCTGGTCGTGTGAGAGCCGGGCCAGTGCGCGCAGCACCAGGTCAGCCTCCTTGGGCGGGGCCGTGCGCAGCCAGTCGAAGAGTCCGTCGGAGGCCGGCACCAACTCGAGGTCCGGCGCCTCTGCGGCCCATTCGGGCCAGTGAGTATCGATCAGGTCGTTGATCTGTTCGGCGGTGACGCCGAATGCTTCCGCGACACTCATGGCGGTTCCTTCCGTGAGTCCTGAGACCACGAAACCTCACCAAGTCGATGTCACCAACGGTGTAACCAGTATCTGTGGACAAGGGCTATTTCGTTATCCACAGATGTAGTGAACGTCCTTGCCAAACCCACGTTCACTATGTTCTCTAGGTGCCGCCGGCGGGCATCCTTTCTGAAATGCCAGTCGCTCGCCGCGCCACCTACTGGCGGTTGGGGTAGAGCAGATGGGGTCGCACGTCCGATCGTGGTAGCCAGGTCATCCGGGCGGGCGAGCCGGGGTGGCTGCGCCACTCCACACAGATCCGGTCCGAACTGAACCACACCGCGATCGCCGGCACGATCGAGGTGCGGCTCTCCCAGACCAGGCGGGCGAGGACGAGCCGACCCACACCGGGCCTGCCCAGCTTCCGATCCTTGCCGGGAGGCGCACCGACCGCGTTCAGAGGCGCTCGCAGCAACCTCTTGGGGTCATCCCTCTCCACACAGCAATTCGAACACCCGTTCGAGTCAGTTCGTCAAGCGTGATCTCGAGAGCACCTCCTCCGATCATGGCGACCGCCCCGGATCCCCCGGTCCGAGGCTCCACAGCCGAACAAGCGCAGAACGTCCCGGCCGGGCCTGTCCGGAACGGGCCCTCAGTGCGGCTTAAGGGAACAGCACCGAGATTGGACCCCCGAATGCCGCACGCGCACCACCTCGGCCTGGCGCTCAGCTACCTGAGCCTAGCCGCCGACCAACTGCTCGCCGCCGAGCAGGAATCGCCGGTCGCGCTGTTCGCCGGAGTCGAGTGTCTGGAGATCCAGAGCCAGGTCAGCGAACTCGGAGCCGAAGGAGCCCCGGTCGTGACCGTCGTCCCACCGGGCGTCGCCCTCGCCCTCGCGGCAGATCTGCTCAGCCTCGACGGCCGGGCCGAACTGGCGGCCCTCGCCCAACAACTCCACCGGCTCTCCAAGGCAGTGAGCTGAGATGGCCGCCTCCGCTCTCGACCTACTGATCGCACTCGATGCGCGGCTCGACGACCTCGAGGCCACCTCGATGACCCCTGGCTCGATCCCACGCGTCCGACAGGAATGGGGCGCCCTGGCGCGCGCCAGCCTGCAACTCCTCCACGTGCGCCCGCACCACCCCGAAGTCAGAGACCGGCGAATCGAAGCCCTGCTCGACTCTCTGGCCGCCATCCCCGGCGAGTACGCGCTGCCCGCGCCCGGCACGGGGCTGATGGCCATCACCGCGACCATCGGCTGCACCGCGGAGGCCATGCGCACCCGGACCATCACCAGCCCAGCGACCCGCAACCAGGCAGGCGATGAGATCCGTGCCAGTCTGGAGGCCGCCCTGGGGCGGGCTGGCCGCTGGACCCAACACGGCTTCCAAACTGCCGGAGGCGCGCCCGACCACGAGATCGTCCGTCTTGCCGGCATCGACACCGAGCCCTGCCGATCAACCGCCCTGCACGCGTGGCGCATCATCGGCCCGACCGACCCGGGCATCGACGGGGCCGTCTCCCGATGGGAGACGGCGGCAACTAGAACGATTACCAGCCCCCGCACGGTGACCCAGCTCGCGCTCCAACTCGCCTCGGCAGACATCGCCCTCCTGTGCGCGTCCACCAGCGCCGTCATGCAGCGCGCGATCCAGACCGGCGTCATCTCGGACAGCTCTGCAGCCATCGACGCTCTCGACTCTGCCGGAAGGTCCTGGCGCGAAGCCGCCCGCTGGCCGAGCCACCTCCGCCTCGGCGGCCGTACAACCGAGACTCGTCACGCCTCCGCCGATCTGCGTCGATGCCTGGATGACGCGTTGCGGAGCGGCAGCGACTGGAAACAGCCGTCCGACCTGTTCGCCGAAACCTCACCAGAGCAACTCGTCGCCGTGATCCACTCCGGCCTCCAGGCCGCCACCCGAGTCGGCCGGCACGTCCTGGCCGCGATGGACGAGCTGACCCACGGCGCGAGCCGGGTCTGGGTGAATGCCGGTCAGATCCCGACGCCCAGGCACACGGCGCGAACGATGCTGGACAACCACTACGACTGGGCGCCCGACCGGGTCGGGTTCCACTCCGCCGAACCACTGCACGAACAAACATCCCGAGCCCTCGACAGCCTGGTGAACGCAACCCCGCTGACAATCGAGGCGCTCGCCGCGAGCACGTCCCTACCCGAGCAAGTCGAAGATGAAGGCCCCTGGGAGACGGTGTCGCCACCCGCCGACCCGCTCCGAACCTCCCAGGAGTGGGCAAGGCTCGCGGCGATCCCGTCCGCGGAGCCGCCCGCACCAACGATCCGCTTCTGATCCGAAGCAGCAGGCACCCAGCCGCACAGGAACGCCGCGACCTTTCGCGCCCAACGGTGCACCGGCATGCGGAGCGTCCCATCTTGACCTTCCCAGGGTCTCGGGCCTGCAAGGGGTTGCGCACCTCGCACTTCGAGCGCACGGTTCGTGGCACGGCGGGGCGTCCGCCTCGGTCTGTGAACCTGTTGGAGGCTGCTGTGTTTCCTGAACGAACCAGTGTTGGTTTGGACGTGCATGCCCGCTCTGTGCTGGCTCATGCGACCGACGAGCTCACGGGCGAGGTGCACACCGCACGCCTCCCCGCCGGCTCCGAGGTGGCAACGTGGATCCTGGCGCTCCCAGGACCGATCGCCGCGCTGTACGAAGCGGGCCCGACCGGGTTCGGACTTGCCCGAGAGCTCCGCGCGGCCGGTGTTAGGTGTGAAGTTGCCGCGCCGACGAAACTGCCGCGTCCGGTCGGTGATCGTGTCAAGACGGACGCCAGAGACGCTGCGCTCCTGTGTCGCGTCCTCCGGCTTGGAGAGTACGTTCCGGTCGCGGTGCCAGATGCCGCCACCGAGGCGGCCAGGGATCTGGTGCGGTGCCGCGAGGACTGCCGTACCGATCTGTCCCGGTCACGGCACCGACTCTCGAAGATGCTGCTGCGTCAGCGAATCGTTTATGCCGATGGCACGACCTGGAACGTGACGCACACGCGGTGGCTGGAACGACAACGGTTCAACGATTCAACCGTCCAATGGATTTTCGATGAGTACCTCGACCAGGTCATGACAATCACTGCGCGCCGTAAACGACTCGATCGCCGGATCGAGGAACTCGCTTCCGACTCGGCCTGGACGCCGGTAGTGCGCAGGCTTTGCTGCCTGCGGGGGATCTCGACTCTCACGGGATTCGCGCTGGCTGTCGAGATCGGCGACTGGACTCGTTTCGACGGCAACAGCATCGGCGCCTACCTCGGCCTCACTCCTAGTGAGCGTTCCTCGGGCAAGAGCCGTGCACTCGGAGGGATCACTCAGACCGGCAACAGCCACGTTCGCCGCTTGCTTATCGAGGCAGGACTCCACCACCTGCGCCCATACCGGCGGTCGCCGAAGTTGCGAGCCCGGTGGGAGCTCGCCTCTCCGGCGGCAAGGACTCGAGCTGACGCCGGAAACCGCCGCCTGTACGAACGCTGGATGGCGCTCGAGGCCCGCGGTAAGCGTCGCGGCGTATCCCGTGTGGCGATCGCCCGAGAGCTTGCTGGCTGGTGCTGGTCGCTTGCTACGATCGAGCCCTGAAAGAGGACCTGCTCTGGAAGCATCAAACCAAGGCTGGCTTCACGGACTGAGTGAACCCGCGAGCCCACTATGAGCAATCTGTATTGATCACGCTCGAGCTTAGAAAGCGGCCAGCACTCAGCCGGAACATCAAGCGGTAGCCAACCCGCGCAGAAGACCACACGAAGCGTGCACCTCGACCACGTATCAGCCGCGGCCCACCAGAGCAACGAGGAGGGGTGCCGCCAGACGTTAGGTCGGGCGGCACCCCGCGCATCCGACCCCAACGCGGCCACAACGGCTCCGACGCCGATCCGCTCCTGTGTCAATGCGGGGAAACCCACGAGCCGCGCGAGGCAGTTGGCCCCTCAGATGAGCCGGTAGCCGAGTTCCTGCTGCGCGACCCGGCCGACGATCGCGCGCAGGGTGGGTTCGGCGAGCGGTCTGGAGAAGTCGGGAGCGGCCGGGAGACTAGTCCGAGCAGGGTTCCACAGCACGACGTTGGTGCCGCCGGTCATCGTGGACGGTGCCCACAGGCCATCGAGGTCGGGCCAAGTGGCGCGGATCTGTCGCGCCCAGGCCCGGCAGGTGCTCTTGGGTGCGGTGGCGAGGGCGAACGCGGCGCCGTTGCGCAGTGCCCAGCCCCCGGTCAGGTCGAGCAGTCGCAGGTCGCGGGTCGGTGTCCAGGCAGTGGCCTGGGGTCCGAAGCTTCGGGAGTCGATGGCCCGGGTGGCCTGGAAGATCTCGGCCAGCGCGGTGGCCAGGCTGGTAGCGGTGTACAGCACCCCTTCGACCGACGGTGCGGCGGGTTCGGGTTGCGGGTCGTAGCGCATGGTCGGTATCGGGCCGAACCTTCGCACCTGATTCCACGGGAGGACGTGTGAGCCCTGAGTGCGATGGATCCGCCACAGCAGCGGCCGCACGATGAGGATGTCGCCCGGCTCGTGAACGAGGTCCGAGGGCGGGGTGCGCGGAACCTTCGGGCGGGGTGGGTTCACCACAGGCCGAGACCGGCGACCAGTTCGGCGACCGGTGCCGGCTCACCGCCACCGGCCAGATGGGCGACAGGGGTGCGGTCCTCCAACTCCGGCTGCGGAGTGCCCATGAACCCGGCCACCGACTCCGGCGACAACTCGGCCGGGATCGCCGCCACAACCACGTCCAAGCCGGGCAGGCTGCGCCCGTCCAGGGTGAACTGCCAACGCGGCAGCCGTCTGCCCCGGCCGAACCGGAAGCTCCACAGGCTGCCCGTCGACAGTCGCTGCGAGACCCGGCTGCGGTCTACGCCCAGCAGCAGCGCGGCCTCGGCAATCCCGAGACTGCCCGCCACCAACTCAGTCATCCGGGCAACCTCGGCCCGGCGGGCGTCCTGAATCAGAACAGCAGGGTCGGTGCCGAGAACCTCAACGGCGGCCGGGCCGGCATGCTCGCGCAGGAACGCCACCTCGGCGGCGCTCAAAGGCGCTGCGGCCGGGTCGGTGACGCGGGACAGGTCCGCGTCGAGTTCGGCTAGGAACTCCGCACCGCTGATTCCGACGTTGTGCCGGGCCAGTACGTCATCCAGGCTCACCTCAACACCCATGCTCATATACTATCACTCTCGTTAGACTACGTGAGTTGGTGATCTTTGGCCTGACTCCAAGGGGTCCCGCCAGTTCGGCGGGAATCCGTCACTTGCTCGGCGAGCGCGGCGCGCCCGGCTCAGATCCCCAGACCCATGGTTCCGATGCCCCGTTCCAGCGGGATCGGTCTGCGCGCCTCTTCCTGAGCCCCCGGACTCGGTGTGGGCCTGAAGATCTCCCACACCTCAGCCTCGGCCGAGCGCGTGGCCGCCTTTGGTGCGACAGCTATGGTGACGCCGAGGTCTTCGGCGACGGCGTCGACCAGCCGGGTCTCGAGGTCGGCGGGCCTGGTGTGCGCCAGGATCGTGTCGGCCGTGGCGATCACCCGAGCCCCGGTCTCGGCGACAACGGCCTCGATGCCGTGCTCCGGTGTGGCGGCCTGGGCGGCCCAGCCGGCGACGTAGTTGAACGTGTACTGGCTTGTGTCCAGGTGGTGCGCGGCCGCGACCACGTACGCGACCGACTCCGCTTCGACCTCTCTTCGTCCGCGACAGGCGCCGGCGTACGGCTCTCCCGGCTCTGGCCGGATCAGCACGTGCGCCAACTCATGGATGAGTGACTTCGTCGATTGGGCCTCGTCCACATCCGCCCGGACCCGGACCTCCCGGCCCGTGTAGTCGGTCAACCCGTTCGCGCCGCCACAATCGCCACGAGTCAGCCGGAAGCCTTCTGCTTCGACCACTTCGGCCAGCGAGTCCCACAGGCCCGGCGGAGCCTGACCGCGCAGCAGGGTCGGCTCGGGCGGGGTCTGGACGGGAGGATCGACCTGGCTCGCATCGAACACACTCACGGGCCGTACTCCGACCAACTGCCGAATGTACTGCTGCCGTCCCTCGCCGTCCCGGATCGATTCGCCCGTCGCGCGGTCGACCAGTTCGACCTTGCGGGTTACCGGGCCGAGGATCTTGATCGCTTTCTCCCCACGCCGCACCTGATGGCCCATCGCCTGCCAGGCCCGGTAGCCGGCGATCATCGTCGCGTCCGGTTTCTGGAGCATCGTGAGCATGACGTTGTTGAAGCTGTACCTGTGGAGCTTCGACGCCATGCTCAGCCAGCGCTGCCAGGCGTCCTTGTCGTCCAGGTTCGCGATGCCCTCCGCCAACTGCTCGTGCAGTTGCTCGACCGTCTCCCGACGGGCACGCTCGGCAGCCTCCCGCTGTGCTTCGGTCAGGTTCCGGCCAGCCATCACAACTCCGCCCGCAGACGCCGGAACTCGGCGGCCAGCCGCTCGACCTCATCCGGGTCGGCACCGATCGCCTTGAGCCAGGCGATCTGCTCCAGCAGGTCGTACAGGACCAGAGGACGATCGCGGGTCGGCGCCGGCGCGCTCACGATCTCTCCTTCTCTCGCCTCATTGGTTCTGAGGAGTCTCTCGGCGATGACGAGGTGGGCCGATCAATCGCCGCTGCGCTATCAGGTCGCGATCGGCCTTCGCGCGGTCGGTGAGCAGAGTCATACGCCGCGACCACGTCTCTGCTCAGCCGGCCTCGGGCGGGCACATAGATACCGACGTTCATCGCCCAACTGCGGATCGCTGCCGTTCGTTCCCGATCCGAACGCGTCCTCTGGCTGGCCGGCCGCGTCGGTTTCGGCGGTGCCAGGTCGGCGGGCTTGCCCTGCGGCTTGCGCGGCCGGTGGTCGATGAGGTCCATCTGTTCCGTCTGGTCGTCGGTGGCCTCGGCTGCCATCTCCGAGATCCGGTTGGCGAGGGACCGATCGCGGTGTGCAGCGACGTGCTGGTAGCGCAGCGCCATGTTGGGCGTGGTGTGCCCGATCCGGGCCTGCAACTCGGCGATGGTGGCGCCCTGCTGGGCGGCCATGGTCGCGCTGGTGTGGCGAAGGTCGTGGATGGTGAGCTTGGGCATCTTGATCGCCTTGCGTCCCTTGTAGTGCGCTTCTCGAAGGACGGAGTCGTTCAGGGGCGTGACGCCATCGCTGGCAGGGAACAGAAGCGCTTCGGGATCGCGTCGAGGCTGGGCGGCCATCCACGCCCGCAGGGCAGGGAGCAGATGCGGCGGGATGGCGACGTCACGGACTCCGGCCGCCGTCTTCGGGGGCTGGATGATCAGTTCGCCGACGAGCCGGACGATCGCCTGCCGCACGTGAACCACACCGCTCTTGACGTCGAGATCCTGGACGCGAAGTCCGCGCACCTCACCGGATCGCAGCCCGCACCAGCCAGCCAGCAGCAGCGGCACCCGGCGCGCTGCGGGGACCGCTTCGAGGTAGCGGGCCAGCTGGGTGGGCGTGAGGACCTTGATCTCGTGGACGGCGTGTTTGTTGCTCCCTCCCTTCACCCGGCACGGATTGCGGTCGATGATCCCCTCCTCGACCGCGTCCTTCATCAGCGACTTGAACAGGCCGTAGGCGTTCGCCTGCTGGGTTGGGCGCTCGGACATCGCCAGGTACCAGTCGGTGACCTCGACAGCGCTGATGTGAAGGATCCGGTGGCTCCCGAAGACGGGCAGGATCTCCAGCCGCAGGAGCTTGTCGTACAAGGCGGCGGTCCCCGGACGAAGCCGACGCCGTGACAGCGACTCACGTGCGAACTCCTCGAACCGGCCACCCTCGGCCACGACTCCCACAGGTGGCGTCCAGTCCCCCGAGCTGACCTTGCGAGCCTGGGCCGACAGCCAGGTCTCGGCGTCCATCCGGGACAGGAAGGTGACCGGCGCCGGGTACCGCTCGCCGTCGGGGCCGCGGTAACGCGCCCGGTACCGCCCGCTCGGCAACGGCGAGATCTCGCCGAACGTGCGCTTCTCCTGCCTTCGGGCCATATCCGTTCCTCAGACCGCGATCGGACGGCCATAGCGCGGCTTGAGCAGCCGGTCGACATCCTCGGGCCGCAGGCGCAGGATGCGCCTACCGGTCATGAACGCGGGCAACTCGCCGGTGGCGATCCTCCGACGCAACGTGTTGCGGCTGATCCCGGTCCGCTCGCACGCCTGGGCGATGGTCTCGTAACGCTGGGTGGGCATGGCTACTCCTCTCTGGCTCCTTAAGCCCTGCAATGCCGTCGATCCGGACAGCGAGGCACCGAGAAACTTGAGAGAAGAGCGCCAGTCACACCCGAGGAGACCAGGGCCACCCCCAGGGTCGTGCGGGAATGGCTGTCCCCCCGCCAGGACCCCGGGGGTATCCGGCATGAGAGAGGACATGAGAGAGGACGCGCGGCCGATACCCCTTCGGGTATGCCATTCCGTACCATTTCCGTGGGGCATACGTGGGGCAGCGTGGGGCAAACGTGGGGCACGAAGAGCCCCCGATGGCACTTCCTGGGTACACCTGAGCAGAGCCAAATCGGCCCGAAACCGCTAGTCAGATGCTGTTTGCCCTCATCAGGGGCACATGACCAATAAGTGCGCGAGAGAGGAGTTGAACCTCCACGTCCTTTCGGACACACGGACCTGAACCGTGCGCGTCTGCCATTCCGCCACTCGCGCCCGACTCCCTGAGGAGCCAGCCGGAAGAGGTTAGCACAGGTGCCGGGTCGGCTCCGAACCGCCGGCTGCCACCGGCCGCGGGGCCGGGAGCGTCGAATCATCCGTGCGGCACCCTCATCCCCGACTGGAGTCTGAGTGCCCAAGCGGGGCCGTCGCGTACGCTGGTCGTTCGGCGCTGGATAGTCTTGAGCGCGCCGAGCCATCAGTCGACCATCACGGGAGGGGGAGCAGATGGGGGTCTTCGACCGCGTCGAGAAGAAGCTCGAGAACGCCGTCAGCGGGGCCTTCGCGCGCGCCTTCAAGGGCGACGTCCAGCCCGTGGAGATCACTGCACGGCTGCAGCGGGAACTCGACTCCGAGGCCAAGCTCCTCAGCCGCGACCGCAAGCTCGTGCCGAACGAGTTCACCATCGGGCTCTCCCAGCACGACTACGACCGCCTCACCCCCTACAGCAAGACCCTGAACGCCGAGATCGCGCCCCAGCTGCGTGACTACGCCGCCGAGTCCGGCTACATCTTCAACGGCCCGGTGATGATCGAGTACAGCCTCGACGCGAGCCTGCCGGTCGGCCGGTTCACCATCACCTCCGCGGCCGTCGCGGGCGTGGACGCCGCGGAGGAGGCCACGCCCAGCGAGATCCGGGCGGCCAACCTGGTGATCGAGGTCAACGGGGTGCGCCACCCGCTGACGCCGCCCGGCGTCACCATCGGCCGCGGCACGGACGCCGACCTGCGGATCAACGACCCGGGCGTCTCCCGCCTGCACGCCCGCATCGGCGTGGTGGGCACCGGGCGCGGCCAGCAGATCACCATCGAGGACCTCGGCTCCACCAACGGCATCACGGTGGACGGGCAGCGCACCCGCCAGGCCACCCTCACCCTCGGCAGCCGCATCGAGATCGGGTCCACCAGGCTGGCGATCGTGTCGCCGGTGTCCGATGCCTGAGCTCGTCGTCCTCGGCCTCAAGCTGGGGTTCCTCGCGCTGCTGTGGCTGTTCATCCTGTTCACCGGCAACGTGATCCGCACCGACATCTTCGGACGCAAGGTCACCGCCGCCGAGCTCGCGCAGTCCGCGCCTTCGGAGGCTCCGGAGGCGCGGACGCCGAAGATGTCCCGGCGCGCGCTCAAGGCGCTGCCCAGGACCCTCACCGTCACGCACGGGGCCCAGGCCGGCGTCCAGCTGCCGCTGGGCGAGGTGCTGCTGATCGGCCGCGCGTCCGACTGCCAGCTCCAGCTCGAGGACGACTACGTGTCCACCCGGCACGCCCGCCTCACGCGCACCCCCACCGGCTACCAGGCCGAGGACCTGGGCTCCACCAACGGCACCTTCGTCAACAACCAGCGCATCAGCGCGCCCACCCCGTTCGGGGTCGGTGACGTGCTGCGCATCGGCCGCACCCTGATGAGCGTGGAGAAGTAGATGCCCCTGGCGCTGCGCTTCGTCGCCCACTCCGAGGTCGGCCTGGTCCGCAAGAACAACCAGGACTCCGCCTACGTCTCCCCCACGATGCTCGTGGTGGCGGACGGGATGGGCGGCGCCGCCGCCGGCGACCTGGCCTCCGCGATCGCCGTCCGCGAGCTCAGGGCTGTGGACTCCGAACGCACCGGCGCGGACATGCTGGACGCGCTGGAGGAGGCCATCAACGCTGCCGGCGCGGCGATCAGTGAGCTCACCGAGGCCGACCCGCGGCTCGACGGCATGGGCAGCACCGTCTGCGGGGCCATGTTCGACGGCTCCCGGCTCGGCCTGGCCAACATCGGCGACTCCCGGGCCTACCGCTACCGCGACGGCGAGTTCGTCCGGCTCACCCGCGACCACTCCTGGGTGCAGACGCTGGTCGACGAGGGCCGCATCACCGAGGCAGAGGCGCTGGAGCACCCGCACCGCTCGCTGATCCTGAGGGTCATCAACGGCCAGCCCAACCACCTGCCCGACCTCGAGCTGGTGGACGCCGTCGCGGGCGACCGCCTGATGATCTGCTCCGACGGCCTGTGCGGCTTCGTCACCGACGAGGTGATCGCCGCCCGCATGGACGGCGACCGCGAGGCCGTGCTGGCCTCGCTCGTCGACCTGGCCCTCCACGAGGGCGGGCAGGACAACATCACGATCATCGTCGCCGACATCGTCGAGGGCGAACCGGAGGGCACGGCCCGTGTCCTGGGCGCCGCGGCGTCGCTCGACCTGGACAATCCGCTGGAGACCACCGGCGAGCAGCCACCGGTGGCCCCCGCAGCGGGGCCGCGTCCCGGACCGGAGGACGTCGAGCTCATCCGCTACGCCCCGCTCGCCCGGCGGCGCGCGTCGTCCCGGGTGAAGCTGCTGCTCCTCGTGCTGCTGCCGCTGCTCGCCATCGGCGCGGGCGGCTGGGCGTGGTACTCCTACGTCCAGCGCCAGTACTACCTCGGCGCGGACAAGGAGACGCTCGCCATCTTCCAGGGCGTCCCACAGCAGGTGTTCTCCGTGCCGCTGTCGCACGTGGTCGTGCCCGACACCACCCGCGTCGCCGACCTTCCGCTGTACTACCAGGAGCAGGTGCGCGGCACCCTTCCGGCCGAGTCGCTGGACGGGGCGAAGCAGACGCTGGACTTCCTGCGGGAGAAGGCCGCGGCCTGCATCAAGCAGCGCGAGGACCGCCAGAACCCCACCCCGAGCCCGACGCCGGCCACGACCTCCCCCTCGCCGTCGGTCACCAGCACGACCGGGACGCCCGCCGCGACCGGCACGCCGAACGGCAGCCCGTCCCCGACCCCGACACCGACCGCGCCGACCACCCCGGAAGCGCCCACGGAGTGCTGATGAGCGACGTTGTCGGCTACCGGAGGCGCCGAGGCGTCGAGGCCTTCATGCTCGCCTTCGCGATCCTCCTCGCGATCGGCGGCTACCTGCTGATCCACCTGAACCGCGACGGCGAGCTGCCGCCCGAATGGCCCTGGGCCCTCGGCATCCTGGTGGCCCTCGGACTCGGGCTGCACGTGCTCGTCCGGTGGCGGCTGCCGTACGCCGACCCGCTGATCCTTCCGCTGGTGATGCTGCTCAACGGCCTCGGCCTGGCGATGATCCACCGGCTCGACCTGGGCACCACGCCGGTGATGCACTCCGCGGAGCTCCAGCTGATGTGGACGGCGATCGCCACCGCAGCGTGTGCCCTGGTCCTGGTGTTCCTGCGCGACTACCGGATCCTCCAGCGCTACACCTACACGATGTTCCTCGGCGGCATGGTCCTGCTGATGCTGCCGCTGCTGCCGGTGATCGGGCAGGAGAAGAACGGCGCCAGGATCTGGATCCACCTCGGCACCTACAGCTTCCAGCCCGCAGAGCTGGCCAAGCTGGTGCTCTCGATCGCGTTCGCGTCCTACCTCGTCGAGAAGCGCGAGGTGCTGGCGCTTGCCGGCGGCCGGTTCCTCGGCATCGAACTCCCCCGCCCGCGCGACCTCGGGCCGATCCTGGTGATGTGGCTGGCCAGCCTGGCCGTGTTGGTGTTCCAGAAGGACCTCGGCACGTCCCTGCTGTTCTTCGGGCTGTTCGTGATGATGCTGTTCGTGGCCACGGAGAAGCCCAGCTGGGCGATCCTGGGCACGCTGCTGTTCGTCAGCGGCGCCTACCTCGGCTACCTGTTCTTCGGCCACGTGCAGGTGCGGGTCTCCTCGTGGCTGAACCCGTTCTCCGACTACGACCAGAACTACCAGGTGATCAACGGCCAGTTCGGCATCGCCTGGGGCGGCGCGTTCGGCACCGGCTGGGGCCTGGGACGGCCGAACCTCACCCCGCTGGCCAAGACCGACTTCATCGCCGCGGCCATCGGCGAGGAACTCGGCATCACCGGGCTGAGCGCGGTCATGCTCATCTACGGGCTGATCGTCGCCCGGGGCCTGCGCGCGTCCCTGGGCGCCCGGGAACCGTTCGGCAAGCTGCTGGCAGCGGGCCTGTCCTTCGTGTTCGCCATCCAGGTGTTCGCGATCCTCGGCGGCGTCACCCGCCTCCTGCCGCTCACCGGCCTCACCACCCCTTTCATGTCGCAGGGCGGGTCGTCGCTGGTGGCCAACTGGGTGATGATCGGCCTGCTGCTCGTGATCACCCACCAGGTGCGCAGCCCCGTCGTGGCCGCACCCGAGCCCGTCCAGTGGCTGGAGGCGGAGACCACCCAGATGATCCCGGTCGGCGCCGCGGCAGCGGACGGGGCGGGACCGCGCCCGCGACCCTCCGGTGACGTCGCGCTGCCGGCCACAGCCGTGAGCCCCGTCAGCCCGGCCGCGACACCGGTCTCGCCGGCCGACGACGAGTCCACCCAGCGGGTCGAGCGGGACGGGGGCACGGCATGAACCGTCCGATCCGGGGTGTCGCGGTGACCGCGATGGTCATGTTCACCGCGCTGCTGGTGAACCTGAGCTACCTCTACGTCGGCCAGCAGGATTACCTCAACGAGCGCCCGGAGAACCGCCGCGTCGCCGACGCGCGCTTCGGGCAGGACCGCGGCCCGATCATGGTCGGCAACACCGCCGTGGCCCAGTCCAAGCCCGTCAAGGACCGGTTCAAGTTCCAGCGCTCCTACGCCCAGGGCAAGCTGTACGCCCCGGTGACCGGCTTCTACTCCTACCTGTACCGGACGTCGGCGCTGGAGGCGTCCTACTCCGCGGAGCTGTCGGGCGTGGACGACTCGCAGTTCCTGACCCGGCTGATCAACGGCCTGTCCGGCGCGACCCCGCGCGGCGCGACCGTCGAGACCACTCTGGACGCGAAGGCCCAGAAGGCGGCCTGGGACGCCCTCGACGGGCGCAAGGGCGCCGTCGTGGCGATCGACTACACCACCGGCGCCGTCAAGACGCTCGTCAGCTACCCCAGCTACGACCCCAACGACCTGGCCACCCACGACCTGGCCGCCTCCACAGAGGCGTGGAAACGGCTCAACGCCGACCCGGCCCGGCCGCTGGCCAACCGGGCCACCCGGGAGATCTACTCCCCGGGCTCGACCTTCAAGCTCGTGACCGCCGCCGCAGCCCTCGACTCCGGGATGAGCGCCGACACCGAGGTGGACGCCTCGCCGTTCAAGCTGCCCGGCTCGACCAAGGTGATCGCCGGCGGCTGCGGCGGGACCAAGATCACCCTCGCCCAGGCGCTGAAGGTCTCCTGCAACCCGGCCTTCGCCCGTCTCGGCGCGGAACTCGGTGCGGACGCCCTCCGCGAGCAGGCGGAGAAGTTCGGCTTCGGCACGAAGTTCCTCGACGACATCGGCTCGGCGGCCAGCGTGTTCCCCGAGGACATCGACGCCGCCCAGACCGCGATGAGCGCCATCGGCGAGTACGAGACGGCCGCGACGCCGCTCCAGATGGCGATGGTCTCCGCCGCGATCGCCAACGGCGGCACCGTGATGGACCCCTACATCGTGAACCAGGTGCTCGACAGCGATCTGAAGGTGGTCAGCCGGACGCGCCCGTCCCAGCAGTCGGTGGCGCTGAGCGACCAGAACGCCCAGGAGCTCCAGTCGATGATGGTCGAGGTGGTGCAGAGCGGCACCGGCTTCCGGGCACAGATCCCCGGCGTGACCGTGGGCGGCAAGACCGGGACGGCCCGCACCAGCCCCGACCGCAACCCCTACGCGTGGTTCACCGCCTGGGCGGACGACCCGTCCGTCGCGGTGTGCGTGTTCATCGAGGACGCAGAGATCCCGTCCACGGAGATCGCCGGCGGACGCCTGGCAGCCCCCATCGCCAAGGCAGTGATCGAGGCGCTGCGATGACGCGCTTCACACGGTTCGGGCAGCTTCGGCCACAATGGGCACGTTGCGCTGCCGCCACAGGGCTCCGGGAACCCCGGTGGAAAGGAAACTGCGGATGACCGACGAACCGAGGCTCCTCGGAGGTCGCTACCAGCTGGGCTCCGTGCTCGGCCGTGGTGGCATGGCCGAGGTGCGGCGGGCCCGCGACCTGCGCCTGGGGCGCGAGGTGGCGGTGAAGCAGCTGCGCATCGATCTCGCGTCCGACCCGACCTTCCAGGCCCGTTTCCGTCGCGAGGCGCAGGCCGCCGCCGGCCTGAACCACCCCAACATCGTCGCCGTGTACGACACCGGCGAGGAGGCCGACCCCCAATCCGGGGTCCAGGTGCCCTACATCGTCATGGAGCTCGTCGAGGGCCACACGCTCCGCGAGATCCTGCGCACCGGCCGCCAGATCGTGCCCGGCAAGGCGCTGGAGTTCACCCAGGGCGTGCTCGAGGCGCTGAGCTACAGCCACAAGGCCGGCATCGTGCACCGCGACATCAAGCCCGCCAACGTGATGCTCACGCCGTCCGGCCAGGTGAAGGTGATGGACTTCGGCATCGCCCGCGCGGTGGCCGACACCTCAGCCACGATGACCCAGACCGCCGCCGTCATCGGCACAGCGCAGTACCTCTCCCCTGAGCAGGCGCGCGGCGAGACCGTCGACTCGCGCAGCGACATCTACTCCGCCGGCTGCCTGCTCTACGAGCTGCTCGTCGGTCGCCCGCCGTTCCAGGGCGACTCGCCGGTGAGCGTGGCCTACCAGCACGTGCGCGAGGCGCCGGTGCCGCCGAGCCACCTCGATCCCGAGATCACCCCGGCGATGGACGCGATCACGCTGAAGGCCCTCGCCAAGGATCCCGCCGACCGGTACCAGACCGCCGCGGCCATGCGCGCCGACATCGGCCGCCTCCTCGCCGGCCAGGACGTGGTCGCCCGGCCGCCGGTCGTGGCCGCCGTCCCCGCGCCGGCGAGCGCGGCAGAGGCGACCACCGTCCTGGAGCCGTCCGACCACACGGCCACCCGTGCGCTCGACCCGGCCCCCCGCCGCCGCTGGGGCCTGGCGGCGTTCCTGGTCGCCCTGGTCCTGGTGGCCGCCGGGGTGGGCATCTACTTCATGCTCAACGCCAACAAGGTCGAGACCGTGTCGGTCCCCCGGGTCGTCGACCGGCTCCAGGCCGAGGCGGAGCAGACGCTGATCGCCGCCAAGCTCCAGCCCCGCGTGGTGCAGGTGAACGGGCCCGACGACACATCCAAGGGCCGCGTCACCGAGCAGAACGTCGCGCCGGACAGCTCCGTGCCGGTCGGTACGGAGGTGGAGATCACCGTCAACGTGGGCCCGTCCAAGGCGGCCATCCCGGCGCTGGTCGGCATGGACAAGGACGAGGCGCTGACGGAACTCGCCGACAACGGCTTCAAGGACGTCACCGCCGTGCCCGCGGACACCGAGCCTGCCACGGCGAAGGCCGACGAGGTGCTCAGCGTCGAACCGGCGCCGGGATCCATGGTCACGCTCGACACTCGTGTGACGGTGTACTACGCGACGGGCATGAGCAAGATGCCGCTGGTCACCAACGGGCTCACCGAGGACGAGGCGGTCGCCGTGCTGAAGGACGCCGGCTTCACCAAGATCCGGATCAGCACGAGGGAGGATGCCGGCAAGCCCGGCATGGTGCTGGAGCAGAAGCCGACGGCCCTGACCATGCAGAAGCGGACGGTCACGGTGGAACTCGTGGTGTCGATCGAGCTGCCGCCGACGACGCCGCCCACCGACGACCCGACCTCGACGGCCACCGCCACCCCGTGACGGGGCGACGGCGCGGCCTCAGCGGGCGGCCATCAGAGGGCTGAGGCCCTCCGCGCGACGGGGGGCGTCGGCGTCCCCGCAGGCGACCAGCCAGTTCGCCAGCATCTGGTAGCCGCCCTCGGTGAGCACCGACTCGGGGTGGAACTGCACGCTCTCGATCGGGAGTTCGCGGTGCCGCACGGCCATGATCACGCCGGAGTCCGTGGTGGCGCTGACCTCCAGCACGTCCGGCACGGTGGCCGGATCGAGGGCCAGGGAGTGGTAGCGCGTGGCCGTGAACGGGTTGGGCAGGCCCGCGAAGACGCCGCGTCCGTCGTGGTGCACCAGCGAGGTCTTCCCGTGCAGGAGCTCCGGCGCCCGGTTCACCACGCCGCCGAAGGCGACCGACATCGACTGCAGGCCCAGGCAGACGCCGAAGATGGGCGTCCGGCCGCCGATCGTTCGCACCACGTCGATGCACACCCCGGCCTCCTCGGGCGTCCCCGGGCCGGGGGAGAGCAGGATCCCGTCGAACGCCTCGTTCCAGCCGGGCTCGGCGAACCGCGGGTCGTCGTTGCGCCACACCTCGACCTCCGCCCCGATCTGGCCGAGGTACTGCACGAGGTTGTAGACGAACGAGTCGTAGTTGTCGACCACCAGGATCCGCGCCATGCGTCCATTCTCCCCCACCGCCGGGACGGGGCTCTCCCCCGTCGCCGGACGGCGGGCACGACGGGCCGACGGGAGCCCGCGGCATTGTCGGTTATCCTTGTGCGGTCACGAGGTGAGTCAGGAGTTACCGTGCCCGAGTCGAAGGTTCGCAAGGCCGCTGCCGAGAAGAAGAAGGCAGCCGACCGGACGCAGCTCGCGCAGCAGCGCAGCGATCGCGACCGCACCGTCGCCGCGCCCGGCAGCCGCCAGTGGGTTCCGCCGACGTTCATCACCGTCGGCCTGCTCGGCGTCCTGTGGCTGGTCGTGTACTACATCACCGCATCGGTGGGCATCACCGTGCCGCTGCTGACCGACCTCGGCGCGTGGAACGTGCTGATCGGCATGGGCCTGATGGCCGGCGCGTTCGCGCTGGCCACGCTCTGGAAGTAGCCGGCCCGCCCCGTCAGCCCTGGGGCTTCAGCAGCGGGAAGAGGATCGTCTCCCGGATGCCGTGACCGGTGAGCAGCATCATCAGCCGGTCCATGCCCAGGCCCATGCCGCCCATCGGGGGCGCGCCGAACTCGAGGGCTGCGAGGAAGTCCTCGTCCAGCTGCATGGCCTCCAGGTCGCCGGCCGCGGCCTTGAGCGACTGGGCCACCAGCCGCTCGCGCTGGATCACCGGGTCGATCAGCTCCGAGAAGCCCGTGCCGCGCTCGACGCCGCCGATGATCAGGTCCCACGCCTCGATGAGGTTGGGCTCGCTGCGGTGCTGGCGGGCGAGCGGCTGGGCGATCGGCGGGTAGTCGCAGACGAAGGTCGGCTGGAGAAGCCCGGGCTCGACGAGCTCGCCGAACAGCTCCATGACCAGCTTCTGCGCGGGCCAGGCCGGGTCGTGCTCGACGCCGTGCGCCTCGGCGAGCCTGCGCAGCACCGACGCGTCGGTGTCGGGCGTGATCTCCTCACCGACGGTCGCGGACAGCGTCGGGTAGACCGGCTTCCACTCCCACTCCCCGTCGAGGTCGATCTGCCCCGCCGGGGTGTCGATCACCCGGGTGCCGAGGGCGGCGTCCGCGGCGTTCTGGACGAGGCGTCGGGTCATCTCGGCGATGCTGAACTGGTCGCCCCAGGCCTGGTAGGCCTCGAGCATGGTGAACTCCGCCGAGTGCGAGGAGTCGATACCCTCGTTGCGGAAGATGCGCCCGATCTCGTACACGCGGTCGGCGCCGCCGACCATCGCCCGCTTCAGGAACAGCTCGAGCGCGATACGCATCGTCATGTCGATGTCGAAGGCGTTCAGGTGGGTGCGGAACGGACGGGCCGCCGCGCCGCCGTGCACCAGCTGCAGCACCGGTGTCTCGATCTCGAGGTAGCCGTCGCCGTGCAGGGTCTCGCGGATGCTGCGTGTGACGGCCGCGCGGGCGCGCACCATGTCCCTGGCCTCCGGGCGCGCGACCAGATCGGCGTAGCGCTGCCGCACCCGGGTCTCCTCACCCAGCTCCTTGTGCAGGGTGGGCAGGGGACGCAGCGCCTTGCTGGCCAGGACCCAGGACGTCGCGAGCACGGACAGCTCGCCCCGGCGGGAAGAGATCACCCGGCCGGTCACAGAGACGAAGTCGCCGAGGTCGACATCGGACTTCCACGCCTCCAGCGACGCCTCTCCGACCTCGGCCAGCGACAGCATCACCTGGAGGCGGACGCCGGAGTCGGCTTGGGTGAACCCGTCCTGGACCGTGGCGAAGCACAGCTTGCCGGTGTTGCGGACGAAGACCACCCGTCCGCTCACGCTGACGACGTCCGTGGTCTCCTCGCCCGCCTCCAGGTGCCCCCAGCCGGCGTGCACCTGGGCGGCGCTGTGGGTGCGCGGGACGGTGATCGGGTACGGCGCGACGCCGTCGGCCAGCAGCCGCGCCCGCTTGTCGTGGCGCACCTGCTCCTGCTCGGACAACGACGAGGGGACAGCATTCGGCTCGATCACGCGGATTAGGGTACCGACTCCTGCACCGGCCTCCCCCACCGTCCCCGTCCGCGCGGGACTACACCGGGAGGTGGCGTGCCCACCAGGCGAGGATGTGCTCGAAGCGCGCCCGCCGGTGGTGCGGGGTGCCCGAGCGCGACAACTCGTGGTTCTCGCCGGGGAACACCAGCAGCTCGGTCTCGACCCCCCGCAGCTTCAGCTCCGCGTAGTAGCGCTCCGCCTGCCCGATCGGGCAGCGCAGGTCCTGCTCGGAGTGGATCACCAGCGTCGGCGTCCGCACCTGGCCGACCAGGGCCAGCGGCGACTGCGCCACCATCGCCGCGGCGTCGCCGTGGCAGGCCGCGGGGAAGAACCAGCCGATGTCGGACGAGCCGGGGAACGAGGACGGGTCGAGGTAGCCCCGCTCCACGATCGCCGCGGCGAAGCGGTGCTCGTGCGCGATCAGCCAGGCACTCATGTACCCGCCGTAGGAGCCGCCCATCACGCCCACCCGCGCCGGGTCGAGCCCGGGGACCGTGGCCAGCGCGTGCTCGAGGAAGGCCAGCACGTCCACCATGTCGCGGTCGCCGAAGGCCTTCTCGATCGCCTTGGCGTGGGCCTGCCCGTAGCCGGCGGAGCCGCGCGGGTTGCACATCACCACGGCGTAGCCGGCACCGGCGTACACCTGCGCCTCGTCGAAGAAGGACGGGCCGTAGGCGGCGAACGGGCCGCCGTGGATCATCAGCAGCACCGGGTGGGGGCCGTCGCCCTCGGGGCGGAAGACCCACCCGTGCACGGGGTAGCCGTCCGGGGAGGTCGCCTCGAGCTCGACGGGCGGCACCGGGGCGGACGCGGCGCGCAGGGCCGCGGCGAAGTCGGTGAAGGCGGGCTCGGGGGCGTCCAGCAGGACGACTTCACCGGGGCTGTCGGGGCGGGCCATGACCGCCACCCGCGCGCCGCCGCCGCTGCCGGCAGCGATCGCGGAGCCGGGCAGTCGCCAGCGCCGGACCTCTCCGCTGGCGTCCACCCGGATCACCTGCCCGGAGCCGCGCACCAGGTCGATCGCGAGGACGCCGTCGCCGTCGGCGACCAGGTCTGCGGCGTACACGGTCTCGACGTCGGTGAGGCGCCGGGCCTCGCCGCCCGAGCGCGGGACGGCGAACACCCCGGGGTTGTCACCGAAGAACTCCCGGCCGCTGCCGGTGTGGCCGCCGATGTAGAACACGTGGTCGCCCGCGACCACGACCGGGCCCGTCGCGCTGTCGCCGAGGCCGGAGTCGGTGAGGCGCACCGCCTCCCCGCCGTCGAGCGCGAAGCGGTACACGTCCTGGCGCAGGTCGGCGTCGCGACCGTCGTGGCGGGCGGCGACGACGAGGACGGCGTCCCCGTCCCACACCGGCGACTGGTGGTCGGCGTCGCCGTCCGACAGCTGCCGGGCGACCGGGACGGCGGAGAACGGCTCGCGGCCGGCGGCGGCGCGGCCGACCGGGCGGACCGCCGGCTCGGCGTGCGGGTCGGGCACGTCGAGCACGAACAGGTGCGCACGCTGGTCGGAGAGGTAGCCGGTGCCGTTGTGCTTGTACTGGAGCAGCGTGATCCGGCGCGGGTCCTCCGCGGTGGCCGCGACCCCGTCCACCGTGCCGTAGCGACCAGGCTCGGGCACCTTGGCGGTGAACGCGAGCCGGGTGCCGTCCGGGCTGAAGGCGAAGTCGCGGACGCCGAGCTTCGCGTCGGTGACGACCATCGGCTCACCGCCGCCGGCCGCGACGACGGCCAGCTGGGCCGGCTCGCCCTGCGCGGCGCGGAGGAAGCCGAGCAGGCGTCCGTCCGGGGAGAACTTCGGGTTCGTGTCCCGGAAGCCCCGGGTGATCCGCAGCGGCGCACCGCCGGCGAGGGGCACCCGCCAGAGCTGGCCGACGTAGGCGTCCGCGTCGAAGTCCGGCCGGGTGACCGAGACGACCGCGTGGCTCCCGTCGGGATGGACGGCGGGTGCGGAGACAATGGTGAGCAGGGGGAGGTGTTCGGCTCGCACGGACGGCAGCCTAAACCCTTTGCGGCAGCGGTCCTCCCCCTGCAACCTGTGAATCGTCACAGCATGAATTCCTGGCGGCCCGGGACCCCGATCGAGCCGGTGGCCGGCAGCCGGGGGCCGCAGAATTGCGTGCCCCATCACCGGCGCCTTGATGAGTGAGCACTCACTCACTTAGACTCCCTGCCATGAGGAGAGCTGCCCCGATGACCCCGGAGGAACGCCGGCGCGACATCATCGAGGCCACCCTGCCGCTGCTGCTGGAGCAGGGGCCGGAGCTCAGCACCCGCGAGATCGCGCAGGCCGCCGGCGTCGCGGAGGGCACGATCTTCCGCGCGTTCGAGACCAAGAGCGACCTCATCCACGCCACCATCCACGCCGCCCTGCGTCCCGACGCGGCGATCGCGCGGCTCGCCGGCCTGCCGGCCACCCAGTCGCTCACCGAGCGCGTGGCCGCCGTCCTCGAGGTCCTCGGCGACGAACTGCACCGCACCCGCTCGCTGTTCGCCCACTTCGCCCGGGGCCAGGACGGCCCGCCGGTGCCGCCGGCCGGAGACCACCACCGCCGTCCCTGGCCGAACCGCGGGGACAACAAGTCGCTGATGATGAGCGCCGTCAGCGACGCCCTCGAGCCGTACGCCGACGTGCTCGCCGTACCTGTCCCGGTCGCCGCCCGCGTGCTCGCCGCGGTGTCCTTCGCCGGGCTCGCCATCACCGACGGGGAAACCCCCAGCCCTCCGGGAGAACTCGCCGACGTCGTCCTGCACGGCATCGCCAAAGGAGATTCATGATCCGCTTGCTGGCGCGCTTCCTGCGCCCCTATGTCCCCCTGCTCGTCGCCGTGGTCGTCCTGCAGTTGCTGCAGTCGACGGCGGCGCTGTTCCTGCCGAGCCTGAACGCCTCGATCATCGACGACGGCGTCGCCACCGGCGACACCGGCCACATCTGGTCGCTCGGCGGCGTGATGCTCGCGGTGTCGCTGCTCCAGATCGTGGGCCAGGTGGGCGCTACCTGGTTCGGCGCCCGCGCGGCCATGGCGTTCGGCCGCGACCTGCGCCAGGCGATCTTCGACAACGCCTTGTCGTTCTCCTCCCGTGAGGTGAACCAGTTCGGCGCCCCGAGCCTGATCACCCGCAACACCAACGACGTGCAGCAGCTCCAGATGCTGGTGCTGATGACCTCGACGATGATCGTCAGCGCCCCGCTGATGATGGTCGGCGGGGTGTTCATGGCGTTGCGCGAGGACGTCGGGCTGAGCTGGCTGATCCTCGTCGCCGTGATCGTGCTCGGCACGATCATCGGCATCCTCATCGTGCAGATGACGCCGCTGTTCAAGTCGATGCAGGTGCGGATCGACACCCTCAACCGGGTGCTGCGCGAGCAGATCTCCGGCCTGCGGGTGATCCGGGCGTTCGTCCGCGAGCCGACCGAGGCCGCGCGGTTCGACCGGGCCAACCACGAGCTCGCCGACACCGCCACCCGGGTCGGCCGCCGGATGATGACGATGTTCCCCTCGGTCTTCTTCGTGATGAACCTGTCCAGCATCGCGGTGATCTGGTTCGGCGCCTTCCGGATTGCGGAGGGCCAGCTCCAGGTGGGTCAGCTCACGGCCTACCTCGCCTACCTCTCACAGATCCTGATGAGCGTGATGATGTCGACGATCATGATCATGATCGCCCCGCGCGCGGCCGTCTCGGCAGAGCGGATCGGCGCCGTCCTCGACACCTCGTCCTCCGTCGTGCCCCCGGCCCGGCCGGTGACCACCGTCACCCGCCACGGCGAGCTCGCCTTCGTCGACGTCAGCTTCGCCTACCCCGGTGCCGACCACCCGGTGCTCGACGGGGTGTCGTTCACCGTGCGATCGGGAGCGACGACGGCGATCATCGGCTCCACCGGCGCGGGCAAGACCACGCTGGTGAACCTCATCCCCCGTCTGTTCGACGCCACGTCCGGCGCCGTGATGGTCGACGGGGTGGACGTGCGCGAGCTCGACCCCGACCTGCTGTGGGGACGCATCGGGCTGGTGCCGCAGCGTCCGTACCTGTTCAGCGGAACGGTCGCGTCCAACCTGCGGCTCGGCAACCCCGACGCCACGGACGAGGAGCTGTGGCACGCGCTGGAGGTGGCGCAGGCCAGGGACTTCGTGGAACGGATGCCGGACGGACTGGAGTCGCCGATCAGCCAGGGAGGCACGAACGTCTCCGGCGGGCAGCGGCAGCGGCTGGCGATCGCCCGGGCGCTCGTGCGCCGTCCCGAGATCTACCTCTTCGACGACTCGTTCTCCGCCCTCGACGTGGCCACCGACGCCGCCCTGCGCGCCGCGCTGGTGGACGAGACCGCCGACGCGGCCGTCGTGGTCGTCGCCCAGCGGGTGTCCACGATCCGCAACGCCGAGCAGATCATCGTCCTCGAGGACGGCCGGATCGTCGGCATCGGCACCCATGACCACCTGCTGGCCGCGTGCCCGACGTACGCCGAGATCGTCGAGAGCCAGTTCCAGGCCGAGGAGGTGGCCGCATGAGCACTCCGACCAGCAAGGGGGAGACGGCCGTGAGCAGCACCGGCGGGGCGCCCGCGCCCGTGAAGGCGAACGCACGCCCGAAGTACGCGCCGCAGCAGCGCGGCGGTGGCCCGATGGGCCACGGCGTCGGGACCGGCGAGAAGGCCGTGTCGTTCGGCCCGTCCATGAAGCGGCTTCTCGGCCACCTGCGTCCCGAGCTGCCGCAGATCGTCGCGGTCGTCGCCATGGTGATCGTGGCGACGGTCGGCAACGCGGTCGGCCCGGTGATCCTCGGCCAGGCCACGAACCTGATCTACGACGCGACCGTGGTGAACCGCACCCCGATCGACTTCGGCGCCGTCGGACGGGTGCTGCTCCTGGCCCTGGCCGTCTACGTCGTGTTCTTCCTGCTGTCGTGGCTGGCGGGCTTCATCATCAACGCCATCGTGCAGCGCTCGGTGTACCGGATGCGCCAGCAGGTCAGCGACAAGATCACCCGGCTGCCGCTGAAGTACTTCGACGGCCAGCCCAGGGGCGAGCTGCTCAGCCGCGTGACCAACGACGTCGACAACGTCTCGCAGTCGCTGCAGCAGACGCTCTCCCAGATCCTCACCAACCTGTTCACCCTGATCGGGGTGCTGGTGATGATGTTCTACGTCTCCTGGGTGCTGGCGCTGGTGGCCCTGGTGACGATCCCGATCGCCCTCGGCGTGACGATGGTGATCGGCAAGCGCTCGCAGAAGCTGTTCGCCCGGACGTGGAAGTCGACCGGCGAGCTGAACAGCCAGATCGAGGAGGCCTACTCCGGCCACGACCTCGTGACGGTGTTCGGCCGGCGCCGCGAGGTCGCCGAGCAGTTCCGGGCCAAGAACGCCGAGCTGTTCGACGCGTCCTTCGGCGCCCAGTTCATCTCCGGGATCATCATGCCGGTGATGTTCTTCGTCGGGAACCTCAACTACGTGGTCATCGCGGTCGTCGGCGGCCTGATGGTGACCGGCGGCACGCTGACCATCGGCGGGGTGCAGGCCTTCATCCAGTACAGCCGGATGTTCACCCAGCCGATCACGTCGCTGGCGTCGATGGCGAACCTGCTGCAGTCCGGCGTCGCCTCGGCCGAGCGCGTGTTCGAGGTGCTGGACGCCGAGGAGGAGTCCCCCGACCGGGCCGGCAGCCTGCCGGAGCCGGCGCGCGGGCGGGTGGAGTTCGAGCACGTCGACTTCAGCTACACCCCCGAGCGTCCGCTGATCACCGACCTGTCGCTGGTGGCGGAGCCCGGCGCGACGGTGGCGATCGTCGGCCCCACGGGGGCGGGCAAGACCACGCTGGTGAACCTGGTACTTCGGTTCTACGACCTCCAGGCCGGGCGGATCACCCTCGACGGCACCGACATCGCGTCCGTGCCCCGCAGGGCGCTCCGTGACCAGATCGGCATGGTCCTCCAGGACACCTGGCTGTTCGGCGGGACGATCCGCGACAACATCGCCTACGGCAAGGAGGGCGCCACGGAGGAGGAGATCCTCGCTGCGGCCAAGGCCACCTACGTCGACCGGTTCGTGCACTCGCTGCCGGACGGCTACGACACGCTGATCAACGAGGAGGCGTCCAACCTGTCGGCCGGGGAGAAGCAGCTGATCACGATCGCGAGGGCGTTCCTGAGCGACCCGACGCTGCTGATCCTGGACGAGGCCACCTCTTCGGTCGACACCCGCACCGAGCTGCTGGTGCAGCGTGCGATGAAGAAGCTGCGCGCCGACCGCACCTCGTTCGTCATCGCGCACCGGCTCTCCACGATCCGCGACGCCGACGTGATCCTGGTGATGGAGGACGGCGCGATCGTCGAGCAGGGCAGCCACGCCGGCCTGCTCGCCGCCCGCGGCGCCTACTACGACCTGTACCAGGCGCAGTTCGCCGCCGCGATCACCGAGGAGGACGCCGCCTGACCCCGGGCGGCCGCAGCTAGGCTCCGGGCATGGGGAGGACGTGGCGGATCGGTGAGGTCGCAGCGCGCACCGGGCTCACCCCGCGCACGCTGCGGCACTACGACGAGCTGGGCCTGCTCGTGCCGTCCGCCCGCAGCTGGGGCGACTACCGGCTCTACGACGAGGCCGACCTCCTGCGGCTCCTCCAGGTGCAGAACCTGAAGGCGCTCGGACTGAGCCTCGCCGAGATCGCCGACGCCCTGGCCGACCCGGAACTGGACGCCGGCGCCACCCTGCGGTCCCACCTGGCGCACCTGGAGGACCGCATCGCGGCCGAACAGGCCCTCGCCGGACGGCTGCGCGCGCTCGCCGAGTCGAGCGACCGCACCTGGGACGACGTGCTGTCGGCGATCGAGCTCACCCAGCGCCTCGCGCACCCCGACCCCGCGGTACGGCTGCGGGCCGCCCTGCAGTCCCCGGCGAGCACGCCCGAGTTGCTGTCCGCCCTGGCCGGAGAGGACGAGCCCGGCGTCCGTGACACCCTGGTCTGGGCGCTCGCGCACCGGCCGGACGCCGCCGCGGCCGTTCTCGAACGGCTCGACGACCCGGACCCGGCACTGCGGGCGGCCCTCCTGCGCGTGCTGGGCAAGCTGGGCGCCGCTGAGCACACCGGCGCCGTCACGGCACGGCTCGCCGACCCCGATCCCGCCGTCGTCGCCGCCGCCGTCCAGGCCCTCGGCCGGCTCGCCGCACCGGAGTCCTCCCCGGCGCTGGTCGCGCTCCTGGGCACCGGGACGGTTCCCGACGACGTCCTCGACGCGCTCGTCGCGGTCGGCCCGCCGGCCCTGGACGCCCTGGCCGACGCCGTCGGTTCCCCGTCCGCGGACGCGCGGGCCGCCGCGGCGGAGGCGGTCGGGCGGATCAGTGCCACCGCCCCCGGCGTGGCCGCACGAGCGGCCGGCGTCCTCGCGCCGCTGCTGGCCGACGCGGACGCCACCGTCCGCCTCACCGCGCTGGTCGCGCTCGGCGACCTCGGCGCGGAGGGCCGCCCCGCGCTGCGGACGGCCCTCGCCGATCCCGCGCTCGCCGGCGTCGCCGGGCGGCTGCTCGACCGTCCGCCCGCCTGAGCCGGCGGCCGGGCAGCTCGCCGCGCTCAGCGGGCGGCGATCAGCGCCCGGAGCTCGGCGACGGCCGCGGCGAGGTCGTCCCGCGTCACCCCCCGCTCGCCGGGCTTCAGCGTGACGACGATCTCGCCCTCGGGCTCCAGCGCCGCGCGCTCGACCTCCGACTCGTCGTCGGCACCCTGGCGGCGAAGCGCGAGGTCGAGTTCACCCTGGCTGAGCCCCAGGCGGGCCAGGGCCCTGCGGTCGACGGCGCCGTCGACGATCAGGTCGGTACCGGTGCCCACCAGGAGCCGCCGTCCCCACGCGCTCGACTCAGCCCAGCGGTCGAGCAGCGCATTGGCGCCGATCAGCACGACCGCGCCGAGCATGCCTCCCAGCACCGAGTTGTCGGGGCCGATGATCGCGTTCTGCACGACGTTGCTCAGCAGCAGGACGACCACCAGGTCGAGCGAGCTCATCTGGGCGAGCAGCCGCTTGCCGGCCAGCCGGATGAGGATCGCGATCCCGAGGTAGACGACGATCGTGCGCAGCACCTTCTCCCAGACGGAGATGTCCATCGTGAGGAAGGGGAGGAGCCAGTCGGGTGCGGTCATGGCGGCAGGCTAGCCCCGCCGTCGAGCCCTACACACCCCCTGGGGTATTCACCACTTCGCCGGTGTCGACGGCCCTGCGCACGGAGGCGAGCACCTCCGCCCGCTCCTGCCCGGAGAGCCGGTGGAGCAGTTCGAGCACCTCAGAGGCCACTTCGGCGGCCCGCGACCGGGCCGGACGGTAGAGCCAGGCCCGCCCGTCCAAATTCCTCGAAACGGCCCCCTTCTTCGCGAGCCGGTCCAGGACGGTCATCACGGTCGTGTAGGCGAGGTCGCGTTCAGGGGCAAGGCGGTCGTGCACATCGCGGACCGAAAGCGGCTCCGAGCGGGACCACAGAATGTCCATCACCGCCTGCTCGAGCTCTCCGGTCACCGCCATGGGAACATCGTAGGACAATGATTGCCAGCTACGACAGCCAGTAGTAGATTGCGCGCCATGAGCGCGGAAACCCTTGCCAGATGGCAGTTCGGGATCACAACTGTCTATCACTTCTTCTTCGTGCCGATCACCATCGCCCTGTCGATGCTGGTGGCGATCCTGCAGACGATCTGGGTGCGGACCGGGAACGAGAAGTTCCTGCGGCTGACCAAGTTCTTCGGAAAGCTGTTCCTGATCAACTTCGCCATGGGCGTCGTCACCGGCATCGTGCAGGAATTCCAGTTCGGCATGAACTGGAGTGAGTACTCGCGATTCGTCGGGGATATCTTCGGCGCCCCGCTGGCGCTGGAGGCCCTGCTGGCCTTCTTCCTGGAGTCGGTCTTCCTCGGCCTGTGGATCTTCGGCTGGGACAAGCTGCCCAAGAAGGTGCACCTGCTGACCATCTGGCTCGCCGCGATCGGCACGATGATCTCCTCGATCTTCATCCTCGCCGCGAACTCGTGGATGCAGAACCCGGTGGGCGCGCACTTCAACGCCGCCAACGACCGCGCCGAGATGACCTCGCTGCTGGACGTGCTCACCAACCCCGTCGCCCTGGTCACCCTGCCGCACGTGCTCGCGACCGCGTACCTGACCGCCGGCGGCCTCGTCCTCGGCGTCGCCGGGTGGCACCTCGCCAAGCTCGGCAAGCCCGACACCGAGCAGCAGGAGAAGGACGCCTCCGCGTACCGGTGGGCCACGAAGTTCGGCGCCTGGGTGCTGCTCGGCGCCGGTGCCTTCACGCTCATCACCGGCGACATCCAGGGCAAGATCATGACCGAGGTCCAGCCGATGAAGATGGCCGCGGCCGAGGCCCTGTGGGAGACCGAGCAGCCGGCGTCCTTCTCGCTGTTCACCATCGGCACGCTCGACGGCTCGCAGGAGGTCTTCTCGATCAAGGTGCCGTACGTGCTGTCGTTCCTGGCGACCGGGGACGTCAACGGCAAGGTCTACGGCATCAACGACCTGGTCAAGAAGATGGAGACCGAGGGCTTCACCAACTCCAACCTCGAGCTGCAGAAGCAGGCCGCGGACCGGCTCGCCAAGGTCGGCGTCACCGACTGGGTGCCGAACCTGCCCGTCACCTACTGGAGCTTCCGCCTGATGATGGGCCTGGGCTTCCTCGCCATGGCCATCGCCGCCTGGGTGCTGTGGGTGACCCGCAAGGGCGGGCTCCCGAAGCCCGGTGCCGCGTGGACGGCGCTGATGTTCGCCGCCCCGCTCGCCCCGCTCTTCGGCAACTCGTTCGGCTGGATCTTCACCGAGATGGGCCGCCAGCCGTTCATCGTGTTCGGCGTGCTGCCGACCATGTCGGCGGTGTCCCCGGGAGTCAGCGCCTTCGAGGTGGGCCTCACCATGGTGCTGTACACCGTGATCTACGGCGCGCTCGCCGTGGTCGAGGTGGGCCTGCTCATGCACTACATCAAGCTGGGACTGCCCGACGTCGTTGAGCCTCAAGTGCTCACCGACGAGGACGCTCCCCTGACCTTCGCGTACTGAGAGGCGAGACCATGCATCTTCTTGAGATCCCGCCGACCGGCGCACCCCTGACCCTGCAGGCGCTCTGGTTCATCCTGATCGCCGTCCTGTGGATCGGCTACCTCGTCCTCGAGGGCTTCGACTACGGCGTCGGCATGCTCATCCCGTTCCTGGGCAGGAACGAGAAGGAGAAGCGCGTCATCGTCAACACCATCGGCCCGGTGTGGGACGGCAACGAGGTGTGGCTGCTCACCGCCGGTGGCGCCACCTTCGCCGCCTTCCCCGCCTGGTACGCCACGCTGTTCTCCGGCCTCTACCTGCCGCTGTTCCTGGTGCTGGTCGGCCTGATCATCCGCGGCGTGGCCTTCGAGTACCGCTCGAAGCACCCCGAGGCGAAGTGGCGCAACGCGTTCGACTGGATGGCGTCCATCGGCTCGTTCCTGGTGACCCTGGTGTTCGGCGTCGGCTTCGCGAACTTCATCCTGGGCCTGCCGGTGGCGACCGTCGGCGACTCGCACCTGTTCGCGCTCACCCCGAGCCCGTACTTCTGGCAGCTGTTCAGCTGGTTCGGCCTGCTGGGCGGCGTGACCCTGGTGGCGCTCTTCCTCTTCCACGGATCGCTCTACCTGGCGCTGAAGACCAAGGGCGAGGTGCACGACCGGGCCGTCGCGTTCGCGGGCAAGGTCGGCCTGGTGGCCATCGGGCTCGGCGCGATCTTCCTGGTGGCCCAGAACCTGCTGCACCCGACCGGCCTGCTCGGCTGGGTCCTGCTGGTGCTCTCCGCCGCGGGGCTGGCCTCGGCCTGGTGGTTCAACGGCAAGGGACGCGACGGCATCGCCTTCGTGTCGACGACCGCCACCATCCTGTTCGTGGCCGTAGGCATCTTCCTGACCATGTGGCCGGGCCTCGGCTTCGCCGGGGTGGACGGGGCGCCGTCACCGCTCACCGCGATGAACGGCTCCTCCAGCGAGCTCACCCTCACCCTGATGACGGTCGCCGCCGGCATCTTCGTCCCGATCGTCCTCGCCTACACCGCGTGGACCTACACGGTGTTCCGCCGCCGCATCGGCGTGCAGAACATCCCCGACGACGCCGCATCCCCAGCGCTCGCTGGGTGATGGCGGGGCCGATCGACCCACGCCTTCTCCGCAGGGCCCGGGCGACCAGGGGTTACCTGGTCGCCGGGGTCGCGGTGGGCAGCGCAACAGCCATCCTGACCCTCGGTCAGGCATGGCTGTTGTCGCATTCCGTGGCCGACATCTTCGCCACCGGCCAGCTCGGCACGCTCGGCCTGGCCGTGGGCGGCCTCGCCGCGGTGTTCGGGCTGAAGGCACTGCTCACCTGGGCCAACGAGTGGCTGGCCCAGCGGGCGTCCGCTGCGGTGAAGTCCCAGCTGCGACAGGACATCCTGGCCGCACGCATCGAGCGTCCCCTCGACGCGACGTCCTCCGGCGGGCTGGTCACCCTGATCACCCAGGGGCTCGACGGGCTGGACGGCTACTTCAGCAAGTACCTGCCGCAGCTGCTCCTCGCTGTCACCGTGCCGCTGGTCGTCGGGGTGGCCATCCTGTCGGCCGACCTGCTGTCGGCGGTGATCCTCGCGATCACCCTGCCGCTGATCCCGGTGTTCATGGCGCTGGTCGGGTGGACCACGGAGGCCATCACCAAGCGCCGCTGGGCCGTGCAGACCCGGCTCGCCAACCACTTCGCCGACCTCATCGCCGGGCTGCCCACGCTCCAGGTGTTCGGACGGGCACGCGCCCAGGCCGAGGGCCTGCGTCGCAGCGAGACCCGCCACCGCTCCGAGACGATGCGGACGCTGCGGGTCTCGTTCCTGTCCGCCCTCGTGCTCGAGTTGCTCGCCACGCTGAGCGTCGCCGTGATCGCCGTCACGGTCGGCTTCCGGGTCGTGTTCGGCGACCTCGACCTGGCCACGGCGCTGTTCGTGCTGATCCTCGCGCCGGAGGCGTACCTGCCGGTGCGGCAGGTCGGCGTCCACTACCACGACGCGGCCGACGGGCTGGCGGCCGTGGAGTCGGCCTTCGCGCTCATCGACCCTCCGGAGGCGCCCCTCGGGGCCGGCGCCCCCGCCCCGGTCTCCGCCGCAGGCGACGGTGACGCGCCGGGAGCGCTGCTCTCGGTGCGGGAGCTCACCCACACCTATCCGGGCGCGTCGGCGGTGGCGCTGCGTCCGATCTCCTTCGACGTCCGTCCCGGGGAGGTGGTGGCGCTCGCCGGGCCGAGCGGTGCGGGCAAGACGACCCTGCTCAACGCCGTCCTGGGGTTCCTCGCACCCACCGGTGGCGTGCTGCTCAGCGGGGGCGCGCCGCTCGGACGCCTGCCCGCGTGGCGGGAGCACCTCGCGTTCGTCGGCCAGGAGCCGGGGCTCGTCTCCGGCACCGTTGCCGACAACGTGCGGCTCGGCTTCCCGCACGCCACCGACGCGGCGGTCGCCGACGCCCTGCGCCAGGCCGGCGCCGGCGACGTCCCCCTCGACCAGCGGATCGGGGACGACGCGGAGGGCGTGTCCGCGGGCGAGCGCCGGCGCATCGCCGTGGCGCGCGCGCTGCTCCGGGTGACGCTGGGACGCGCGAAGCTGCTCGTGCTCGACGAGCCGACCGCCGGGCTGGACGCCGACACCGAGGCCGGGCTGCTGCGCAGCCTGCGCAGCCTCGGCGTCGCGGCGCTCGTCGTGAGCCACCGTCCGGCCGTGCTGGCCGAGGCCGATCGCGTGGTGCGGATCGGGGAGGCCGCTGAGGCGCCGGGGCCGGTCGCGGCTTCAGCGGTCGCGGCTTCAGCGGTCGCGGCGGCCGTCCCGCCGCCTGCGCCTGCCGACGGCGCCCGTCCCGACGCTGGCACTGCGGACCCCGCCGGCGTGGTTTCCCCGGCCGGGGCCTCACCGTCCACAGCGGCCGTGCGGGCCGCGACCGATGCGGCCGGCGAGGACCCGGGCGTCGGGGACGGCGCGCGCGTCCCGCTGCTGCGCCGCCTGCTGGACGCCGTCCCGGGAGCACGGCTCCGGCTGGTGGGGTCCGTGGCGCTGGCGTTCTGCGCGACGGCCGCTTCCGTGGCCCTGATGGCGGTCTCCGCCTGGCTGCTCTCGCGCGCTGCGGAGCACCCGCCGGTGCTGTACCTCGAGGCCGCAGCGGTCGGCGTCCGCTTCTTCGGCATCTCGCGCGGGGCGTTCCGCTACGTGGAGCGCCTGGTGGGCCACGACGTGGCGCTCAAGCTGCAGTCGGCGCTGCGCCTGGAGACCTACACCCGGCTGGCCCGCACGACCCTGCTGGGCACGCGCAGGGGCGACCTGCTCACCCGCGTGATCGCCGACGTGGAGGCCATCCAGGACCTGGTCGTCCGCGTGTGGATCCCGTTCGCGTCGTCGGCGGCGGTGCTGGTGGTGACGGCGATCGGCATCGGGTGGTTCTCGCCGGGCTCTGCCCTCGTGCTGCTGGGCACGTCCGTGCTCGCCGCGGCCGTCGTCCCGTGGCTCACCCGGCTGGCCTCGGCCCGCGCGGACGCCGCGTCCCTGCCCCTGCGGGGGCGACTGGCCGACTCGGCGCGGGAGTTATCGCGCGTGGCGACCGACCTGGTCGCCTACGGGGCGGCAGGGGAACGACTGGCCGCGTTCACCGAGATCGACGAGGAACTGCGGCGGGCGTCCGCGCGCTCGGCGTGGGTGCGCGGGATCGGCTCCGCGGCGCAGGTGCTGGCGGCGGGGATCGCCGTGGCGGGTGCGCTGGTGATCGGCGGCAACCAGGTGCACGACGGCACGATGGCGCCGGTGATGCTGGCGGTGGCCGTCCTGACCCCGCTCGCGCTTCACGAGGCGCTGTCGACGCTGATCCTCTCCGCCCAGACCCGCACCAGGGCCCGCGCGGCGCTGGCGCGGGTGGAAGCCGTCCTCGATACGGAGCCGGTCGGCTCGGGCGACCTGGCCGACCCGGGGGTGGAGGTCGCCGACCCCGCCCTCGACGTGGTCGGGCTCACCGCCGGCTGGCCCGGTGCCGCCCCGGTGGTCGAGGGCCTGTCGTTCGGTGTGCGCGCGGGCGAGAAGGTGGCCCTCGTCGGGCCCAGCGGCATCGGCAAGACGACCGTCGCGGCGACGGCGCTCGGGCTCATCCCTGCCCGGGCGGGAGAGGTCAGGGCGCGGGGCCGGATCGGCTACCTCGCCCAGGACGCCCACATCTTCACCACGACCATCGCCGAGAACGTGCGGATCGGGAACCGCGACGCCACCGACGCCGACATCGCCGACGCGCTCGCCCGCGCGGGCCTGGACCTCGACCCCGGGAGGGTCGTCGGCGAGGGCGGCGAGAGCCTGTCCGGTGGCGAGGCACGGCGGGTGGTCCTCTCCCGGCTGCTCGTGGGGCACTACCAGGTCCTGCTGCTGGACGAGCCCACCGAGCACCTGGACGCGGTGACCGCGTCCGCCCTGATCGACGACATCTGGGCCGGCAGCTCCGACAAGCCCGTCCTGGTGATCACCCACGACCCGGACCTCGTCGCCCGCTGCGATCGGGTGGTCCGGCTCGCCTGACTCCCTTCCGCCGGTCCTCGCGCGTCCGCCCCTCCCTGCCCGCCCCGTCCCCCCTCCCCGTCCCATCCGTCCCACCCGCGCGGTTCGCCCCCGAAAGCAACCCCCGCCACCGGAATTCCGGCAGCACGGGTGGCAGTCGGGGGCACGAACGGAGGTCGAGGGGACGGGGAAGGGCAGCGAGATCGCCAGCACGTCACCCGGAGGCCTGGCAGTGGGCGCGGCGGGCCGGGACCGGCTCTCGCGCCGAGACGCCGCCGGCCACCATCGGCTCGCGCCACGCCTCACGCCGGCCACTCGACGTCGGCCTGACCGCGTCCCACCCGTCCCACCCGCGCGGTTCGCCCCCGAGCGCAACTCCCGCTGCCGGAATTCCGGCAGCACGAGTGGCAATCGGGGGCACGAACGGGGCGAGGAGGGGGACGGGCGGGGACGGGGTGAGGA
>NZ_CAXWGX010000030.1:0-136272 GCF_964266745.1 Propionicimonas sp. T2.31MG-18
TTGCGGATGAGGGGGTGGGTCAGGACGCGGACAGCCGCGCCGCCAGGCGGATGATCGTGCGTCGGCGAGGCCGACGAGGCGCTCCGCGCCCGGCCCGGGTTCATGTCCGGAAGAACGCGACGTGGAGCACGGCTACACCGCGACGAGCGAGCCCTTGTTCCGCGGCGTCAGGAGGAAGGCCAGCAGGTACAGCACGGCCACCATCACCAGCAGGTTCGCGTAGCCGGTGAGCAGGGCGAAGTACTCCAGGCAGCCACCCAGCATCGCACCGAGCAGGTTGAGGCCGAACGCCGCGCGGGAGTCGTCGGAAGCTGCGAACCGCTTCGAGAACGCCACGTTGGCGAGGTAGATCGGGACGAACGCCAGCAGCACCGCCACGACGAGCCGGGGCAGCACCGGCAGCGCCAGGAGCCAGGCGGGATCGACGAGGTAGCAGACGGCCAGCGAGGCGGCGATGCCGCCGAAGACGACGGGAAGTGGGGGCGTTCGGAACCGCCGTGTCGTCTCGACCGCGGCCAGCACGATGAGCAGCACGCCGGCGAACACCAGCGCGTTCACCAGCCAGGTGGTGCCGAACAGCAGCGCGAACGTCGTGATGTTCTTCGTCTCCAGCAGCATGAAGGCCGCGCCCATGAAGAACAGGTCGGCATAGGGGCGCATCTCCCGCAGCGGGCCGCCCAGCGCACGCACGGCGATGAAGGAGATCAGCAGGATGCCGCCGAGGGCGCCGAGGTAGAGCATCGGGATCGGGCCGCCCTGGTAGTACAGGAACGGGCGGTCGTCCGTGGCGGGAGCGATCACCGTCGAGGAGGCCACGTGCACGCCGTCGCAGGACTGCTTCGACTCGTCCAGCGCTGCGGTGACCACGGCCTGGCCGCCGCCGACCTTGTCGACGCAGGGGACGTGGCCGAAGGAGGCCTCCGCGGTGCCCGCGAGCCGGTCGATCAGCCAGTCCTCGCGGTAGTAGTTGTACATCGCGAAGGCCCCGTCGGGCGTCAGGTGCGCCCTCGCTGCGGCGATCGCCTGCTCGGTGAACAGGAAGCTCTCCAGCCGGATCTGGGAGGCGCCCGTGACCAGGGCGAGCGAGTCGGGCAGGGCGAAGAGGATCAGGTCGTAGCGGGTGTCGGTGGTTTCGAGGAAGGCCCGGCCGTCGTTCACGTGGCGGGTCACCCGCGGGTCGTCGTATGGGCGGTCGGGGTTGCGCTGGACGCCGATCTCCATGATCCGGGGGTCGATGTCGACGGCGTCGATGTGCCCGGCGCCCTTGCTCAGCGCGATCGCCACGTCCGAACCCGAGCCCGCCCCGATGATCAACACGTTGCGCAGGGGGTTGCCGGGCGTCCGGAGGTACGGCTTCGAGTACTGCGGCTCCTCCTTGAGGCGCTGCTGAGCCGATCGCATCACCTGGTGCGGCACCCCGTTGACGGAGATGTCGACCAGGGGGACCCCGTCCACCACCAGGTCACGGGTGTGCACCTTGTAGTAGGGCGACCAGGAATTGCCCGGCGTGATGGTCTCCAGCAGCAGGACGGCGACCACGGCGGCGCCGGCGACCACCGTGAGCAGCCGGTGGCGCGGGACGGCGAGCACGGTGAAGGCGGCCGCCACGAGGACGCCCCACACCACCGACGGCGCACCGAGGAACGACAGGAGCGTGAAGGAGACGATGCCGATCAGCGAGCCGACGAGGTCCCAGCGGTAGGCGGTCAGCGGGCGGAGCTGGGCGAAGCAGCGTCCGACGACCTCGGCCGGGCCCGCGAGCACGGCGGCGACGAGGACGAAGATCAGCGGCAGCACCACCCAGGCGGGCGGGCCGGTGGTGTTGAGGGAGGTGAAGTAGATGATCTGGTCGCCGGCACGGTCGATGGTGACCGGTGCGGCGTAGGTGGCGATCACGAGGACGGCGAGGACCACGGGCACGCCGGGCAGGACCGACCAGGACCGCCGGGCGATCAGGAAGCCCAGGCCGATGCCGAGGAACGAGCCCAGCAGCACGAAGTTGGAGAAGTAGCTCAGGTGCACGACGTTCGAGCCGAGCCACCGGATCAGGGCGAGCTCGAGGAAGAGCATCAGCGTGCTGCCGAGCACCAGCCGGAGCACCACCGCCTGATCGGGCCGGTCGGGCTCCGCGTCGGCGGACAGTCGCCAGGGTCGGCGGGTCGGGGTGGCGGTGGACGCTCCGCTCACGGGGTGCATGGCGAGACCATAGCCAACGCGGTGCCGGTGGGCGAGCACCGACGTCGTACGACTGTCGGCGGGTCGGACGCACGAGGGCGCGGACAGGGCCGGAGGCCCTGGGCGCTGCGTGACGTCACCGTCACCGGTCCGGCGACCGGCACGGTGAGCATCACCCGCCGGCTACGACCCGGTGCGCCAGAGCACGGCGACCAGCACGTTGATCACCGCGAGGCCCGCCGCGACGTCCACCAGGACCGGGGCGGGATTGCCCTTTCGGTCGCGTGCGCCGGCGATCTCCGCGCAGGCCACCGCACCGAGCGCGACGGCGAGCTTGACGCCGATCTTGGCCATGTTCAGGTCAGCCTGCGCCATCTCGAGCAGCCCGACCAGGACCACGCCGATCACCAGCTGCGCCCGCGCTCCCCACACCAGTACCGACAGGCCCCGGGGGGCACCGAGCCGGATGGCGAGCCAGCCGCCGAGAAGGGCGGCCATGCCGAGGAAATGGAGGACGACGAAGATACCGATGACTGGACCCATGGCCGTGACCTTAGCGAACCGCCCAAGCCGGCCGGCGCCGCGCGCCCGGTGGCCTGCGCAGGGTTGCTGAGCCGGTCCAGCGTGCCGTCCGGCCCCGTCCGGGGTACCGGAGCACCGGCGCGGGCCCGACCGCCAGGGCCCGCGTCGCTACTTCCTGACCAGCAGGACGACGACCGAGACCACCATCACCAGCGCGCAGGCCACGCAGGCGGCGATGTAGGCCCCCTGGTTACCTCCCGAGGAGGTCGCCGCGAGGATCCCGAACAGGATCGCGAGCGCGGCCCCCGCGACCGCCGAGCCTGTCCAGTAGTTCTTCTGGGTCTGGGTGAGAGACATCGCGTGCTCCTTCCGAACGCCCGATGCCGACCACGTTAGGCCTCGTCAGCGCCGGTTCACAGGTGCACAAGTGGCACCGGGCAATTGGGTGCCCGGCGGTATCACCCACGCTGCTGCGTGCTCACCGGGGTGCGTGCGGCACCCGGACGGCCGTACGGGCCGGCCCTCCCGGTGCCGCGGCGAGACCCTCAGATCAGCCGGGCCGAGAGGACGCCGGCGATGCCGCGGATCTGGGCCATCACCGAGTCCGGCACGTCGCCGTCCACGTCGACGAGGGTGTAGGCGAGCTCACCGCGCGACTTGTTGAGCAGGTCGGCGATGTTCAGCCCCGCAGACGCCAGCAGCGTGGAGATCTGGCCCACCATGTTGGGCACGTTGCTGTTCGCGATGGCGATCCGGCTGGTGCCCTCGGCCCGGGCAAGCGACGCGTTGGGGAAGTTCACCGAGTTCACGATGGTGCCCTCGGTGAGGAAGTCCCGCAGCTGGTCGGCGGCCATCCGCGCGCAGTTCTCCTCGGCCTCGTTGGTCGACGCGCCCAGGTGGGGCAGCGTGACCACCTTGTCCCGCTTGTTCAGCGCGGGGGAGGGGAAGTCGCAGATGTAGGCGCGCAGCTGGCCGCTCTCGAGCGCCTCCACGACGGCGTCCTCGTCGACGATGGGGCCGCGGGCGAAGTTGATCACCACCGCCGACTTGCGCATGCGTCCCAGCGCCTCGGCCCCGATCAGCCCGCGGGTGGCGTCGACGAGCGGCACGTGGATCGTGATGATGTCGGCGCGCTTCAGCAACTGGTCGAGGTTCGTCACGTGCTCGACGAACGAGCTGAGGTTCCAGGCGTGCTCGACCGTGATCCCGGGGTCGTAGCCCAGCACCTTCATGCCGAGCGCAGTGGCGGCGTTGGCCACCTCGACCCCGATGGCGCCCAGGCCGATCACGCCCAGGGTGCGCCCGGGGAGCTCCCAGCCGACGAAGGCCTTCTTGCCCGCCTCGACGGCCTTGTCCATCGACGCGGCGTCACCCTCGAGGCGGTGCGCGAAGGCGGCGGCGGGGACGATGTTGCGCGCGGCGAGGAACAGCGCGGCGACGACGAGTTCCTTCACCGCGTTGGCGTTGGCGCCGGGGGTGTTGAAGACGGGGATGCCGCGAGCGCTGTAGTCGGCGATCGGGATGTTGTTGGTGCCGGCACCCGCGCGGGCCACCGCCAGCACGGACGCCGGGATCTCCACCCCGTGGAGGTTCGCCGAGCGCAGCATGATCGCATCCGGGCGCTCGACCTCCGAGGACACCTCGAACTCGTCCTTCGGGAGCCGGGAGAGCCCGGTGTGGCTGATCGCGTTGAGCGTCTTGATCGTGAAGGTCATCTGGTCCTCACCCGTTGCGGCGTTCGAAGTCGGTCATGAAGTCGATCAGCGCCTGCACGCCCTCCAGCGGCATCGCGTTGTAGATGCTCGCCCGCATGCCGCCCACCGAGCGGTGGCCGGCCAGCGCGGTCAGGCCCGCGGCCTCGGCCTCGGTCACGAAGGCCTTGTCGAGCTCCGGACGGGCCTGGAGGAACGGCACGTTCATCCACGACCGCGAGTCCTTCGCCACCGGGTTGGAGTAGTAGTCGCTGGCGTCGATGAACCCGTACAGGGCGTCCGCCTTGGCCCGGTTGCGCTCGGCCATCCCGGCCAGGCCTCCGTTCTCCTTCACCCAGGCGAGGATCTTGCCGAGCAGGTAGATGCCGAAGGTCGGCGGGGTGTTCAGCATCGAGTCGGCATCGGCCATCGCCTTGTAGTCCCAGATCGAGGGCGTTCCCGGACGCGCGTTGCCGATCAGGTCGTCGCGGACGATCACCACGCACAGGCCGGAAGGGCCCATGTTCTTCTGGGCGCCGGCATAGATCAGCCCGTAGCGAGACACATCGACCGGACGGGACAGGATGGTCGAGCTCATGTCGGCCACCAGCGGCACGCCGCCGGCGTCGGGGACGTAGCCGAACTCGACGCCACCGATCGTCTCGTTGGGCGTGTAGTGCAGGTACGCGGCCGCCGGGTTGACGCTGAAGCTGCGCTCGGCCGGGGTGGTCGTGTAGTGGGACGCGGCCTCGTCGGCGAGCACGCTGACGGCCAGCCCCTGGGCCTTGGCCGCCTTGATCGCCTTCGCCGACCACTGGCCGGTGTTGAGGAAGTCCGCCGGGTCGCCGGGAGCCGCGAGGTTCAGCGGGATCGCGTCGAACTGGCCGGACGCGCCGCCCTGGAGGAAGAGGACCTTGTAGTTCTCGGGCACGCCCATGAGCTCGCGCAGCAGCGCCTCGGTCTCGGCCGCGCAGGCGACGAAGGCCTTGCCCCGGTGCGAGACCTCCATCACCGAACTCCCCGAACCCTGCCAGTCGGTGAGTTCCGACCGGGCCGCCTCGAGAGCGGCCAACGGGAGCATGGCGGGACCTGCGGAGAAGTTGTAGACGCGCATGGCGTCATTCTGTCAGCTTGATTACGGCGGGACCCTCGCGTCCCCGGCTGTGGACGCTCAGAATCCGGGCCGGGCGCGCTCGACCACCGAGACGGCCGCCGGCTCGCCGATGACGTCCACATCCGCCGCGGAGCGCCGTCCGTACAGGTACAGCAGGATCTCGCTCGGCCGGCCGGCGAGGGTCACGATGTCCGGTCCACGGCCGATCCGCACCGGCTCGCTGCCCGGGGTGTCCCGCTGGAGCCACACGGCCACCGGGCACCCGCGCAGGAACAGCCGGCCCATCACGGCGGACCGCTTCCAGGCGAGGTTCTCCAGTGCCAGGTCGAGCGGGCGCGGGGTGATCACGCCGGAGCCGCGGCGGACGTCCTCGCAGTGGATGAAGAACTCGATGGTGTTCGCCAGCGACTCCGCGCCCGGGAGCCGGAACGGCGAGAGCCCCGCGGGTCCGCGCCGGATCGCTCCCACCAGGTCGGCGTAGGCGTGGTGGCGCCGGACGTGCTCGAGGCGCCGCTCGATCCGTCCGGACTGTCGCAGGGCGATCGCCGGTGCCACCGTCCAGGCCTCGTTCTCGCGCAGCCAGACGTGCGCGGCGAGGTGGTGCGCCGTCCATCCCTCGCACAGGGTCGGGGCGGTGGGGACGACGGCGTCGAGGGCATCGCACAGGGCGGAGCGCTGGTCTGCGGGGCGGGCGCTGTGGCTCATGTCCCGCACACTACCCAGCGCGGCGGACGCCGACCCGCCCGGGCCGCGAACCATGCGCCACCGTGGACGCAGGGGGCGGGAGGCGGCGGTACCGCCTGCCACAATGTCGGGGTGAGCGAACTGGACCCTGGACTGGCCGCGCTGCTCAAGCGCAACCCGGACGGACTGGTGCCCGCGATCGTGCAGGACGCGACGTCGGGCCAGGTGCTGATGCTGGCCTGGATGGACGACGAGGCCTTGCGGCGGACGCTGGCCACCCGCCGCGCCACCTACTGGTCGCGCAGCCGGGGGCAGTACTGGGTCAAGGGCGAGACCAGCGGGCACGTCCAGGCCGTCCGCGAGGTGCGCCTCGACTGCGACGGCGACACCCTGCTGCTGAGGGTCGACCAGACTGGCCCCGCCTGCCACACGGGCACCACGACGTGCTTCGACGGCCGCCTGGTGCTGGGGGAGAGCGCATGAGCCTGCGCATCGAACCCGACCTCGAGGGCTTCCTTGCCGCGGGCGCCGAGCGCCGCGTGGTCAGCGTGCACGCCCGTCTGCTCGCCGACGACTTCACCCCCGTCGGGCTGTACCACCAGCTGTGTGGGGAGCGCCCGAACACCTTCCTGCTCGAGTCCGCCGAGGGCGGGGTGTGGTCGCGCTACTCCTTCGTCGGGGTGAACGCCGTGGCCAACCTGACCGAGGCCGACGGCGCCGCCCGCTGGGAGTTCTCCGGACGCCCGATCGCCGGGCTGCCCACGGGCGGGAACCCGCTGGACGTGCTGGCCCGCACCCTCGACCTGCTGCACACGCCGCGCGCCGAGGGCCTGCCCCCGCTGGTCTCGGGGATGGTCGGCTACCTGGGCTACGACGTGGTGCGCCGGCTCGAGCGGCTGCCGGACGCGAACCCCGACGACCTGGGCATTCCGGAGCTGGCGATGATGCTGGTCTCGGACATGGCCGTGCTCGACCACCACACCGGCGAGGTCTGGCTGGTCGCCAACGCGATCAACTTCGACGACTCTGCCGAACGCATCGAGGACGCCTGGGCCGATGCCTGCGCCCGCGTCGAGGCCATGGCGGCAGCGCTGCTGCGTCCGGCAGAACCCCTGGTGGCCGTGCGGGGCGACGCGGCCCCGTCCGCGGAGATCCGGCGGCAGCGCACCAGCGCGGAGTACGAGGCGGCGGTGGCCGCGGCGATCGAGGAGATCAGGGCCGGCGAGGCCTTCCAGATCGTGCCCAGCCAGCGGTTCGAGGCCGACTGCCCGGCCGACCCGCTGGACGTCTACCGCGTGCTGCGCCGCACCAACCCGAGCCCCTACCTCTACCTGTTGCGGCTGCACGGCTTCGCCATCGTCGGGTCCAGCCCGGAAGCGCTGGTGCAGGTGACCGGCGGGCGGGCGACGACCCACCCGATCGCGGGAACCCGGCCCCGGGGGAGCACGGCCGCCGCCGACGCCGGGCTCGAGGCCGAGCTGCTGGCCGACGCCAAGGAGGCGGCCGAGCACCTGATGCTCGTCGACCTCGGGCGCAACGACCTGGGACGGGTGTGCGTGCCGGGCACGGTCGAGGTGGTCGAGTTCATGAAGGTGCGCCGCTACAGCCACGTGATGCACCTGGAGGCCGCGGTCTCCGGGACGCTCGCCGCGGGGCGGACGGCGCTGGACGCCACGCTGAGCTGCTTCCCGGCCGGCACCCTCTCCGGTGCCCCGAAGGTGCGGGCGATGGAGATCATCGACCGGCTCGAGGTGTCCCGGAGGGGCCTGTACGGCGGGGTGGTCGGGTACTTCGACTTCGCGGGCGACTCCGACACGGCGATCGCGATCCGCACGGCGGTCATCCGCGACCAGGTCGCCTACGTCCAGGCCGGGGCCGGGGTCGTCGCCGACTCGGTGCCCGCCAGGGAGGACGAGGAGAGCCGCAACAAGGCCGCCGCCGTGCTGGGTGCCGTGGCGGAGGCGTCGGCCCTCACCCGGCTCGCCCGGGACGATTCCTGAGAGTCCCTCAGGCAATCCTTCGGCGAGAGGGTGGCGGTGTTTGCGCCAACACGCCAGTATGGAGCCTTGCTTGGTTTACCAGAGCAGTCCCTGCCTGACTCGAAGGAGCGATCGAATGATCGAAAGCGCTGAACGGGCCACCAGCACTGCCGCCCGGGAGTATCACCACGGCCGGACCCCCGCGGCCTGGACCGGCAGCATCATCGCTGCCGTCGCCTTCATCCTGGGGGCCGTGGCCATGGTGACCGGTCCGAACTGGACACTGATGTGGGTGGCCTCCGTTCTGCTCGTGCTGTCGCTGGTCGCCGGCGGCGTGCTTCGTCGGATGGGGTACGGACAGTCCTGACATGACGGTGCTGGACGAGATCATCGCCGGTGTTGTCGAGGATCTCGAGGTCCGTCGCGCGCACCGCCCGCTGGAAGAGCTCATCGCGCAGGTGGCCACGATGCCGCCGGCGCTCGACCCGCTGCCCGCGCTGCGCGCGCCAGGGCTCGGCGTGATCGCGGAGGTCAAGCGGTCCAGCCCCAGCAAGGGGGCCCTGGCCCGCATCGACGACCCCGCGGCCCTGGCGTCCGCCTACGCCGCGGGCGGGGCGTCCGCGATCTCCGTGCTCACCGAGGGACGCCGCTTCGGGGGCAGCCTCGACGACCTGGTGGCCGTCCGCTCCGCCGTGGAGACGCCGCTGCTGCGCAAGGACTTCGTCGTCACCGAGTACCAGTTGTGGGAGGGGCGGGCCGCCGGCGCCGACCTCGCCCTCCTGATCGTCGCGGCGCTCGACCAGGACGACCTCACCGCCTTCCTCGATCTCGCCGGCCGCATCGGCGTGACCTGCCTCGTCGAGACCCACACCGCAGAAGAGGTACGGCGTGCGCTCGATGCCGGGGCCACGCTGATCGGCGTGAACAACCGCGACCTCAAGACCCTCGAGGTCGACTTGAACCATTTCCAAGAACTTGCTGAGCTGATCGGCGACGAGGCGGTCAAGGTCGCCGAGTCCGGGATCCTCAGCGTCGAGGACGCGGCCCGGATGCGCTCCGCAGGCGCGGACGCCGTCCTGGTGGGCGAACTGCTGGTGCGCTCGGGAGACCCGGCGTCCGCGGTGGCCGCCCTCCGGTCGCTGGCATGACTCTGCGGCCGGAGTGTGAGTGAATAGGGCGGTGACCCCTACATCGCTGCCCGACGCCGCCGGTCACTACGACATCTTCGGTGGCCGCTACGTTCCCGAGGCCCTCGTCGCTGCGCTCAACCAGCTCGAGGCCGAGTTCGACGCCGCGATGGGGGACCCGGCGTTCTGGCGCGAGCTCGACGACCTGCGGCGCAACTACTCCGGACGCCCGACGCCGCTCACCGACGCGCCGCGGTTCAGCCGGCACTGCGGCAACGTCCGGGTGCTCCTCAAGCGTGAGGACCTCAACCACACCGGCTCCCACAAGATCAACAACGTCCTCGGGCAGGCGCTCCTGACCCGCCGTATGGGCAAGACGCGAGTGATCGCGGAGACCGGCGCCGGCCAGCACGGCGTCGCCACGGCGACAGCTGCGGCCCTGCTGGGCATGGAGTGCCGGGTGTACATGGGCCGGGTGGACACCGACCGGCAGGCGCTCAACGTCGCCCGGATGCAGTTGCTCGGCGCCGAGGTGATCGCGGTCGAGTCCGGCAGCCAGACGCTCAAGGACGCGATGAACGAGGCCATGCGCGACTGGGTGGCCAGCGTCGACAACACCCACTACCTGATCGGCACGGTGGCCGGGCCGCACCCGTTCCCGAAGATGGTCAAGGAGTTCCACCGCGTGATCAGCGCCGAGATCCGCGCGCAGATGCTCGACCGCTACGGTCGCCTCCCCGACGGGGTCGCGGCGTGCGTCGGCGGCGGGTCCAACGCCATGGGCACCTTCGCGGAGTTCATCGACACCCCGGAGGTGGCGCTGTACGGGTTCGAGGCCGGCGGTGACGGCGTGGAGACGGGTCGCCACGCCGCGGCCATCGAGGGCGGCTCGGTGGGCGTCCTGCACGGCATGCGGACCTACATCCTCCAGGACGCCGACGGCCAGACGATGGAGTCGCACTCCATCTCTGCGGGGCTGGACTACCCGGGCGTCGGGCCGGAGCACTCCTGGCTCGCGGCCACCGGACGCGCGACCTACGAGGCGGTGACCGACGCGGAGGCCATGGACGCCTTCGAGGTGCTCACCCGCACCGAGGGCATCATGCCGGCGATCGAGTCCGCCCACGCCCTGGCCGGCGTCATGCGCCTGGGCCGGCGCCTGGCCGTCGAACAGCCGGACGCCTCCCCGACGATCGTCATCTGCCTGTCCGGGCGCGGTGACAAGGACGTGGACACCGCCATCCGCTACTTCGGCCTCACCGGCAAGCCCGACTCTGCGACCGGCGGTGCGGCATGAGCGTCACGGCGGGCCCGGCGGCCGGTTCCGCGGCGGCGTTCGCTGCGGCGAAGCAGCAGGGCAGGGGGGCCCTCGTCGGCTACCTCCCGGTCGGCTACCCGACGGTGCCCGGCTCGCTGGCCGCGCTGAGGGCGCTGTGCGGCGAGGGGGGAGAGGGCCCGGGGGTCGACCTCGTCGAGATCGGCCTGCCGTACTCCGACCCGATGATGGACGGTCCCGTGATCCAGCGGGCCGGGACGGCCGCGCTCGCGCGCGGCGTCCGCACCCGGGACGTGTTCGCCGCGGTGGAGGCCGTCCGCAGCACGGGCACGCCGGCCGTGGTGATGACCTACTGGAACCTCGTCGACCGCTACGGCGTCGAGGCCTTCGCCCGCGACCTCGCGGCCGCCGGGGGCTCGGGGCTGATCACGCCCGATCTGATCCCGGACGAGGCGGACGAGTGGATCGCCGCCTCACAGGCCCACGGGCTCGACCGGATCTTCCTCGTCTCGCCGTCCTCGACCGACGAGCGCATCGTGGCCACCGCCGCGGCCTGTCGCGGCTGGATGTACGCGACCGCGGTGATGGGGGTCACGGGCACCCGCTCGGCCAGCCCGACGGCCGCTCCGGAGCTCGTCGCCCGGATCCGCGCGCTGGCGCCGGGGATGCCGGTCGGCGTCGGTCTGGGGGTGTCGAACGGCGACCAGGCGGCCGACGTGTGCGCCTACGCGGACGCCGTGATCGTCGGCTCCGCGTTCATCAAGCCCCTGCTCGCGGCCGAGGGGGCCGGGACCCCCGACGACCTGTCGGGCCTGCGGACCGTGCTCGCCGACCTGACCGCCGGCGTCCGTCGCTGAGGCCGGGGCGGTGCCGCAGCGCCGCGCGCTCCCTCAGTGCGCCATGGTCTCGAGGGGCACCGGGCATCATGGGTGGGTGCGACGGGGACGGCTGGTGGCTGCGACGGCGCTGGCGCTCGCGCTGCTGTCCGGGTGCACGCCCGCGGCGACCGTGACCGGCCCGTCCCCGACGGCGCCCACGCCGGGGTTCCTGGGCGCGGAACTGACCGAGCCGTACGTGTTGCCGGACGTGACGCTCGAGGCGTCCACCGGTGCCGCCTTCGACCTGCGCACCGGCAGCGACCGGCCGGTCCTCGTGCTCTACTTCGGCTACACCAACTGCCCGGACATCTGCCTGGGGGTGATGACCGACCTGGCCTCAGCCCTGAACCGTCTCCCGGCAGACGTGCGGGCGAAGGTGCAGGTGCTCCTGGTGACGGTTGACCCCGAGCGCGACACCCCGGACGTGCTCGCCACCTACCTCGCCCGGATCGACCCGGACTTCATCGGGCTCACCGGCCGGGCGGAGACGATCGAGAGCGTTGCCGCGGCGGTGGGGGTGGCGATCGAGGGCGTGGAGAAGCGGCCCGACGGGGGCTACGACGTCAACCACACCGCGCAGGTGATCGGTGTCGACGCCGCCCGGCGCGGCGTGGTCGTGTGGACGCAGGGGACCCCGATCGGCACCTACCGGGCCGACATCGAGCGACTCGTTCGACAACAGGGTTGACCGGACGGTAAGGATGGCCCCGTGATCCTGTTCATCCCGAGCCCGTCGATCAGCTCCTTCCAGATCGGCCCGCTGACGATCCACATCTACGCGCTGTGCCTGATCACCGGCATCGTCTTCGCCTGGATGATCGGCGTGCGCCGGTGGCGGGCCCGGGGTGGCCGCACCGAGAGCTTCGAGACCATCCTGCTGTGGGCGATCCCGAGCGGCATCGTCGGTGCCCGGATCTACCACGTGCTCACCCATCTCGGCGACTATGTCGGACCGACCGCCACCCAGCACTGGTGGGCGATCTGGGAGGGCGGGATCGCGATCTACGGCGCGATCGGCGCCGGGGCGCTGGCCGCCTGGATCGCCGCCCGCCGCCAGAAGGTGGCCTTCGCCGCCCTCGCCGACGCGTTGGCGCCCGGCATCGCTGTCGGCCAGGCGTTCGGGCGGTTCGGCAACTGGTTCAACCAGGAGCTCTACGGCCAGCCCACCGACCTGCCCTGGGGGCTCGAGATCGACCCGGCCCACCGCGCACCCGGATTCGAGGAGTACGCCACCTTCCACCCGACCTTCCTCTACGAGTCGGTGTGGAACCTCTTCGTTGCCGGCACGCTGCTGTGGGCCGACCGGCGCTTCCGCCTCGGCAGGGGCAAGGTGTTCGCCCTCTACATCGCGCTGTACGGCTTCGGCCGCACGTTCACCGAGCACATCCGGCTCGACTACTCCTACGACACCTTCGGTCCGATCCGCTTCAACGAGGCGGTGGCCATCCTCATCTGCCTCAGCGGCGTCGCCCTGTTCGCGTGGCTGTCGAAGTTCCGTCCGGGGCGCGAGGACGTGGTGGAGTTCGGGGCCGGGGCTCCGTCCCGGACGGCGGAGGGCGACGGGCAGGAGCCCGGGACGGAGGCACCGGCCACCGGGGCTGCGGAGCAGGGACCGGACGCGCCGCCGGCCACGCCGGAGCCGCCGGTGGCGGCCAAGGACTGAGCTGTTCCGTATACTGGACGCAACGATCAGCATCCGGGACGCCGCCCGCTCAGGGGCCGTCCAGAATGCAGTCGGACGCAAGGGGAGCCCGCCTGGCTTCAGGTAGGCTCCGGCCTCTAGCGTGCAGTGTCGGCGTGCTGGCCGACCGGCCGCACCCGCCCCGCGCGCTCGCGCAGATGGGAGTGATCAGATGGCGTTGATGACGATGCCAGGGCGGCCCGGCGAGGGCCTCTACGACCCCGCGTACGAGCATGACGCCTGCGGCGTCGCCTTCATCGCCCAGCTCTCCGGCGTGGCCAGCCACGACATCGTCAGCAAGGGCCTGATCGCCCTGGAGAACCTCGACCACCGTGGCGCCACCGGCGCGGACCCCGCCGCGGGCGACGGCGCGGGGATGCTCCTCCAGGTGCCGGACCGCTTCCTGCGCCAGGTCGTCGACTTCGACCTCCCCGAGCCCGGCCACTACGCGATGGGGATGGCGTTCCTGCCCACCGAGCCGGTCGCGCGCGCGTCCGCCAAGCGGACCATCGAGTTCCTCGCCACCGAGGAGGGCCTGGTCATCCACGGCTGGCGGCCCGTGCCGACCGACTCCTCGACCCTCAGCCCGATCTCGGCGCGCAACATGCCGCACTTCGAGCAGTTCTTCGTGTCCACGGCGGGACTGGCCGGCGGTCTCGAGCTCGACCGCGCCGTCTACCCGCTGCGCCAGCGCGCCCGCAACGAGGCCGGCGTCTACTTCGCCTCGTTGTCCGGGCGCACCACGGTCTACAAGGGCATGCTCACCACGCAGCAGCTGGCGGAGGTGTTCCCCGACCTGCTCGACGAGCGGGTGGAGAGCGCTCTGTCGCTGGTGCACTCCCGGTTCTCGACCAACACCTTCCCCGCCTGGGAGCTCGCGCACCCCTACCGGCTGATGGCGCACAACGGCGAGATCAACACCGTGAAGGGCAACCGCAACTGGATGCGGGCCCGCGAGGCGCTGCTGGCCACCGACACGATCGCCGGTGACCTGTCCCGCACCTTCCCGATCTGCACCCCGGGCGGGTCGGACTCCGCGTCCTTCGACGAGGTGCTCGAACTGCTCCACCTCGGGGGACGCCCGCTGCCGCACGCGGTGCTGATGATGATCCCCGAGGCGTGGGAGAACCACACCGAGATGGACGACGCCCGCCGCGCGTTCTACTCCTTCCACGCCTCGATGATGGAGCCGTGGGACGGGCCGGCGTCGGTCACCTTCACCGACGGCACGCTGATCGGCGCGGTGCTCGACCGCAACGGCCTGCGTCCGGGCCGGTACTGGGTCACCGACGAGGGCCTGGTGATCTTCGCCTCCGAGGCGGGCGTGCTCGAGGTGGAGCCGACCAGGGTGGTCGAGAAGGGCCGCATGAAGCCCGGCCGGATGCTGCTGGTGGACCTCGAGCAGCACCGCCTGATCAACGACGACGAGATCAAGGCGGCCCTCGCGGCGGAACACCCCTACGCGCAATGGCTGGAGGAGGGTCGGGTCGACCTCGACGACCTGCCGGAGCAGCAGCACGTCGTGCACAGCCACGCCTCCGTCACGCGGCGCCAGCAGGTCTTCGGCTTCACGCACGAAGAGCAGCGGATGATCATCGCCCCGATGGCCAACACGGGCGCCGAGCCGATCGGGTCGATGGGCTCAGACACCCCCGTCGCCGTGCTCAGCGACCGCCCGCGGCTGCTCTTCGACTACTTCGCGCAGCTGTTCGCCCAGGTGACCAACCCGCCGCTGGACGCGATCCGCGAGGAGCTGGTCACCTCGCTGTCGGCCACGTTCGGCCCCGAGGGCAACCTGCTCGAGCCCGGCCCGGAGTCCTGCCGCCAGATCGTGATCGGCTACCCGATCCTCGACTCCGACCAGCTGGCCAAGCTGGTGCGGATCAACCGGGACGGCTCCATGCCCGCCTACGACACCCACGTCGTGCGCGGCCTGTACCCCGTGGAGGGCGGCGGCGCTGCGCTGCGGGCCCGCCTGGACGAGCTGTGCGCTGCGGTCAGCGAGGCCATCGCCGGCGGTGCGCGGACGATCATCCTCTCCGACCGGCACTCCAACGCCGAGCTGGCGCCGATCCCGTCCCTGCTGCTCACCGCGGCGATCCACCACCACCTGGTGCGCGAGAAGACGCGCACCCAGGTCGGCCTGATCGTCGAGGCCGGCGACGTCCGCGAGGTGCACCACGTGGCGCTGCTGATCGGCTACGGCGCGGCAGCGGTGAACCCGTACCTCGCCTTCGAGAGCGCCGAGGACCTCGCCCGTCGCGAGTGGCTGGTGAACGTCGAGCCGGAGAAGGCCGTCTCCAACGTCCGGAAGGCACTCGGCAAGGGCGTGCTGAAGGTGATGTCCAAGATGGGCGTCTCCACCATCGCGTCCTACACCGGCGCGCAGATCTTCGAGGCGCTCGGGCTGTCGAGTGAGCTCGTGGAGCGGTACTTCACCGGCACCACCAGCCGGATCGAGGGCATCGGCCTGGACGAGATCGCGGAGGAAGTGGCGCGGCGACACGCCCGCGCGTACCCGCCGGACGGCATCCCGTTGCCGCACCGCACCCTGTCCGGGGGTGGGGAGTACAAGTGGCGCCGGGAGGGGCCGCCGCACCTGTTCGACCCCGAGACCGTCTTCCGGCTCCAGCACTCCACCCGGCAGAAGCGCTACGACGTGTTCAAGGCCTACACCGCGCGTGTGGACGACCAGTCCGAGCGGCTGATGACCCTTCGCGGCCTGCTGGAGTTCGACTCCGGGCGGGCGAGCGTGCCGATCGACGAGGTGGAGCCGGTCAGCGCGATCGTGAAGCGGTTCTCCACCGGCGCCATGAGCTACGGCTCGATCAGCAAGGAGGCGCACGAGACGCTGGCGATCGCCATGAACCGGCTGGGCGGCAAGTCCAACACCGGTGAGGGCGGCGAGGACGTCGACCGTCTCTACGACCCCGAGCGCCGCAGCGCGATCAAGCAGGTGGCGTCCGGCCGCTTCGGGGTGACCAGCGACTACCTGACCAACGCCACCGACATCCAGATCAAGATGGCGCAGGGCGCCAAGCCCGGCGAAGGCGGCCAGCTGCCCGGCCAGAAGGTCTACCCATGGGTCGCCAAGACCCGGCACTCGACGCCCGGCGTGGGCCTGATCTCGCCGCCGCCGCACCACGACATCTACTCGATCGAGGACCTCAAGCAGCTGATCCACGACCTGAAGTGCGCCAACCCGGTCGCCCGCGTCCACGTGAAGCTGGTCGCGGAGATCGGCGTCGGCACGGTGGCCGCGGGCGTGTCCAAGGCCAAGGCGGACGTGGTGCTGATCTCGGGCCACGACGGCGGCACCGGCGCGGCGCCGCTGACCTCGCTGAAGCACGCGGGCGGACCCTGGGAGCTCGGCCTGGCCGAGACCCAGCAGACCCTGCTGCTGAACGGGCTCCGCGAGCGCATCGTCGTGCAGGTGGACGGCCAGCTCAAGACCGGCCGGGACGTGGTCATCGCCGCGCTCCTGGGCGCGGAGGAGTTCGGCTTCGCCACGGCGCCGCTGGTGGTCTCCGGCTGCGTGATGATGCGGGTCTGCCACCTCGACACCTGCCCGGTGGGCGTGGCGACGCAGAATCCGGAGCTGCGGGCCAAGTACGCCGGTCACGCCGACTTCGTGGTGAACTTCTTCGAGTTCGTCGCCCAGGAGGTGCGTGAGCACCTCGCCGCCCTCGGCTTCCGTTCGATCGAGGAGGCCGTCGGCCACGTCGAGGTGCTGAAGACCCGGCGTGCGGTGGAGCACTGGAAGGCGCAGGGCCTCGACCTGTCGCCGATCCTGCACCAGGTGGAGCTGCCCGAGGGCGCCCCGCTGCACTGCGTGGGCAGCCAGGACCACGGGCTGGAGGACAAGCTCGACACCCAGCTGCTCGAGATCGCGCGCCCCGCGCTCGAGAACGGCGAGCTGGTGCGGGCCGACCTGACCGTTCGCAACGTCGACCGCACGGTGGGCACGATCCTCGGCCACCACGTCACCAGGGCGACCCGGGGCGAGGGCCTGCCGGAGAACACCATCGACCTCACCCTGCGGGGCACCGCGGGCCAGAGCTTCGGTGCGTTCCTTCCGCGCGGGGTGACCCTGCGGCTCATCGGCGACAGCAACGACTACTTCGGCAAGGGCCTGTCCGGCGGACGCCTCATCCTGCGGCCGCACCGCAGCGCCCCGTTCGTCGCGGAGGAGCAGATCATTGCCGGCAACGTGATCGCCTACGGCGCCACCAGCGGCGAGCTGTTCATCCGCGGCCAGGTCGGCGAGCGGTTCTGCGTCCGCAACTCGGGGGCGACCGCCGTGGTCGAGGGCGTCGGCGACCACGCCTGCGAGTACATGACCGGTGGCGAGGCGCTGATCCTCGGCCCGACCGGACGCAACATCGCCGCCGGCATGTCCGGCGGCGTGGCCTGGGTGCTCGACCTCGAGCCGGCGCGGCTGAACACCGAACTGGTGGACGCGCTCCCGCTCGACGACGAGGAGCTCGCCCGGGTGAGGGAGCTCCTCGCCAGGCACCAGGAGGAGACCGGTTCCGCGGTCGCGGAGCGGCTGCTCGCGCTGTCCGACGATGAACTACGTTCGCGGTTCACCACGCTCATGCCGCGCGACTACGCCCGCGTCCTCAAGGCCCGTGCGGACGCCGAGCTGGCCGGGCTGGACGAGGAGACCACGGTCAAGCTGATGATGGAGGCTACGCATGGCTGATCCCAGGGGCTTCATGAACACCCCGCGCCAGGTCGCGCAGCGCCGTCCGGTCGAGGAGCGGGTGCACGACTGGAACGAGGTCTACCCGGGCACCCCGGGCCAGGCCGTCCTGCCGATCATCAGCAAGCAGGCAGGGCGCTGCATGGACTGCGGCATCCCGTTCTGCCACTCCGGCTGCCCGCTGGGCAACCTGATTCCGGAGTGGAACGACATGATCTGGCGCGACGACTGGCGAGGAGCGCTGGACCGCCTCCACGCGACGAACAACTTCCCCGAGTTCACCGGTCGCCTGTGCCCGGCGCCGTGCGAGACCTCCTGCGTCGTCGGCATCAACCGCGACCCGGTGACCATCAAGAACATCGAGGTCGCCATCATCGACCGCGCGTGGGACGACCGCCGCGTGACCGCGGAGACCCCGGCCTGGCACACCGGGCGGACGGTGGCCGTGGTCGGTTCCGGCCCGGCCGGCCTCGCCGCGGCGCAGCAGCTCACCCGCGCGGGCCACACGGTGGTCGTCTACGAGCGTGCGGACGCCATCGGCGGCCTGATGCGCTACGGCATCCCCGAGTTCAAGATGGAGAAGAAGGTCCTCGACCGGCGCCTGAAGCAGATGCGCCTGGAGGGCACGGTCTTCAAGGCGGGCGTGAACATCGGCGTGGACATCACCGGCGAGGAGCTCCTGGAGCGGTTCGACGCCGTGGTGCTGGCGATCGGGGCCACGGTGGCCCGCGACCTCCCGGTGACCGGACGGGAGCTGGCGGGCATCCACCAGGCGATGGAGTTCCTCCCGCAGGCCAACCGCGTCGCGCTCGGGCAGGAGGTGCCCGAGCAGATCAGCGCTCACGGCAAGGACGTGGTGATCATCGGCGGCGGCGACACCGGTGCGGACTGCCTCGGCACGTCCCTGCGGCAGGGCGCCCGCTCGATCACCCAGCTGGAGATCATGCCGGAGCCGCCGCACACGCGCCCGGACAACCAGCCGTGGCCGACCTACCCGATGACCTACCGGGTGTCGTCCGCGCACGAGGAGGGCGGCGAGCGGGTGTACTCGGTGTCGACCACCGAGTTCTCCGGCGACGAGTCCGGCAACGTGACCGGCCTCAACCTCAACGAGGTGCGGATGGTCGACGGCCGCTTCGAGGTGGTCCCCGGCAGCGAGCGGTTCCTCCCCGCGCAGCTGGTCCTGCTGGCGATGGGCTTCACCGGGCCGCAGCGCGAGGGGCTCGTGGAGCAGCTGGGTGTCGAGCTGGACCAGCGGGGCAACATCGCCCGCGACGGGGCCTTCGCCACCAGCGTGGACCGGGTGTTCGTCTGCGGCGACGCCGGGCGGGGCCAGTCGCTGATCGTCTGGGCGATCGCGGAGGGCCGCTCCTGCGCCAACGGCGTGGACGCGTTCCTCCAGGGCGGCTCGCGGCTGCCCAAGCCGATCCGGCCGACCGACCGCCCGCTGACGGTGTGACCGGCCACTCCTCGTCAACGCCCACGGCCCTTCACTAGGCTGGCGGCGTGGCGAGGATGGGGTCGGGCAAGAGGCTGAAGAAGCTGCGCAAGCTGGCCGAGCTCGGCCAGCGGCTGCCGCTCCCGTCCGGGCCGAGCCCGCTGCAGGCCCCGCTCGACGTCGCGTCCGCCTTCACCCGCGCGTGGAACACCCACGACGCGAAGGCGATCGGGAAGCTGTTCGCCGACGACGCGGACTTCGTGAACGTCGTCGGCCTGTGGTGGACGAGCCGCCGCTCGATCCGGCGGGCCCTCGCGCGGGGCTTCGAGGGCTGGTTCGCCGGCTCGACGTTCACCGTGGAGAAGCTGAGCCAGCGGTTGCTCGGGCCGGACGCCGCCGTGGTCATCGCCCGGTGGCGCATCGAGGGACAGCGCGATCCCGACGGCGAGCCGGCGGACACCCGGCGCGGCCTGGCCACGGTCGTGCTCCAGCGGCTGGAGGACGGCACCTGGCTGTGCGTCAGCTGGCACAACACCGACATCGCGGCCGCTGCGGACACCAACCTCGTGCGCGCCGGGGTGGTGACGCCGACCAGCTACCTCACCCCGCTGCCCGAACCGGCCCACGCAGAGGACCGGGCCGGGGAGTGATCCGGGACTGCCCGGCCTACAGGGCGATGCCCTGGTGCAGGCGGTGCAGCGTGCTCTTTCCGAACAGCGACTCGACGAGGTCGACGGCGAGCTCCGCCGTCGTGTTGCGCACGTCGAGCGCCGGGTTCAGCTCCACCAGGTCGACCGAGCCCAGACGGCCGGTGTCGGCGATCATCTCCATGCACAGGTGGGCCTCACGGTAGGTGGGGCCGCCCCGCACGGGCGTCCCGACCCCCGGGGCGATCTCCGGGTCGACGAAGTCGAGGTCGAGGCTCAGGTGCAGATGGGTGTCCTCGTCCACGCCGGCCAGCGCGCGCACCATGGTGCGGCGCATGCCGATCTCGTCGACGAAGCGCATGTCGAAGACCTCGACGCCCTCGGCGAACAGGAATGCCTTCTCGCCCGGGTCGACGCTGCGCAGTCCCACCTGGCGGATCTCGTCGGTGCTGATCGCCGGGGAGGTCCCACCGAGCGTGGTCAGTTCCTCCGGGCCGAAGCCGGCCAGGCACGCCACGGGCATGCCGTGGATGTTGCCGGACGGGGTGAGCCGTGCGGTGTTGAAGTCGGCGTGTGCGTCCACCCAGATGATCCGCAGCTTCTTGCCGGTGGCCCGGCAGTGCGCGGCGACGGCACTGATGGAGCCGATGGCCAGGCTGTGGTCGCCGCCGAGGAGGATCGGAAGGCGGCCGGCGGCGAGCTCGGTGGCGGTCGCGTCGTACACCGCGCGGTTCCACTCGATGACCTCCGGCAGGTGGCGGTAGCCGTCCACCGGGGGGAGCTGGGGGTTCTCGGGGCCGTCGAGGTCGCCGGCGTCGTGCACGTCGCACCCGAACTGCCGCAGCGACTCGGCGATCCCGGCCACCCGCAACGACTGGGGGCCGAGGCGGCATCCCAGCCGTGAGGCCCCGATGTCCGTGGGTGCCCCGATGAGACTCACCTGTGGCACGTTTCGCCCCTTCCGCTCGACGACGAGTTGCCGTAAGGATGCAACCATGACCGGGGGCGACGAGCAAACTCCGCGGCGCGTGGCCCTGCTGCGCGGCGTGAACCTGGGCGGTGGGCGGATGCTGCCGATGGCGCTGCTGCGCGACCTGGCGGCCGGCCTGGGGTGGACCGACGTGGCCACCCACCTCCAGTCCGGCAACCTGCTGTTCCGGGCGCCCGGAGGCGCGGACGAGGTGGCGCGGGCGTTGTCGGAGGCCGTCCGCTCCGGCGCAGGCCTGGCCGTCGACGTCGTGATCCGGACGGGACCGGAGCTCTGCGTGCTGGTCGACGACCACCCGTTCGCGGACGGCGACCCCTCCCGCGTCGTGATCGCCTGCTGCGACCGGCCGGTGGGCGAGCTGGCCGCCCGGCGGCTCGCGGACCTGGCGACCGGCCGCGAGCGGGTCGAGCTGGCCGCCTCCGGCACCGACGTGTACGCCGACTTCCCGGACGGCCAGGCGGGCTCGCGGCTCGCCGCGGGGCTGGTGGCGTCCCTTCGTCCGGCGACCGGCACCGCGCGCAACCTCCGCACGATGGGCAGGCTGGTAGAACTTCTCCGTCGGTGAGTCCGCGCAGGTGAGTCGGTCCGGGGAACGTCGGAGGTCCGGGTTATGGTGAGTACTCGCTGACTTCCCCCAGCGGTCAATCGCATCCGGTCTCAATCACTCTCGGAGGTCGTGGGTCAGCGTGTCCAGCGAGTTCGTCCACCTGCACTGCCACTCGGAGTACTCGATGCTGGACGGTGCCGCCCGGCTGAAGGACCTCGTGTCCCGCTCCGAGGAACTGGGCATGAACGCGCTCGGGATCACCGACCACGGCAACATGTTCGGCGCCTACGAGTTCTACAAGGTCGCCAAGCACAGCCCGGTCAAGGCGATCATCGGGCTGGAGGCGTACCTGACGCCGAAGACCCACCGGAGCGAGCGCAAGCGCGTCCAGTGGGGGGACGGGACCGGCGACGACGTGTCGGCGAAGGGCGCCTACACCCACATGACCATGTGGGCGCAGGACACCGCCGGCATGCACAACCTGTTCCGGTTGAGTTCGCTGAGCTCGCTGGAGGGCTTCTTCTACAAGCCGCGGGCCGACCGTGAGTTGCTGCACCGGTATGCGAAGGGCCTGATCGCCACCACCGGCTGTCCCTCGGGCGAGGTGCAGACCTACCTGCGGCTGGGGCAGTACTCCGAGGCGCTGGCATCCGCGGCCGAATTCCGGGACATCTTCGGCCCGGAGAACTTCTACGTCGAGCTGATGGACCACGGCCTCGACATCGAGAACCGCGTCCGCAAGGGACTTCTCCAGCTGGCCAAGGACCTGCAGCTGCCGCTGGTCGCCACCAACGACCTGCACTACGTCCGGGCCGAGGACGCGGAGGACCACGACACGCTGCTGTGCGTCTCCGCCGGCGCGAACAAGGACACGCCGAACCGCTTCCGGTTCGACGGGAACGGCTACTACCTGAAGTCGCCGCAGGAGATGCGTGCGCTGTTCGCCGACCTGCCGGAAGCCTGCGACAACACGCTGGCGATCGCCGAGCGCTGCAGCATCTCCTTCGCGGAGGGCACCGGCACCTACATGCCGCAGTTCCCCGTGCCGCCGGGGGAGAGCGAGTCCTCCTGGTTCATCAAGGAGGTCCTCCGCGGCCTCACCGTCCGCTTCCCCGACGGCGTGCCGGAGTACGCGACCACCCAGGCCGAGTACGAGCAGGACGTGATCATCGGCAAGGGCTACGCCGGCTACTTCCTCGTGGTGGCCGACTTCATCAACTGGGCCAAGCGCAACGGCATCCGGGTGGGTCCGGGACGCGGGTCCGGCGCCGGCTCGATGTGCGCGTACGCGATGGGGATCACCGACCTCGACCCGGTGCCGCACGGCCTAATCTTCGAGCGCTTCCTGAACCCCGAGCGTCCCTCGATGCCCGACTTCGACGTCGACTTCGACGACCGCCGCCGGGGCGAGGTGATCCGCTACGTCACCGAGAAGTACGGCGACGACCGGGTCTGCCAGATCGTCACCTACGGCACGATCAAGGCCAAGCAGGCCATCAAGGACGCCGGTCGCGTGCTGGGCATGCCGTTCTCCCTCGGCGAGAAGATCACCAAGGCCTACACCCCGCCCGTCCAGGGCAAGGACGTGCCGATCGCCGACGTGTTCGACCCCCAGCACGAGCGCTACGGCGAGGGCACCGAGTTCCGCGAGCTGTACGAGTCCGACCCGGAGGTGAAGCGCGTCGTCGACACCGCGCGTGGCATCGAGGGCCTGAAGCGGCAGTGGGGCGTCCACGCCGCCGGCGTGATCATGTCGTCCGCGCCGCTGCTCGACGTCATCCCGATCATGAAGCGGGAGCAGGACGGCCAGATCATCACCCAGTTCGACTACCCGAGCTGCGAGGCCCTCGGCCTGGTGAAGATGGACTTCCTCGGCCTGCGGAACCTGACGATCCTCGACGACGCGGTGCGGAACGTGACGATCAACCGCGGCATCGACCTCGACCTCGACGCCCTCCGCCGCGACATGACCGACCGGGCTGCCTACGAGCTGCTCGCCTCTGGCGAGACCCTCGGGGTGTTCCAGCTGGACGGCGGGGGACTGCGGTCGCTGCTGAAGCTGATGCGTCCGGACAACTTCGAGGACATCTCGGCCACCATCGCGCTGTACCGTCCGGGCCCGATGGGCGCGGACAGCCACACGAACTACGCGCTCCGCAAGACCGGCCGGCAGAAGGTCGAGCCGATCCACCCGGAGCTGGCCGAGCCGCTGGCCGACATCCTGGGCACGACGTACGGCCTGATCGTCTACCAGGAGCAGATCCAGCAGATCGCACAGCGCGTGGCAGGCTACAGCCTCGGCCAGGCCGACCTGCTGCGGCGGGCGATGGGCAAGAAGAAGAAGGAGGTGCTGGAGGCCGAGTTCGCGCCCTTCAGCGCGGGCATGAGGGCCAACGGCTACTCCGAGGCGGCGATCAGCACCCTGTGGGAGATCATGGTCCCCTTCGCCGCCTACGCCTTCAACAAGGCGCACTCGGCCGCGTACGGCGTCGTCTCCTACTGGACCGCCTACCTGAAGGCCAACTACCCCGCGGAGTACATGGCGGCGCTGCTGGAGTCGGTGAAGAGCGACAAGGACAAGACCGCGCTCTACCTGGGCGAGTGCCGGCGGATGGGGATCCGGGTGCTGCCGCCGGACGTGAACTCCTCCGAAGGCATGTTCACCCCCGTCGGGACCGACATCCGCTACGGCCTGGCCGCCATCCGCAACGTCGGCGACAACGTGGTGCGGGGCATCGTCGAGGGCCGCACCGAGCACGGTCCCGCGGCGGACTTCAACGCCTTCCTCGACCAGGTGCCGCTGGTGGTGTGCAACAAGCGGGTGATCGAGTCGCTGATCAAGGCGGGGGCGTTCGACTCGATGGGGCACACGCGCCGGGCACTGATGGAGTGCTTCGAGCGCAGGGTCGACGAGGTCATCGACCTCAAGCGCAACCAGGCCAACGGCCAGGACGACCTGTTCGGCGACTTCGGCGGCACGGAGAAGCTCGCCACGGCTCCGGTGCCCGACCTGCCCGAGTGGGACAAGCGGGTACGCCTCGGCTTCGAGCGGGAGATGCTCGGGCTCTACGTCAGCGACCACCCGCTGCAGGGGCTCGAGCACATCCTGGCCGCCCAGCGAGACCTCAGCATCGGCCAACTGCGGGCCGACGACGGGCCGCGCGACGGCATGGTGAACATCGCCGGGATGATCACCCAGGTGGTGCGCAAGCAGACCAAGACCGGTGACCTGTGGGCGATCGCCACGGTCGAGGACCTGGAGTCCGCGATCGAGGTGCTGCTCTTCCCGAAGGTGTACGCCGGCGTGGCGGCGTCCCTGGCCACCGACACCGTGGTCCGGATCAAGGGGCGGATCCGCACCAAGGACGAGAGCCTGGAGATGACCGGCCAGGAGGTGGCCTTCCCGGACGTCTCCGAGGGGCCGTCCGGGCCGCTGGTGATCCAGCTGCCCGCAGTGCGCTGCACGCCCGCGGTCGTCGAGCAGCTGCGACACGTCCTGCGGGCCCACCCGGGCCCGACGGAGGTCCGCGTCCGCCTGGTGTCGGCCACGAACGGCTCCAAGGTGTGGAAGCTCGACGAGGGGCTGCGGGTCGCGACGTCCCGTCCGCTGATGGCCGACCTGAAGGCGCTGCTCGGCCCCTCCTGCGTGAACGCGTGACCGGCCGCGGGCCGGGGACAAGGCACCGTCCGCTAGAGTTCCGGCCGTGAGCACGCCCATCACCGAGGAGGACCGGCAGGCGACGCCGCGGACCTCCGGCGACGCGTCCGTGACGCTCTGGGTGGCGCTGCTCGCGGGCCTCTCGGCCGTGGTCGGCGGCCTCGCCGCGGTCTTCTGGGCCGCGGTGGTGACCGTCCCCACCTGGCGCATCCAGTCCGACGGCTCGGCCCTCATGACCGAGCGTGGGGTCACCGAGATCGCCGCGTCCGACGTCTGGTTCGTGATCACCGGCGCGCTGGTCGGTGTCGGGCTCGGGCTGGTCACCTGGAAGTGGTTCCGCCCGCTCGGCTGGCCGACGGCGCTGCTCGCCGTCGGGTCTGGGTTGCTGGCGGGCATCGTCTGCTGGCAGGTCGGCCAGGTCCTCGGGCCGGGCCCGGAGGCCGAGCGCCTCGCGAACGCCCTCCCCGGGGCCGTGGTGCCGGCCGCCCTCCAGCTGCGCTCCCTGTCCGCGCTCGCCGTGTGGGGATTCGCCGCCGTCACCCCGGTGCTGCTCGTCTCCTCCCTCGGTCCGGACGAGGAGGACGTCACCCCGCGCCGGCGGCGTCGCGAGGCCGTCGCGGAGGACGCCGAGCCGGAGCTCGTGGCCGGGACCGTGGACGAGCGTGGCGTGCTGACCGAGCCGCCGGTGCAGTCGCCCCCGTCCCCATGACCGGGGGCCTGGAGGTCGAGCGCAAGTACGACCTCGCGGTCGGCCAGCACCTCCCGCCACTGGACGAGGTCGTCGTCCCCGGGCGGGTCGACGAGTTCGACCTCGAGGCCACCTACTTCGACACCCCCGACCACCGCCTTTCCCGTGCGCGGCAGGTGATCCGGCGCCGCGTCGGCGGCAGCGACGACGGCTGGCACCTGAAGTCGCCCGGCGCGGGTCCCGACGAGCGGGTCGAGCTCCATGAGCCGATCGGGCCGGCCTCCGCCGTGCTCCCACCGCCGGCGTTGCGGCAACGGGTGGCCGCCGTCCTCGAGGACGCCCCGCTGGTTCCCGTCGCCGTGCTCCGCACGCACCGCCGGGAGCAGGAGCTGCGGGGGATCGACGGGATGCTGCTCGCGCGCTCCTGCACCGACGACGTGCGGGCGCGCAGCGGCGCCCGCCACGACCACTGGCGTGAGGCGGAGGTGGAGCTCGCCGGCGGCCCGCCGGAGCTGCTCGACCGGATCGAGGCCGTGCTGGCCCGGGCGGGGGTGGTGCGGGCGGGCCACGGGTCCAAGCTCGCGAAGGCCCTGGGCCGGCCGGCGGAACCGCGTCCGCTCGGGCCCGGCTCGAGCGCGGCGGAGGTGGTGCTCGCCTACCTGGCCCGGCAGGTCGGTGTCCTCCAGCGATTCGAGGAGCCGCGCGCGGAGCCGGAGGCCGTCCATGACGCCCGGGTGGCCGCTCGCCGCGTCCGCAGCACGCTGCGCGCCTACGGACGGCTGATCGCCGGGCCCGCACCGGCGGCAGCCGCGAGACGCCTGCGGGCCTTCGGGCAGATCGTCGGAGCCGCGCGGGACGCCGAGGTCGTGCTGGCCGACCTCACCGACCGCGTCGCGCGGCTCCACCCCGACGTCCTTCCCGACGCGTCCGTCCTGGTGCTCGGGCCGCTGGGGGCCCGGCTGCGGCGGATGGACGACGACCTGGTCGCCCGCGCGCCTGGAAGGGACCAGGCGCTCCAGCAGGTGCTCATCGACCTGCTGGATGCTCGGCGCCTCGGCCCGGAGGCGGCCGGCACGGCCCGCGACGTCCTTCCCGCGCTGCGCGGGCGGAGGCTGTCGAAGGTGCGCCGGCGCGTCGCGGACGCGTCCGGGCACCCGGGGCTGGAGGGGTGGCACGCGGTGCGCAAGGCGGCGAAGGACGCGCGCTACGCCACGGAGCTCCTGCTGCCCGCGATGCCGGAGCTCGCCGCGTCGAAGGCGGCCTGGGAGCGGGTCACCGAGAGACTGGGACGGGTGCAGGACATCGTGGTCGCCACCCGGCTGCTGTCCGAGCTGGACCTGGAGACCGCGGCGGTGGGAGCGCCGGCACCGGTGCTCGACGAACTGCGCCATGGGCTCCTGGCCGAACTCGCGCCGACCCTGGCAGAGGGCAGGGCCGCGGTGGCCGCCGCGCTCGCCCTGGGCTGAGGGCGAACGCCGATCCGGGAGACGGGCCGTTCGTCCGCGGGCCTCGTCCGGACCGGACTGGAGGTCCCGGCTAGCTGTATGAGGCCAGGACGTTGTTGACGCGAATTGGCACGAGCGTGGCCGGCGGCTGACCGTCCGCGGCACCGTGCGGGCGGTGGTAGTTGTAGTGCAGGTTCCAGCGCTCGAGGGCGTTGGCGCGTTCGTCTTCTGAGGTCCATGTCCGTGCATAGAGGAACTCTTCGGTAAGGATCCGGTTGTACCGCTCGATCTTTCCGTTGTGGCGGGGCGTGTAGGGCGTGATCCGTTGGTGCCGCGACCCGGCCAGTGCATCGGCGAACGCTGAGGCGCGGTAACAGGATCCGTTGTCGGTCACGATCCGTTCGATGTGCGTGATGCCATGAGCCGCGAACCATGCCCGCGCTCGCGCGAGGAACGCAACGGCCGTCGCGGCCTGCTCGTTCGGCAACGCCTCGGTGTACGCGAGGCGTGAGTAGCCGTCAATCGCTGAGTGGAGGTAGACGTAGCCGGCTCGCGTGCCGCGGGTTTTCGTCCGCGCGACGGCGCGAGCTTCCGGGCTGTCCTTGCCATGAGCCCGCCATCCGCCGCCATCGGGGATTCGGCCGACCTTCTTGACGTCCAGGTGAACCATGTGGCCGGGGCACCGAGCGACAATCTTCCTCGCTTCGCGGTTACTTTCCCCGGTCGGGTCGATGAAGCGGCGCCGGTTGAGCTGCAGGTCGGTGAGGATGCGACTCACCGTGCGCCGACTGATCTGAATGCCGACCTGTTCGAGCTCGAACGTGATCCGAGCCGCTGACCACTTGTGCTCGCGCCGCATGCGTTCGACTTCGCGAACAACGACGTTGGGGGTGGCTGTCGGGGATTGCTTAGGCGTCGATGAGCGGTCGAGCAGACCGACCTCACCGAACTCACGATGGCGATGGACCCACTTTGACGCGGTAGCGCGGGAGATTCCCATCTCAGCTGCCACGTGAGCGATCGGCCGGGTCTTGCAACGCTCGACCAGCCGCCGACGTCCCTCGACTGACAGTGGCGAGTTGCGGTGAGTCATGCACGTCCTTCGAAGAATGTTCCAGTCGAGTCGCTGAGTCCCGGACCAAGCCCCCCATTCAGCCGTCGGCTACTGACCCTCGTGGTCGCCGCCTGACACGCCGAGCCCGACGTTCGTGGTGTCGCAGCAGGCCTCCGGCGATTCGGAACTGGCTCGACGCCGCCTATGGGCGGCGCCATGGGCGAGTACTACGAGGAGGGAGATGACCGCGAGCGCCGCGATCGGCGCCGTGTGAGCCTGAACCCAGCCGGACAGGGTCGTTGAGAGCCTGGCGACACCGCCGGCACGGCCGGTCGCGACCAGGTTGTTGTCGGCGGTGGCGGCGGGCCACCAGTACCACGCGAGGTAGACGCCGGTGAGCAGCAAGACGGCGCCGGTGATCCGGGGGCCATAACTCCCGAGGCGTGCGACGTGGCGGGTTAGGCCGGTACCCGCGGCGGTGGTCGCGAGTGCGAGCAGCAGCAGGATGCTGGCTGAGCCGGCGGCGTAGACACCGAAGACCAGCAGCAGCCCCGCGTAGCTGGCGGTGGCCTGTGCCTGGGCGATGACAGCAAGGATCACTCCGAAGGTGCACGACAGGGAGGCGAGGGCGTAGCCGATCCCGAAGACCAGCATCCGGGCGGTTGGCGGGAGGCCTTCGGTTGCTCGGCCGGTGATCCGGGGCAACCGCACGGAGATCGAACGGCCGGCCAGCATCCACAGGCCGAGGAGCACCAGTAGGACGCCTACGGCGAGACCGAGTTTGGGCGCTGCCTGGATCAGGCCCCGAGCCCCGGCGCTCACCAGCAGGCCCGCAGCTGCGAGGGTGCCGGCGAACCCGATCGCCAGTGCGATTCCGGACCGCAGGGCCCTCAGCAGCCGCACCGGGACGGGCGAGGCGTCAGCGTCGCCGAGGGTCTGGCTGATCCAGGCCGGCAGCAGCGCGAACCCGCATGGGTTGACCGGCGCCACCATGCCGGCGGCGAAGGCGAGGCTGAGCAATCCGCCCATGGATCAGGCTCCGGCCTTGACGAGTTCGGCGGTGATCGTCTTCGCGTCGGGCTCGGTGGCACGGAAGGTCACCTTGCCGTCGCCGTCGATGACGATGAGGGTGGACAGGGCGGCAACGTCGAATCGCTGGGACAAGGCGGCACCCTCGTCTATGGCGGCCGGGACGTGTTCGGCGTCGACGTACTCCATGAATCCCTCGATGGTCTCCTTGGACTCGCCGGGGTCCATGTCGACGGCGAGGAAGCTCGCCCCAGCACCCGACTTCTCGGCAGCGGTGGCGGCCTCGCCGAGGGAGCGGACGCCTTCAACGCATTCGCCGCAGCCGACGGAGAAGAAGAACACCGCGGTCGGCTTCCCGCTGGCGGGCAGGCTGACCATCTGGCCGTCGATGCTAGTAACCGCCGCTGGCGTGCCCGCATCTGCGGCTGGTGTGGCGTCGGTGTTTCCGCAGGCGGTCAGAGCCAGGGAGCCTGCAAGCAGGAGGCCGGCGACCGAGAGGGTCGCGCGGCGGGTGCGGGTAAGCGTCATCGGTTCTGGTCGTCCTTCGTGTCGCTGGGGTGGGTGGAGTTCACAGGCGGGCAACAGCCATGCCTGGCGTTGTTGCCGCCGCTGCGGCGCCGCGTGGTCGCGAGGACCGCGAGCACCAGGACGGCGATGCCGGTGCCGATCACCCAGGGGTTGCCGAGGAACCCGCCGACACTGGCCAGCAGACCACCGGCGAGGAGCAAGGGAAGTAGGGCGCAGCAGGCGACCATGAGCAGCGCGGCCCCGGCTCCGAGGAGCAGGCCGCTGCCTCCCGGTTGGTCGTCGTGGTTGGACTTCATCGGAGTGGAGTTCCCTTCGGTGTTCTTGGTCAGCAGCGGCAGTGGCCGTCGTCGGCCACTGCCGCGTTGGCCTGGAACTGGTTGAGGAAGCCGGTCGTGAGGTCGGTACCGATCCGATAGGCAACGGCCACGGGCACGACCTCGGCGCGGGGGTGCTCGGCCAGCCAGCCCGCGGCGTCCTCATCGGAGGTGAAGTAGTGGACCTGGTTGCAGAAGGAGGACCGGATCGAGGTGATCTGGTCGGGGTTGACCAGCGACACCACCGCGGTGGCGGGTTCGACGCTGGTGACGCCGGCGACGGGGTCGATGGTGACCCGGATCGGCTCGCCGCTGGTCGGGGAGACCGACTCCACGCTCGCCGCGCGCTCGAGCAGGGTCGGAAAGATCAGGGTGTCCAGGGCGCACCAGGTGTAGAGCTCCTCACCGGCCACGGTGAACCGGTGAGGGGTGGGGCGCAGGGTGAGGCCCTGGCCGATGATGCGGCCCTGGTCGTCGTACTCGGTGTCCGGCACCGCGGCCAGACCCGTGCGTACGTCGTCGACCGGACGGCCGGCGGCCGCGGCGAACTGCTCGACGGTGACCGGGCCGCCCTCGACGATCAGCCGCAGCAGCGGGATCAATAGGACGGCGTCAAGGCCGGTCTCTTCGGTGTTGTTGAGTCGTTCGGGCAGTTGCGTCGTGAGCTCCGACATGGCGGTACCTTCTTCATGAGTCGGGTGGAGGCTGTCGGCTGCGGGTCACGCGCAGCAGGACAGCTTGGAGATGTCGGTGGTGAAGGCCTTGGCGGCGATCCGGATGCCTTCGGTCATGGTCAGGTAGGGCGCCCATGCGTCGGCGACCTCGGTGACGGTCTTGCCGAGGATGTGGACACCGGCGGCGGCGAGCTCGCCGGCGTCTTTGGCGACGGCGGTGAGACCGAGGATCTCGCCGGTCTCAGCGTTGGCGACGATCTTGATGAAGCCGCGGGTGTCGCGGTTGACCAGCGCCCGGGGCACGTAGTCCAGCGGCAGGACGCGGCAGTCGCAGCGGATCCCGGCAGCGAGCACCTGGGCCTCGGTCATCCCGACCGCGCCGATCGCCGGACTGGTGAAGGTCACCCGCGGCAGCCGGCTGTGGTCCACCGACCGCTCAGCGCCAGCGAACGTGTTCTCGGCGACCATGTTGCCGTGGTGGGCGGCGACGTAGACGAACTCGGGGTGCCCGGTCACGTCGCCGGCTGCCCAGATCCGGGGGTTGGAGGACTGCAGTTGGTCGGTGACCACGATCTCGCCCGTGTCGCCGGTCTTCACCTCCACCGCATCGAGGTTCAGCCCATCGGTGACCGGTCGGCGGCCGAGGGCGACGAGGACCTGTTCGGCGTGGAATTCCTGCTCGCCGCCGGAGATGTCAGCGGTGACAACAACCTGGCCCCTGACGTCGTCACGGGCAACGCGGGTCGGGACCGCACGGCGGACCACGCGGATGCCCTCGTCGGCGAAGACCTCCTGCAGCGCCTTGGATACCTCCGGCTCCTCCTTCGACGCCAGCCGGGAACGAACCAGCAGGGTGACCTTCGACCCGAGCCGGGCGAACAGTTGGGCCTGCTCCAAGGCGACGTAGCCGCCGCCGAGCACCAGCAGCGAGTCGGGAACCTCGGTCAACTCCATCGCCGTGGTCGAGGTCAGGTAGCCGGCCTCCTCAAGACCGTCGATCGGTGGGGCCCATGCGCTGGCGCCGGTGGCGACCAGGTAGTGATCAGCGTCGATCGTCTCGACCGCACCGTCAGTCGCGGTGACCTCAAGAACGGGCGCTTCTGGCGTGCCGGCGAACGCAGCGTCGCCGTGGCGGATCTGCCAGCCGTAGGCGTCGGCGACGTCGACGTACTTCTCACCCCGAAGTTCCTCGACGAGGTCCTGCTTGCTGCTGATCAGCGCGGGCATGTCTACGTCGTCCGCTGTGGTGGCGATCCCCGGGAAACGGTTGCCCGCCTCGGCAGCGGTCTGGCGGGCCTCAGCGGCGGCGATGAGCGCCTTCGACGGCACGCAGCCGGTGTTCACGCACGTGCCGCCGAAAGTGCCGCGCTCGATCATCACCACCGACTTGCCGAGCGTGGTCGCGCGGATGGCGGCGGCGAACGCGGCGCCACCGGATCCGATGATCGCAAGGTCGTACCTGGACTGCATCCCGATTCCTCCCCTGAGTCTTGGGAATTGCTCTTGATGCAGCCACAATGGACCTTCCAGTACGGGGGAAGGTCAAGTGCGACCTGTGACACATCGGAGACCCAGATGAGGATCGGCGAACTCGCCGAGGCGGCCGGCACCACCGCCAAGACCCTGCGGTTCTACGAGGAGCAGGGCCTGCTTCCCGCGGCCGAGCGCACCGCGTCGGGATACCGCGACTACGATCCGGAAGCAGCGACTCGGATCGACTTCATCCACCGCGGCCAGGCTGCCGGACTTACCCTCGCGCAGATCAAACAGATCCTCGACATCCGCGATGGAGGCGAGATTCCCTGCGGCCACGTCCGGGACCTCCTAGACGTTCGTCTGAAGGACATTGAGCGCCAGATCTCGGATCTCGTCTCCCTCCGCGACAACGTTGCCGCCCTCCGCGACGCAGCCGCAGAACCCGAACCCGAGACCTGCAACGCCGACGAGGTCTGCAGGTACCTGTAGCCAATCCGAGATGACGCGCGCAGAGGCGGAGCCTCCTGCCGCGACCTTCTTACGTGACCACAACGTTATGGCCAGCAACAGCTAGCGCGCGATGTCGGCGAAGGTGGCGCCCGTGACGCGGGCCAGGTCGTCGGGCGACAGCTCCACCTGGAGGCCGCGCTTGCCCGCGGACACGTAGATCGTCTCCCACAGCTGGGCGGTCTCGTCGATGACCGTCGGCAACGCCGCCCGCTGGCCGACCGGCGACACCCCGCCGAGCACGTAGCCGGTGCTGCGGGCCACCAGTGCCTTGTCGGCCATGGCGGCGCGCTTGGCGCCGAGCGCCTGGGCGGCGTTCTTCAGGCTGAGCTGGCCGGCGACCGGCACCACGGCCACCGCGAGCTCTGGCCGGGCCTGGCCGACGTCGATCACGAGGGTCTTGAAGATCCGCAGCGGGTCGACCCCGAGGGCTGTGGCGGCCTCGTCGCCGTAGTTCGTCGACTCCGCGTCGTGGTCGTAGGGGTGCAGGACGAAGGGCACGCCCGCCCGGGCGAGCGCGTCGGTGGCGGGGGTGCCGCCGGCCATCAGCGGAACAGCCCGACGAGGGCCACCAGGAGCGGCGCCATCACCAGGGCGGGCAGGAGGTCGCCGACCGGGATCTGCTTGATCCCGGCCAGGCGGATGCCGAGGCCCAGGAGGATGACGCCGCCGGCGGCGCCGAGAGCGTCCAGCTGGGCGACGGGCAGGAAGTTGCCCAGCGCGAAGCCGAGCAGGGTCAACAGGCCCTGGTAGAGCGCGAGCGGGATCACGGAGGCCATCACCCCGATGCCGAACGAGGAGGCGAACGCGATCGCGGCGAACCCGTCCATGACGGCCTTGACGAGCAGCTGCTCCGACCCGTGGCCCAGCCCGTCGGACAGCGAGCCGAGGATCGACAGCGGGCCGACGCAGAACACCAGGGTCGAGGTGACCGCGCCCTCAACGAAGCGGCTGCCCTCGGTGCGGGACGCGAACCGGTCGTGGAGCAGTTCCGCCCCGCGGTCGAGGCGGCGTTCGATCTGGAGCAGCGAGCCGAGGATGCCACCCAGGAGCAGCGCACCGAGGACGACGAGGAGCCGCGCGTCGGCGCCGACGGCGTCGGTCAGGGCGTCCGAGATCCCGGACGCGACGGCCCGTCCGCCCAGGACGAGGGTGAACAGGCCCAGCACCACGGTCACCAGGTCCCGGGTGCGCTCCGGCAGCCGGTGGCCGACCAGGACGCCCACGCCGGCGCCGACGAGGACGGTGACGACGTTGACCACGGTGCCCAGGCCGATGAACATGGCGGCAAGTCAACCACCTCCGCAGGCGCGGGCGTGCCCACGAACCGTCGGCGGGACGGGGCCGCAGGTGGCCGCCGCATAGAATCCGGCTGTGCTGAGAACCCTCGACCTGCGTGGCACCACCATGGCCGACTACCGCAGCGTGCTGCCGCGTGCCGAGCTCGACGTGGACGCGGCCGTCGAGCGCGTCCGCCCGATCGTCCAGGGCGTCGCCGAGCGGGGCGTCGCGGCCCTCACCGAGTTCTCCCAGGCGTTCGACCACGTGATGCCGGCCAGCTTCCGGGTGCCCGCCGCCGACCTTGCATCCGCGCTGGAGGGCCTGGACCCCGGGGTGCGGGCGGCGTTCGCCGAGTCGATCGACCGTCGCCGGAGGGTCGCGCAGGCCGAGGCCGCGAGCGTCCCGGTGCGCGTCGAGCTGGGCCCGGGGGCGGTCGTGGAGCAGCGGCTGGTCCCGGTCGGACGGGTCGGCCTCTACGTGCCGGGCGGCCTCGCGCCGCTCGCGTCCAGCGTGCTGATGAACGTCGTGCCGGCGCAGGTGGCGGGCGTCCCCTCGATCGCCGTTGCCAGTCCACCGCAGGCGGCCTTCGGCGGCCTGCCGCACCCGAACATCCTGGCCGTCTGCGCGATGCTCGGCGTCGAGGAGGTGTACGCCGTCGGTGGCGCGCAGGCGGTGGCGATGTTCGCCTACGGCGTCCCCGGGCTGTGCGCGGCGGTCGACATGGTCACCGGGCCGGGCAACATCTACGTCGTCGCGGCCAAGAGGCTGCTGCGCGGACGGATCGGCATCGACTCCGAGGCGGGCCCCACGGAGATCGCCATCCTCGCCGACGCGACGGCCGACCCGCGGTACGTCGCCGCCGACCTCATCTCCCAGGCCGAGCACGACCCGATGGCCGCCTCGGTGCTGGTCACCGACTCCGTCGAACTCGCGGACGCCGTGCGCGCGGAGCTGGAACCCCAGGTGGCGGCGACCCGGCACGTCGAGCGCATCCGGACGGCGCTGGGCGGGCCGCAGTCGGCGGTGGTGCTGGTGGACGACCTCGAGCAGGGGCTCGCTGTCGTGGACGCCTACGCCGCCGAGCACCTGGAGATCCAGACGGCGGACGCCGCGTCCGTCGCCGCGCGGGTACGCAATGCCGGCGCGATCTTCGTGGGCTCGTACTCCCCGGTCTCGCTGGGTGACTACAGCGCCGGGTCGACCCACGTGCTGCCGACCGCCGGGTGCGCCTGCCACTCCTCCGGGCTGAACGTGCACAGCTTCCGCCGGCAGGTGCACGTCATCGACTACTCCGAGGCCGCACTGCTCGAGGTGGCCGGCGTGGTCGAGACCTTCGCCGCGGCCGAGGACCTGCCGGCTCACGGTGCGGCCGTGACGATCCGGCGTCCGGAGGCCGGCCGGTGAGGCCCGACGTGACGCTGGCGGAGCTCCCGCTGCGTCCGGAATTGGTGGGGGAGGAGCCCTACGGTGCCCCCCAGCTCGACGTGCCCGTCCGGCTGAACGTCAACGAGAACCCCTACCCGCCCGGCGACGACGTCCGCACGGAGATCGGGCAGGCGCTCGCGGCCGCGTCCCTCAACCGCTACCCGGACCGGGAGGCTCTGGGGCTGCGCGCCGCGCTCGCCCGCTACCTCGGCCACGGGCTGACCGCCGAGCGGGTGTGGGCGGCGAACGGCTCCAACGAGGTGATGACCCACCTGCTGCAGGCCTTCGGGGGCCCCGGCCGGACGCTGCTCAGCTTCACCCCGACCTACTCGATGTATCCGGAGTACGCGCGCAACACCCACACCGCCTACGTGACCGTTCCGCGGGCCGCGGACTTCACGCTCGACGCGGCGACCGTGCTGGCCGCGATCGCGACCCACCGTCCCGATGTGGTGGTGATCACCACGCCCAACAACCCGACCGGCACGTCCACGCCGCTGGCGGTGATCGAGGAGGTGCTGGCCGGCACCGAGGCGATCGTGGTGGTCGACGAGGCCTACCAGGAGTTCGCTCGGCACCCCGAGCGGACGGCCCTCACCCTGCTCGACACCTTCGGCAACCTCGTGGTCTCCCGCACGATGAGCAAGGCGTTCGCCCTTGCCGGGGGTCGGGTCGGCTACCTCGCCGCGGCGCCCGCGGTCGTCGACGCCTGCCGGATCGTCCGGTTGCCCTACCACCTGTCCGCCCAGACCCAGGCGGTCGCGGAGGTGGCGCTGCGCCATGCTGACCAACTGCTGGCGAGGGTGGACGAGCTGCGCGCCACGCGGGACCAGATGCTGCTGCGGCTGCCTCAACTGGGGGTCGAGGTGATCGACTCCGATGCCAACTTCTGTTTGTTCGGCCCGTTCGCCGACCGGCATGATGTCTGGCAGCGGCTGCTCGACCGCGGCGTTCTCGTGCGCGAGACCGGTCCGGACGGCTGGCTGCGGGTGACCGCCGGCACGCCGGAGGAGACCGAGCGGTTCTACGCCGCCCTGGCCGAGGTGATGGAGGAGACCAGATGAGCGCGCGCACCGCCGTCCGTGAGCGGCGCACCAGTGAGTCCCAGGTGCGGGTCGCGCTCGACCTCGACGGGACCGGACGCGCCGACATCAGCACCGGCGTCGGGTTCTACGACCACATGCTCACCGCCCTGGCCAAGCACTCGCTGATCGACCTGGAGGTCTCCACGACCGGCGACGTCCACATCGACGGCCACCACAGCATCGAGGACACAGCGATCGTCCTCGGCCAGGCCTTCGCAGAGGCGCTGGGCGACAAGGCCGGCATCCGGCGTTTCGCCGACGCGACCGTCCCGCTGGACGAGGCGCTCGCGCACTGCGTGGTCGACCTCGCCGGACGTCCCTACGTGGTGCACTCCGGCGAGCCCGAGGGCCAGCAGTACGCCCTGATCGGCGGCTCGGGGGTGCCCTACGCCGGCTCGATGACCCGCCACGTGGTGGAGTCCTTCGCCCTGCACGCCCAGATCTGCGTCCACCTGCGCCTGCTGGCCGGACGGGATCCGCACCACATCGTCGAGTCCCAGTTCAAGGCGCTCGCCCGCGCGCTGCGGGACGCGGTCGCGCTCGACCCGCGGATCGAGGGTCTCGTGCCGTCCACCAAGGGCAGCCTGTGACGTCGTCCCGCCGGCCCCGGGTGGTCGTGCTCGACTACGGGTCGGGCAACCTGCACTCGGCCACGCGCGCCCTCGAGGCCGCGGGGGCGGACGTGACCCTCAGCGCCGACCCCGCCGTGGCCCTGGCGGCCGACGGGCTCGTCGTGCCGGGCGTCGGTGCGTTCTCCGCCTGCATGGACGGCCTGGTGGGCGTCGGCGGGCCGCAGCTGATCCTGCGCCGGCTCGCGGCGAGGAAGCCCGTGCTGGGCATCTGTGTCGGCCATCAGGTGCTGTTCAGCCTGGGGGTCGAGCACGGGGACCCGACCCCGGGCATCGCCGTGCTCCCGGGCGTCGTGGAGGAGCTGGACGCCGTCCCGCTCCCGCACATGGGCTGGAACACGGTCGAGCCGCCCGCGGCGTCGGCGATGTTCGCCGGGATCGAGCACGAGCGGTTCTACTTTGTGCACTCCTTCGGCGTCCACGAGGTGCCCGACTGGCCGGCGAACGCCCGGATCACCTGGACCCGCCACGGCGGGGACCGGTTCATCGCCGCCGTGGAGCAGGGCCCGCTGTGGTCCACCCAGTTCCATCCGGAGAAGTCCGGCGCTGCGGGGGCCCGGCTGCTCCGCAACTGGCTCGACACCCTGCCTCGAGAGGAATCATGAGCGCCCTCGCCCTGCTGCCCGCGGTCGACGTCCAGGGCGGCCAGGCCGTCCAGCTCACCCAGGGCGTCGCCGGATCGGAGAAGGTCTTCGGCGATCCGCTGGCCGCCGCCCGGCGCTGGCAGGACGGCGGCGCCGAGTGGCTCCACCTCGTGGACCTCGACGCCGCCTTCGGCCGTGGCAGCAACGCCGACGTGATCGCCCGCATCACCGCGGCGATGGAGTTGCACGTGGAGCTGTCCGGCGGCATCCGGGACGACGCGAGCCTGGAACGGGCGCTGGCCACCGGCTGCCGCCGGGTGAACATCGGTACGGCCGCGCTGGAGAACCCGGACTGGTGCGACCGGGTCATCGCCGAGCACGGTGACCGGATCGCCATCGGGCTGGACGTCCGCGGGACGCGGCTCGCCGCCCGCGGCTGGACCCGTGAGGGCGGCGACCTCTGGGAGACCCTCGACCGGCTGAACGCCGCCGGCTGCGCGCGCTACGTCGTCACCGACGTTGCCAGCGACGGGATGCTCAGCGGACCCAACATCGACCTGCTCACCGCGGTCTGTGCGCGGACCGACGCCCCCGTGATCGCAAGCGGCGGGATCTCCACCCTCGACGACCTCCGCGCCCTGCGTGACCTCGTCCCCCTCGGCGTGGAGGGAGCGATCGTCGGCACCGCCCTCTACGTCGGCAACTTCACCCTCGCCGATGCCCTGGAGGCCTGCGCCGGCTGACTCGCCGAAGGCGACAGTCTTCGCAGTCGTCGCCGTTTCGCCCCCGAACGCAACTCGCGCCCCTCGCCGTCCGCGTTCGCCCCCGAACGCAACTCGCGCCGCCGGAATTCCGGTAGCGGGAGTTGCACTCGGGGGCGAACGCGTACCGGGAGCGGGCGAGGGAGGGCGGTCCGCGAGGTCGGGGAGGACGGATCGGGGGCGTGGGGGACGCCGGGTGTCGGTGGCGGGTCACACACTGACGGGCATGAGCGAACAACGAATGCAGGACGCACGCCGGGACTGGGTCAACACCGTCAGCCTGGCGCACGTGTGCCGCGGCGTGGCCGGCGGCTTCACCCAGGCCGACCACGGCGCACGGACGCGGCTCTCCCGGCTGCGGGCCGGGGACCGGATCGTCTTCTACTCCCCGCGCACCGACTATCCCGACGGCGAGCCGCTGCAGCAGTTCACGGCGTGCGGCGTCGTCACCGGGACGGAGGCGTACCAGGTCGAGGTGTCACCGCAGTTCCGTCCGTGGCGCCGCGACGTCGCGTTCGCGCCCTGCCTGCCGGCGCCGATCCGGCCCCTGCTGCCGCACCTCGGCTTCGTGCTCGACGGAAGCAACTGGGGCTTCACCTTCCGCCGCGGCCTGTTCGAGGTGCCGGGCGAGGACTTCGACCGGATCGTGGCCGCGATGGCGGCGACCAGCCTGCTGCCGGCGGGGGACCGGCTGGCGACACCGGCGTGAGCGAGGCCCGGCGGCTCAGGGCACGCGGGCGGTCCACTCCGGGCTGAGGAACTTCGTCCGGGCGAGCTCCCTGGCCTCGGCCAGCTCGGCAACGGTCAGGGCGCCGTCCTGGACGCGGTACAGCTCGCGGAAGGTGGCCAGGAACGACGACATCACGTCGGTGCGGGGCAGGTGGGTCTGCGAACGCACGGGATCGACACGCTTGTTGGCGCTTTTCGTCCCCTTGTCGGAGAGCTTCTCCCGGCCGATACGCAGCACCTGGAGCATCTTGTCGGCGTCGATGTCGTAGGCCATGGTCACGTGGTGCAGCACAGCGCCGCCGACGAACCTCTTCTGTGCGGCGCCGGCGATCTTCCCTGCGGGCGAGGCGATGTCGTTCAGCCCCGCGTAGTGGGCCTGGACCCCGACCCGCCCGAGGGCGGTGAGCACCCACTCGTCGAGAAAGGCGTAGGAGGCCTCATAACTCATGCCGTCCACCAGGGTGGCCGGGACGACAAGGGAGAAGGTGATGCAGTTGCCGGCCTCCATGAACATGGCGCCCCCGCCGGACACCCGGCGCACCACCTGGACGCCGTACCGCTCGGCGGCCTCCGCATCGACCTCGTTGCGCAGCGACTGGAAGGAGCCGATCACGACGGCGGGGTTCTGCCACTCCCAGAAGCGGAACGTCGGGCCGCGGCGGCCGGCGGCCAGCTCGCGGGCAAGCACCTCGTCGAGCGCTGCGTGTTCGGCGGGGTCGAGCACCCCGGGGTCGAGGTAGGTGAAGGTGTGGTCCTGCCAGCCGGTCGACAGCCCCAGGGCCCGGCGGACGGCGATGGCCACCGCGTGGGCGTCGAAGCCCACCATGGTCACCGGGACGCCGAGAATCCCCTCGGCGCCGGCCCGGGCGAGGTCGGCGTCGATGCGGGCGGCGAGCTCGGAGACGCCCGCAGCGATCGGGACGCCGCCGAGCGCGCGGTCGATCACCGGCAGCGCCTCGTCCGGATCGAGGAAGAAGTCGCCACTCACCTGGACGTCGACCAGGCGGTCGTCGACGACCCCCAGGTCGACAGCCACCAACTTCCCTCCGGGCACCTTGTACTCGCCGTGGCGACGCTCGCTCATGGCGCTCAGGCTAGACGACGCCCGTCCGGGACGCCCGCCGGCGGGCGGCCGAAGTCGCCCGGGCCCCGGGACGGGGGAGCGCGGCACCGGGAACGACCGACGCCAGCACGTGGCCTAGACTGAGGCGCGCGAAAACCCAGCACGACGAACGGACGTACATGAGCGGGCACTCCAAGTGGGCCACCACCAAGCACAAGAAGGCGGCCATCGATGCCAAGCGCGGCAAGCTCTTCGCCAAGCTGATCAAGAACATCGAGGTCGCCGCGCGCACCGGTGGTGCGGACCCCTCGGGCAACCCGACCCTGTATGACGCCATCCAGAAGGCCCGCAAGAACTCGGTCCCGGTCGACAACATCGACCGGGCGGTGAAGCGCGGCGGCGGCACCGAGGGCGGCGGCGCCGACTACATCACGATCATGTACGAGGCCTACGGGCCGGGCGGGGTGGCACTGCTGATCGAGTGCCTGACCGACAACCGCAACCGGTCCGCCTCCGACGTCAAGGTGGCGGTGACCCGCAACGGCGGCACGATGGCCGACGTCGGCTCGGTCTCGAGGATCTTCGACCGCAAGGGTGTCGTCGAGGTCGCGAAGACGCAGGGCGGCCGCACCCTCACCGAGGACGACCTCCTGGAGGCCACCCTCGACGCCGGCCCCGAGGACGTCTTCGACGAGGGCGAGACCTTCCGCGTGATCAGCGACCCCAACGTCGTCGTCGACGTCCGCAAGGCCGTGCAGGAGGCCGGGCTCGACTACGACTCCGCCGAGGTGCAGTTCGTGCCGCAGTACACCGAGTCCGTGGCGACGACGGAGGCGGCGGAGAAGCTGTTCAAGCTGCTGGACGCCATCGAGGACTGCGACGACGTGCAGAACGTCTACAGCAACGAGGACGTGCCCGACGAGATCGGCGACGCCCTGGGCGACTGACGGCGAGGCTTCGGACCCGTCCTGCGATTTCGCCCGCGCCCGCGTGGCACGCCACGGGCGGCGCGCCGCGCGGGCTAGTATCCGAACAGCTGTTCGGAAAGGAAGCTGCATGCGGGTTCTCGGCGTCGACCCCGGCCTGACCAGGTGTGGGGTCGGTGTGATCGAGGGCACCCCCGGCCGCCCGCCGCAGCTCGTGGCTGTCGGGGTGATCACCACCCCGAGCACGATGGAACTCCCGCAGCGGCTGGTCCGCATCGAGGCCGGGCTCATGGAGTGGGTGGGGGAGCACCGGCCGGACGTCGTGGCGGTGGAGCGCGTCTTCGCCGACCAGAACGTGCTCTCCGTCATCGGGACCGCTCAGGCCGCCGGGCTGGCCATGCTGGTGGCCGCCCGGGCCGGGTTGCCCGTCCACACCCACACCCCGACGGAGGTCAAGGCCGCGATCACCGGCTCCGGCCGGGCCGACAAGGCGCAGGTGGGCACCATGGTCGCCCGGCTGCTGCGCCTGTCCGCGCCGCCCAGGCCGGCCGACGCTGCGGACGCGGTGGCGCTGGCAATCTGCCACCTGTGGCGCGGCGCGGCGAACGATCGCATCGCCCAGGCGCTGGCCGCGAGAGGAGGCACGGCATGATCGCGCTACTGACCGGGACGGTGGCCGCCGTCGGCGGCACCTGGCTGGTCGTCGACCTGTCGGGCTTCGGGCTGAAGGCCCTCTGCACGCCGGCCACCGCCGCACGGGCGGTCGTCGGAGAGACGGTGACGCTGCACACCTCCCTGGTCGTGCGCGAGGACTCGCTGACGCTGTACGGCTTCGCCGAGCCGGGCGAGCGGGACTGCTTCGAGCTGGTCCAGTCAGCCACGGGCATCGGTCCCAAGATCGCCCAGGCCGTCGTCTCGGTGTTCTCCCCGGAGGAGTTCCGCGCGGCGGTGGCCGGCTCCAACGTGGCCGCCCTCACCCGCGTGCCGGGAATCGGCGCGAAGGGCGCCCAGCGCCTGGTGCTCGAGCTGAAGGACAAGGTCGCTGTGCTCGCAGGGACGACACCCGCCGGCGCCGCGCTCTCGGCCGGCGCCGGGGCGTGGCGCGACCAGGTGCGGGCCGGCCTGGAGGGCCTCGGCTACTCCACCCGGGACGCGGAGGCGGCGTGCGACCGCGTTGCCGCGCTCGCCGAGGAGAACCCCCAGACTCCCGTCGCCCAGCTGCTGCGCGCCGCACTGCGCAGCCTGGCCAAGTGAGCCGGACGGTCTGGCAGAGTGTCCGACGTGCCGACGCCTGAGACGGATCCGCTCGACCCGCACGTCCACAGCGACGAGCAGGCCGCGGAGTCGGCGTTGCGCCCGTCCTCGCTGGCCGAGTTCGGCGGCCAGCGCCGGGTCAGCGACCAGCTCGGACTGGTCCTCGCCGCGGCCCGGCATCGCGGCACGACGCCCGACCACGTCCTGCTCTCGGGCCCGCCGGGCCTGGGGAAGACGACCCTGGCCCTGATCATCGCCGCCGAGATGGGCGCGCCGATCCGGATCTCGTCCGGCCCGGCCATCCAGCACGCCGGCGACCTGGCCGCGATCCTGTCCGGCCTCACCGAGGGGGAGGTGTTCTTCCTCGACGAGATCCACCGCATGTCCCGTCCCGCGGAGGAGATGCTCTACCTGGCGATGGAGGACTTCCGCGTCGACGTCGTGGTGGGCAAGGGCCCCGGGGCGACGGCGATCCCGCTCGACATCCCGCGGTTCACGCTCGTGGGCGCCACGACCAGGGCCGGCCTGCTGCCCGGTCCGCTGCGCGACCGCTTCGGGTTCACCGCGCAACTCGACTTCTACGAGGCGGACGACCTCGAGGCGATCCTGCGCCGGTCCGCGGCCCTGCTCGGCATCCACCTGGACCGCCACGCCGCCGGGGAGATCGCGTCCCGCTCGCGCGGCACGCCCCGCATCGCCAACCGCCTGCTGCGCCGCGTCCGCGACTACGCGCAGGTGCGCTCGGACGGACGGCTGACGCGCGCGGTGGCCTCCGCCGCGCTGGAGCTCTACGAGGTGGACCCGCTCGGCCTGGACCGCCTCGACCGTGCCGTCCTCGACGCACTGTGCCGGGGCTTCGGCGGAGGACCCGTCGGGCTGACGACGCTCGCCCTCGCCGTCGCGGAGGAGACCGAGACGATCGAAGAGGTCGCCGAGCCGTTCCTGGTCCGCGAGGGTTTCCTGATGCGGACGCCCCGGGGGCGCGTGGCCACCCGCAGGGCATGGGAGCACCTCGGGCTCACCCCGCCGGCCTCGATGGGCCCGCCCCCGTCGGCGCCGGACCTGTTCAGCGGCGAGTGACTCGGGGGATCGCGGTGTGGCCGACGCGTGGTCGAATGGGTAATCCGGTCGACCGGCGCTAGGCTACGGGCTCGGCGGCAGCGCCGCCCCCGACTCTGTGAACGTGAGGTAATCGCCAATGGGCGGAGACATTTGGACCACCGTGCTGCTGTTCGTCCTGATGGGCGGCGTGCTGTACTTCATGCTGATCCGGCCGCAGCAGAAGCGGGCCAAGGAGCAGCAGAGCCTGATGAGCACCCTCGAGCCGGGCTCGCGGGTGATGCTGATCTCGGGCATCATCGCCACCGTCAAGTACCTCGGTGACAAGCAGGCCGTGGTGGAGATCGCCCCGGGCGTGGAGATGACCGTCGACAAGCGCGCCATCACCACCCAGCCCGTGGTCGACGAGTTCGAGTACGCCGACGACGCGGACGACGAAGCCGTGGAGGCCGAGGTCGCCGACGCCGACGCCGTCGCGGAGCCCGCCGAGGCCGTGGAGGCCGCCGACGAGCCCGCAGAGGCCGGGGCGGAGAAGGCCGACGCGACCTGGGACAACCCGGGCACGACCAAGAACTGAGCACCCTAGGCAGACGTGGCTACGACAAGCAGGAAACACACCCACCCGCTCCGAACGCTGGTGATCCTCGGCCTCGTCATCGTGGCCCTGTTCACGATGATCGGCTTCTCCGGTGTCTGGAGCCCCAAGCTGGGCCTCGACCTGCGGGGCGGCACGACGATCACCCTCACCGCGTCCAACGTGACCGGTTCGGGCACGGTCGACCCGGCGAGCCTGGAGCTGGCCCGCACGATCATCCAGCAGCGCGTCGACTCGATCGGCGTCGGCGAGAGCGAGGTGACGACCTCCGGCGACCGCCAGATCGTCGTGTCGGTGCCGAACGTCCAGCGTGACGAGCTCGTCCGGATGGTCGGCCAGACCGCGCAGCTGTACTTCCGCAAGGTCTACGCCGCGGAGGCGTCCACCGGCGGGGCCACGCAGCCCAGCGCGACGGCGTCCGCGCAGCCGACGACCGAGCCGAGCGCGTCGCCGTCCGCCACGCCGAACAAGCGGCCGATGCCCGGCCTGCCCACGCCGGTCCCGAGCCCGCGGCCGACCGCGCCGTCCGGGCAGACCACCGCGCTGGCCGACCTGCTGAAGTGGACGCCGAGTGACCGCGACAACAGCGAGTTCGCCGCGTTCCAGTGCGACCAGCCCAGCCCGACGCCGGACGTCACCGACCAGCCGCTGATCACCTGCGACCAGACGAAGTCCTACAAGTACCTCCTCGGCCCGGTGCTGATCCGCGGTGACCAGGTCACCCGCGCGATCGCCGCCGTCCCGCAGAACTCGGTCTCGTGGGTGGTCGAGCTGGAGTTCAACAGCCAGGGCGCCGCGGACTTCCAGGCCGTCACTGCGCACCTGTCCGGACAGACCTCCCCCCAGAACCAGTTCGGCATCGTGCTGGACGGCACGGTGATCTCCGCTCCGTCGGTGGGCACGGAGTACTCCGCGGGCATCGCCGGCGGCAAGGCCGAGATCTCCGGGAGTTTCACGCAGAAGAGCGCGCAGGAGCTCGCCAACGTGCTGACCTACGGCGCGCTGCCGTTGTCCTTCGAGATCTCGTCGGTCGACAACGTCTCGGCCAAGCTCGGTGGAGACCAGCTCCAGGCGGGGATCATCGCCGGCCTGATCGGACTGGCCCTCGTGCTCGCCTACAGCATCCTGTACTACCGCGGCCTCGCTCTGGTGGTGTCGCTGTCGCTGGTCGTCGCGGGCGCTCTGACCTGGGCGCTGGTGGTGCTGCTGGGGACGAGCATGGGCTTCGCGCTGAACCTGCCCGGCATCGCCGGCGCGATCGTCGCGATCGGTGTCACCGCGGACTCGTTCATCATCTACTTCGAACGGATCCGCGACGAGGTGCGGGAGGGACGCAGCCTGCGCACGGCCATCGAGACCGGTTGGGTGCGGTCGCGCAAGACGATCGTGGTGGCCGACTCGGTGTCGCTGCTCTCGGCCGTCGTCCTGTTCGTCCTCGCGATCGGTGCGGTGAAGGGCTTCGCGTTCACCCTCGGCCTGACCACGCTGATCGACCTCGCGGTGGTGTTCTTCTTCACCAAGCCGATGATGACCCTGCTGGGGCGCACGAAGTTCTTCGGCGAGGGCCACCGGTTCTCGGGCTTCGAGTCCGAACACATGGGGGCGAGCAACCCGCCGCTGCACAACTCCCGGCGCACGGGCGCCGTCGTCGCAGGAGGGGAGGCGCGATGAGCGACCAGATCACCGAGCCGCAGCAGGGCGGAGCGAAGAAGTCGAGCATCGCGCACCGGCTCTACACCGGTGAGATCTCCTACGACTTCATCGGCCACCGCAGGCGCTGGTACACCGTCTCCGCTGTGCTCCTGCTCATCTCGATCCTCGCGCTCTCCATCCGCGGCTTCAACATGGGCATCGAGTTCCGCGGTGGTGCCGACTTCCAGGCGCCGATCGCCGTCACCGCCGCCACGGTGGACGACGTGCGGACAGCGGTCGAGGAACTGAACCTTCCGCAGAACGACGACCTCAGCGTGACCACGGTCGGCGACAACACCGTCCGCGTGCAGACCCGTCCCCTGGTGGAGGCGGAGGTGACCGCGGTGAAGGGCGCCATCGCCGAGGTCGCCGGGATCCAGCCGGACGAGGTCGCCTACTCGCTGATCGGCGCGTCGTGGGGCCAGCAGATCACCACCCAGGCGGCGATCGCCCTGGTCGTCTTCCTCGTGCTGGTGATGGGCCTGATCTGGGCGTACTTCCGCGAGTTCAAGATGAGCATCGCGGCCATCCTCGCCCTGCTGCACGACCTCATCGTCACCGTCGGCGTCTACGCCCTGGTGGGCTTCACGGTGACACCGGCGACGATGATCGGCGTGCTGACGATCCTGGGCTACTCGCTCTACGACACCGTGGTGGTGTTCGACAAGATCCGCGAGAACACCCGCGACCTGACCAACACCCGGCACACGTACTCGTTCCAGGCGAACAACGCGGTGAACCAGGTGCTGGTCCGCTCGCTCAACACCACGATCATCGGCGTCCTGCCGGTCGCGGCGCTGCTGTTCACCGGCTGGTTCATCCTCGGCACCGGCCCGCTGAAGGACCTGGGCCTCGCCCTGTTCGTCGGCATGGTCGCGGGCGCGTACTCCTCGATCTTCATCGCCACCCCGCTGCTGGCCCAGATGCGCGAGGCCGATCCCGACATGCGGGAGCACCGCGAGCGCCTCTCCCGGCGTGCGGCCCGGGCGACCGAGAAGCACGGGCACAAGCCGAAGGCCGTCACGGTGGCGGTCGGTGACCCCACGGCCACCCCGGTCGACCCGTCGACCCTGGGCCTGGTGTCGGCCAAGGACGTGGACCCCGGCACCCGACGCCAGCCGTCGCGGCAGTCGCGCAACCAGCGGAGGAAGTGAGCCGGCGATGGCCAGTTCCGAGGAGAACCGGGCGCTCATCGCGTCCCTGATCCGCGACATCCCCGACTTCCCGAAGCCCGGGGTGCTGTTCAAGGACATCACGCCGCTGCTGGCGAACGCTGCCGGCTACCGTGCGGCGATCGCCGAACTCGCGGCGAGCGCGCCGGCCGGCATCGACGTGGTCGTGGGGATGGAGGCCCGGGGGTTCATCTTCGCCGGGCCCGTCGCCCTCGAACTCGGTGCCGGGTTCGTCCCCGTCCGCAAGCCCGGGAAGCTGCCCGGTGACGTGTACACCCAGACGTTCTCGCTGGAGTACGGGCACGAGACGCTCGCCGTCCACACCGACGCCATCATGCCCGGCGCCCGCGTGCTCGTCATCGACGACGTGCTGGCGACCGGCGGCACCGTCGGGGCCACCGCTGCCCTGATCAACAGGCTGGGCGCGGATCTCGTCCACGTGTCGGTGCTGCTCGAGCTCACCTTCCTGGGTGGGCGGGAGCACCTGCGGAGCGTGGGCATCCGCGACACCTCGGCGGTCCTCACGGTCTGATGCAGATCCCGCGGCCACGCCCAGGCAACTCGGCCTTCGGGTCGGGTACGGCGCAGGTGCGGCTGCCGCGACGCAGCTCGAGCGCGGCCAAGGAGTTGCTGAAGCGGCTGCTGCTGGCGCTGGGCCTCCTGCTCGCGCTCACCCTGATCGTCTACATCGACCGGGACGCCTACGCCGACCACGCGGGCAACGACGGGGTGTCGTTCATCGACGCGCTGTACTACGCGACGGTCACGATGACGACCACCGGCTACGGCGACATCACCCCTGTGCTCCCGCACGCCCGGCTGATCAACGTGTTCGTCGTGACGCCGATCCGCATCGCCTTCCTGGTGCTGTTGGTCGGCACCACCGTGGAGGTGCTCGCGAACGAGGGGCGGCGCGCCCTGCAGGACTCGCGCTGGAGGAGGAACATGCGCAACCACACCGTCGTGATCGGCTACGGGACGACCGGCCAGAGCGCGATCGCGACCCTGCTGCGGAGCGGCGCGCAGGCCGATCGCACCGTGGTGATCGACACCGACCCCCAGGCCGTCGCCGCGGCGAACCGGCACGGACTGGCCGCGTTCGAGGGCGACGCGACCGCGCGCGAGCTGCTGCACCGGGCCGAGCTGCCCAAGGCACGCGAGGTGATCATCACCGTGGGCCGCGACGACACCGCGATCCTCACCACGCTCACCGTGCGCCAGCTCAACCGCGGCGCCCACGTCGTGGTCGTGGTGCGGGACTCGCTCAACGTCCCGCTGATCCGCCAGTCGGGAGCCGACGCGGTGGTCACGTCCTCCGACGCCGTCGGCAGGCTGATGGGCCTGAGCTCGCTCAGTCCCCAGCTCGGCGAGGTGATCGAGGACCTGCTTACCGCCAACTCCGGCCTGGAGATCACCCAGCGCCAGGTGACGCGGGAGGAGGACGGCCGGCTGCCGTCCGAACTCGGGGAGGAGAAGGTGCTCGCCGTCGTCCGCAACCGCACCCTGCGACGCTACTACGAGCTCGGTGGGGACACCCTGCGCACCGGGGACCAGGTGGTCGTCGTCCGCAAGGCCCCCGGCGCCCCGCGCACGCCGCGGGTAGAGTGAGCATCCACTTCAACATCAGCGGAGGCGGAGTGTCCCAGGGCGTCCACGGACCGTACGGCGAGGGGGACGGCCTGCCCGGAGAACCCCGCACGCGCGTGGCGTCCACCGACCAGCCACGCATGCGCATGCGGCAGGTCCTCGCCCGGATCGGCGCCCAGCGGAACCAGCCCGTCGCCGTGCTCGACCCGCTGATCCGGATCGTCCACACCCACCACCCCAAGGCGGACGTCGCGCTCATCGAGCGGGCCTACCGGACCGCGGAGCACTACCACACCGGCCAGCTGCGCAAGAGCGGCGACGCCTACATCACCCACCCGCTGGCTGTCGCCACGATCCTCGCAGAGCTCGGCATGACCGAGCCGACCATCTGCGCCGCGCTGCTGCACGACACGGTGGAGGACACCTCCTACACCGTCGAGCAGCTGACCGCGGACTTCGGCGCAGAGATCGCCGCGATGGTGGACGGGGTGACCAAGCTCGACAAGATCGCCTACGGCGAGTCGGCCAAGGCCGAGACCATCCGCAAGATGGTGCTGGCGATGAGCAAGGACATCCGGGTCCTGGTGATCAAGCTCGCCGACCGGCTGCACAACATGCGCACGATCGGCTACCTGCGGCAGGACAAGCAGACCGCGATCGCGCGCGACACCCTGGAGATCTTCGCCCCGCTGGCCCACCGCCTGGGTATGAACGCGATCAAGTGGGAGCTGGAGGACCTGTCCTTCGCCACGTTGCAGCCCAAGGTGTACGACGAGATCGTGAAGCTCGTGGCGGCTCGCGCGCCGCTGCGCGAGGACTACCTGCGGGTGGTCACCGAGCAGGTCCGCGCCGACCTCGCCGACGCCGGTATCAAGGCCACCGTCTACGGGCGTCCCAAGCACTACTACTCGATCTACCAGAAGATGGTCGTCCGCGGACGAGACTTCGCCGACATCTACGACCTCGTCGGGCTGCGGATCCTGGTGGACACCCAGCGTGACTGCTACGCGGCGCTGGGCACCCTGCACGCGCGCTGGAACCCCCTGCCGGGGCGGTTCAAGGACTACATCGCGATGCCGAAGTTCAACCTGTACCAGTCGCTGCACACGACGGTGCTCGGGCCGGGTGGCAAGCCGGTGGAGCTGCAGATCCGCACCCACGAGATGCACCGGCAGGCCGAGTACGGCGTCGCCGCCCACTGGAAGTACAAGGAGGGCAAGGTCGACGGGACCGAGCTCAACTGGGTGCAGCAGATCAACCAGTGGCAGCGGGAGACCGAGGACCCCGGTGAGTTCCTCGACACCCTGCGGTTCGAGATCGCGAGCGAGGAGGTGTTCGTCTTCACGCCCAAGGGGGACGTGATCAGCCTCCCCGCCGGCGGCACGCCCGTGGACTTCGCCTACGCCGTCCACACCGAGGTCGGCCACCGGACGATCGGCGCACGCGTCAACGGGCGCCTCGTGCCGCTGGAGTCCGCGCTGTCGAGCGGCGACGTGGTCGAGGTGCTCACCTCCAAGGCCGCCAACGCGGGGCCCAGCCGGGACTGGCTCGGCTTCGTGAAGAGCCCGCGGGCGCGGGGCAAGATCCGCCAGTACTTCATGCGCGAGCGTCGCGAGGAGTCGATCGAGCAGGGCAAGGAGCTGCTGACCAAGCAGTTGCGGCGGGCCGGCCTGCCGTTGCAGCGACTGCTCACCGTCGAGCACATGACCGGCCTGGCCGAGCACTTCCGGGTGGCCGACGTCAACGCCCTCTACGCCTCGATCGGGGAAGGTTCGATCAGCCCGCAGGCCGTGGTGCAGCGGCTGATCGCGTCCGAGGGCGGCGCGGAGGAGGTCGCGGAGCTCGGCGGCGAGGACACCTCGGTCATCACCCGTCCGCACCGCAGCCGGATGTCGTCCGGGAATGACGCGGGCGTCGTGGTCCAGGGGGACCCCAACGTGTGGGTGAAGCTCGCGCGGTGCTGCCGTCCGGTGCCCGGGGACGAGATCCTCGGCTTCGTGACCCGGGAGAGCGGCGTCTCCGTCCACCGTGTCGACTGCACGAACGCGCAAAGCCTGCGCTCCCAGCCCGATCGCCTGGTGGATGTGGCCTGGGCACCGACCGCGTCCAGTTCGTTCCTGGTTGCGCTGCACGTGGAGGGCATCGACAGGACCGGCATCCTTTCGGAGATCACCCGGGTGATGGGGGAGCACCACATCTCGATCCAGTCGGCGACCCTGAACACCGCGAAGGACCACACCTTCCGCTTCCGCTTCACCTTCGAGACCACCGAGCCCACCCACCTGGAGCACCTGATCGGCGCCATCCGCCGCGTACCCGGCGTCTACGACGTCTTCCGTCTCAAGAACTGAGGCCGCACTCTTCCCGGCGTGGGTTCACGAGGGCCAGCCCCCGCCCGCGAGGGCCAGCGCCCGCCCGCGAGGGCCAGCGCCGCTGTGTGAGGGCCAGCGTCCACGCGCGAGGGCCAGCGTCCACGCGCGAGGGCCAGCCTTGTCGCCGAGGGCCAGCCCCCAGGGACGAGCCCTCGACGCCAAGGCTGGCCCTCGGTGGACCCGCAGGGCGAGGTGGGACGGGGTGCGTGGCCGCTCGAGCGTGAGGCGACGCCCGGACGGCACCGCCGTCAACACCCCGAGGGCCAGCGTTATCGCCGAAGGCTCGTACCTGGGTGCTGGCCCTCGACGATTAGGCTGGCCCTCGATGCCGAAGGCTGGCCCTTGATGCCGAAGGCCGGGGCGCGACCGGTGTCAGCGGTTGAAGTCGGCGAGCGTGGCCTTGGCCTGGTCGAGCCAGGTCTGGTAGGTGGCGATGGAGTCGTTCGCCTTCGCCGCGGCGGCCTTGTCGCCACGGGCTGTGGCCTTCGCCGCCTTCTCGGTGAGCTTCTCGATCTCGGCGGAGAGCATCCCGACCGTCTCCTCCGCCCGCGCACGGGCCTGCGGATCGGTCCGGCGCCACTCGTCCTCCTCGGCGCTGCGGACGGCCGACTCCAGCGCCTTCACCCGGGCGTCGAGCGTGCGCATCTGCTCGCGAGGGACGCGACCGTAGGCGTTGTAGCGCTCCAGGAACGAGCGGAAGCCTGCGCGCGCCGCGGCGAGGTCGGTCACCGGCAGAAGGCTGGCCTCGGCCTCGTCCAGGAGAGCGAGCTTGGCCTCGAGGTTCGCCTTGAACTCGGCGTCCTGCTCGCTGAGCACAGACGCCCGCGCGTTGAAGAACTCGTCCTGGATGCCACGGAACTCCGCCCACAGCTGCTCGTCGATGTCACGCGGCGCGGAGCCGGCAGCCTTCCAGCGCGTCATCAGCTCACGGAACGCGCCGGCGGTCGGACCCCACTCCGTGGAGTTCGCGAGCTCACGCGCCTCGGCGATGATCTCCTCCTTGGCAGCCTTCGCCGCGTCCCGCTTGACGGCCTGCTCGGCGAACTGCGCCTTGCGCCGCCGCGTGTAGGTCGTCCGGGCGGCCGAGAAACGGTGCCACAGCGCGTCGTCGGTGGCGCGGTCGATGCGGGGAAGTGCCTTCCACTCCTCCAGGAGCGCGCGGAAACGGTTCACCCCGCCGCGCCAGTCGTTGCCCTGCGCGAGGGTCTCGGCCTCCGCGACCATCCGCTCCTTGGTCTCGCGCGTGACCTCGAGCTGCTTGCTGCGCTCCGCCTTGCGCGCCTCCGCCTGCTCGGCGAGCAGCGGGGCGAGTGCATCGAGCCGGTCGACCAGCGAGTGCAGGTCGCCGACCGCGTTCGCCGTGCTCACCGTGGTGCGCACGGAGGAGATGCTGTGCCGCGCCTCCTCCGGTGACAGGGCTCCACCCCTGACCCGGGTCTCCAGCAACCCCACCTCCACTTCGAGTGCCTCGTAGCGGCGGGTGTAGAAGGCCAGCGCCTCTGCGGCCTCGACATCGGGAATCTGACCGACGACCCGCTCGCCGTCGGCCGTCCGCACGTAGACCGTGCCGTCGGCGTCGACGCGACCGAAGTCAGCCGGACCTGAGGTGGAGTTCATGCGCACATCTTGCCTGATCCGGCACGGTTTGTGGCAACGGCCCCCGATCCGCGGTCCGTGGACGCGGTTGCAGCGGCGTTCTCTGTCCCGGGCGTCGAGCCGCTCACGCGCGTGCAGCGGGCGTCGCCTGCTCCTCACAGTAGGTAGCCCACTGCTCGTCGAGGCTCTTCGCCGTCGAGCCGCTCACGCGCGTGCAGCGGGCGTCGTCTGCTCCTCGCAGTGGGTACCCCACTGCTCGTCGAGACTCCTCGGCGTCGAGCCGCTCGCGCGGCTCGACGTCTCGTCGTCTAGGCTGTCGCGCGTGTTCCTGGCATCCTTCGCAACCGGCCAGTGGCAGGCCAACTGCTACGTCGTCGCCGCCCCCGGTGTTGCTGAGTGTGTGGTGATCGACGCCGGCCAGGGTGCCGCGCCGAGCATCCGCCAGGTGCTGGCCGAGCACCAGCTGCGTCCCAAGGGCGTCCTGGCCACGCACGGTCACTTCGACCACGTCGCGGACGCCGCCGAGATCGCGGACGAGTACAACGTCCCGCTGTGGATCCACTCCGCCGACCGTGACCTGCTCACCGAGCCCGCCGCCGGGCTCAGCCCGGAGGGCGCAGCGCTGGTGAAGCAGGCGCTGCGCTCCCCGATGGTCGAACCGGCACGCGTGGAGGAGTTCGACGGGCTCACCGAGCTCACCCTCGCCCGCCTGCGGTTCAGCGTGACCCACGCGCCCGGCCACACCGAGGGGTCGGTCCTGCTCGGCCTCGACTACCGCGGACGCAACGCGCAGATCGACCGCATCGTGTTCAGCGGGGACGTGGTCTTCGCCGGCTCGGTCGGGCGCACGGACCTGCCCGGGGGAGATCCGCGCGTGATGGCTGCCACCCTGCGCGACGTCGTCCTTGCGCTGCCCGACACCGCGGCCCTGCTGCCGGGCCACGGCCCGCAGACATCGATGGCGCGCGAGCGCCTGGAGAACCCCTACCTGCAACCGGCGGCGATGAGGAACTGATGGCACGTCCCAAGCCGCTGTCCGGCTTTCCCGAGTTCACCCCGGCCGGACGGATCGTCGAGCAGCGCGTGCTCGCCAGCCTCGCCGACACCTTCGAACTCCACGGCTTCGGCTCGATCGAGACCCGTGCGGTGGAGCCGATGGAGCAGCTCACCCGCAAGGGCGAGATCGACAAGGAGGTGTTCGTCGTGCGCCGGCTGCACGCCGCCGCCGACGCCGTCGACGAGCTCGGCCTCCACTTCGACCTCACCGTGCCGTTCGCGCGCTACGTGCTCGAGAACGCCGGCCACCTCACCTTCCCGTTCCGTCGCTACCAGATCCAGAAGGCCTGGCGCGGCGAGCGCCCCCAGGAGGGCCGCTACCGCGAGTTCACGCAGGCCGACATCGACATCGTCGGGTCCGAGACCCTGGCCGCGCACCACGACGTGGAACTCCCGCTGGTCACGCTCGAGGCACTGGAGAGGCTGCACATCGACTTCGGCATCCCGCCGGCCACGATGAGCGTGAACAACCGCCAGCTCAGCGAGGGCTTCTACCGTGGCCTGGGCGTCGAGGACCACCTTGCCGTGCTCCAGCGGGTGGACAAGCTGGACAAGATCGGGCCGGACGCCGTGGCCGACCTGCTCGTCGAGGAGGTCGGGTTGACCCGCGCCGCCGCTGGCAAGTGCCTGGCGCTGGCGGGGATCCGCACCGGCGACGCGTCCTTCGTCGACCAGGTGACCTCCCTCGGCATCGAGCACCCGCTGCTGACCGCAGGCCTGGAGCTGCTGGCGGACGTGGTGACCGCCGCCGCTGCGCTGGTTCCGGGACGGCTGGTGGCCGACCTCAAGATCGCCCGCGGCCTGGACTACTACACCGGCACGGTCTACGAGACGACGATGGCCGGCTACGAGTCGATGGGATCGATCTCCTCGGGCGGCCGCTACGACTCCCTCGCCAGCGACGGGCGGACGACCTACCCCGGCGTCGGGCTGAGCATCGGCGTCAGCCGGATCCTGGTACCGCTGGTGGGCAAGGGGGTCCTCACCGCCTCCCGGCCGGTTCCTACCTGCGTGCTGGTCGCGGTGGACGCGGAGGAGACGCGCTTCGAGGCGATCGCCACCGCCACCCGGCTGCGCGCCCGCGGCATCCCCTGCGAGGTGGCCCCGAAGGCGGACCGGTTCGGCAAGCAGATCCGCTACGCCGACCGGCGGGGCATCCCGTTCGTCTGGTTCTCCTCCGGCGAGGTCAAGGACATTCGCAGCGGCGAGCAGTCGCCCGCCGATCCTGACGCCTGGCTGCCGCCGGACGCCGACCTCCGTCCGGCCGTCGTAAGATCTCCTCTGGCCTGATTCCGGGCCTCGGAAAGGACTCCTTCGTGATTCGCACTCATCAGGCAGGCTCGCTGCGCCCCGGGCATGTCGGCACGACCGTCACCCTGGCCGGCTGGGTGGCCAAGCGCCGCGACCTCGGCGGCGTCGCCTTCCTCGACCTCAGGGACGCCAGTGGCATCGTGCAGGTCGTCGTGCGCGACGAGGTGCTCGAGACCTCCGGGGCCCACGCCCTGCGCAACGAGTACTGCATCGCCGTCACGGGCGTCGTGGAGGCCCGGTCGGACGACACGGTCAACCCGGCACTGGCGACCGGCCAGATCGAGGTCGCCGCGGCGACGCTGCAGGTGCTGAACCCGTCCGCGCCGCTGCCGTTCCAGATCGACGAGCGCGTCAGCGTGGGCGAGGAGGCCCGCCTGAAGTACCGCTACCTCGACCTGCGCCGTCCCGCCCCCGCGGCGGCGATCCGGCTGCGGTCCGAGGTCAACCGCGCCGCCCGTGAGGTGCTCGCCGCCCGGGACTTCGTCGAGATCGAGACCCCCACGCTCACGCACTCCACTCCGGAGGGCGCCCGTGACTTCGTGGTGCCCGCGCGCCTGTCCCCGGGCAGCTGGTACGCGCTGCCGCAGAGCCCCCAGCTGTTCAAGCAGCTGTTGATGGTGGCGGGCATGGAGCGCTACTACCAGATCGCCCGGTGCTACCGCGACGAGGACTTCCGCGCCGACCGCCAGCCGGAGTTCACCCAGCTCGACATCGAGATGAGCTTCGTCGACCAGGACGACGTGATCGAGGTCGGCGAGGCCGTCGTCAAGGCCGTCTGGGCTCTCAAGGGGCATGACATCCCGCTGCCCCTGCCGCGCATCACCTACGCCGACGCCATGGCCCGCTACGGCTCCGACAAGCCCGACCTGCGCTTCGACCTCCAGCTCACCGAGCTCACGGAGTACTTCGCGAACACGCCGTTCCGCGTGTTCCAGGCCGCCTACGTCGGCGCCGTGGTGATGCCCGGCGGGGCCTCGCAGCCGCGACGCACGTTCGACGCCTGGCAGGAGTGGGCCAAGCAGCGTGGCGCGAAGGGGCTGGCGTACGTGATCGTCGGCGAGGACGGCGAGCTTGGTGGCCCGGTCGCCAAGAACCTGAGCGAGGAGGAGCGTGCCGGGCTCGCCGATCGTGTCGGCGCCCTGCCGGGTGACTGCGTCTTCTTCGCCGCGGGTGGCCGCAAAGCGTCCCAGACCCTCCTCGGCGCGGCCCGCAACGAGATCGCGCGTCGCAACGGCCTGATCGACGAGGACGCCTGGTCCTTCGTCTGGGTCGTCGACGCTCCGCTGTTCGAGCCCGCCAGCGAGGCGGTCGCCGCGGGGGACGTCGCCGTCGGCGAGGGTGCCTGGACGGCCGTCCACCACGCCTTCACCTCACCCAAGCCGGAGTCGATGGACACCTTCGACACCGAGCCCGGGACGGCGCTCGCCTACGCCTACGACATGGTCTGCAACGGCAACGAGATCGGCGGGGGGTCGATCCGTATCCACCGCCGCGACGTGCAGGAGCGCGTGTTCAAGGTGATGGGGATCACCGCCGAGCAGGCGCAGGCGCAGTTCGGGTTCTTCCTCGACGCCTTCGTCTTCGGCGCCCCGCCGCACGGCGGCATCGCCTTTGGCTGGGACCGGATCTGCGCCCTGCTGGCCAAGACCGAGTCGATCCGCGACGTGATCGCGTTCCCGAAGACGGGCGGCGGCTACGACCCGCTGACCGGCGCACCGCCCCCGATCACCGCCACCCAGCGTATGTTGGCGGGCTTGCAGTTCTTCCCCACGCCCGCCGCTCCCACTCCCGCCTGACCGGACACGAAAAAAGTGGACCGTTACCGCCGAACGCGGGGGTCACGGTCCACTTTGGCGTGTGTCAGCGCAGGTCGTCGCCGTTGGGCAGGTCGTCGGTGGCGAGCAGGCCGTAGAGCTTGCGGCGGGTGTCGGCGAGCAGTCGGGACGCCGCCTCCAGCTGCGCGGGGGTCGCGTTGCGGGTGAGCTCCTTCGCCGCTCCGGCCAGGGACGCGAACTCGCGCCACATCTCGCGGACCTGGTCGGGACCCCAGCCGGACACGGCCTGGTTGACCATCTCCCACGGGGGAGTATCGACGCCGGCCGCCGCCTCCCGTCCGCTCTCGGTGAGCCGGAACGCCTTCTGGCCCTGGTTGTCGAAGGACTCGATCAGCCCCTCGTCCTCGAGTTGTGACAGTGCGGGGTAGACCGCGCCGGGGCTGGGCTTCCACACGCCCTGGGTGCGCTCCGCCAGGCTCTGCATGATCTGGTAGCCATTGAGCGGTTCGTCGGCCAGCAGCGCAAGGATCGCGCTCCGGACGTGCCCGCGGCGGCCGCGCCGCGCACCCGGACCGCCGAACGGTCCGCCGGCACCGAAGGGCCCGCCGGGGCCGAACGGGCCCCCGGGTCCGAAGGGGCCACCGGGGCCGAACGGGCCCTCGGGACCCATGGCGCCCATCGGGGGGACGCCGTGCCCGTGCCAGCCGCGGTGCCCGCCGCGACGCCGTCCCCGGGGACCGTCGCCCCAGGCCTCACTGTCATAGCGATCGTCGTTCATCATGATTCTCCCTGTATCGTCGTAACGTATTCGATATATCGATGATAGGCACACCGGTGTCGCTACGCAACACCACCGAGAGCCGGGTTAGGGTGAGCGGGTGTCCAGAACCGCCGGCGGAAGACTGGGCCCGGCGTTCACCAACCTGTGGGTGGCCAGCCTGGCCAGCAACCTCGGCGACGGCATCGCCCGCACGGCGATGCCCCTGCTGGCCGCACGCCTCACCGACGACGCGCTGCTGATCTCGGGGATCGCCGCCCTGGCGATGCTGCCGTGGCTGCTCTTCGCGCTGCCGTCGGGCATCGCCATCGACCGGATGGACCGTCGGCTGGCCCTCGCTCTGGCCCAGGCCGTCCGCGTCACTCTCGGGATCCTCCTGATCGTGCTCACGGCGAGCGGCGCGCTGACGATCTGGTGGCTGTACCTGGTGATCTTCGTCTACGGGGCGTTCGAGACCCTGTACGACGGGGCGGCCCGTGCGATCCCGCCGAGCATCGTCGACACCGCCGACCTGCCCCGCGCGAACGGACGGATCGAGGCCGGCGAGCAGGTGATGCAGAGCTTCGTGTCCGGACCGTTCACGTCGGCGCTCTTCGCCGTCTCGGTCCTCATCCCGCTCGGCACCAACGTCGCTGCGTTCGCCCTCGCCGGGGTCCTCGCCCTCCTGCTGCCGCGCGCCGCGTCCGGACGGCAGCACGTGCATCCCGACGATGCCGGCGTCGCGTGGTACCGGCAGTTCGCGGACGGCTGGCGCTTCCTGCGCGCCAACCGGATGCTGGTGGTGCTCTGGCTCACGTCCACCGCTGCGGGCATCTTCGTCCAGCTGGCCTTCGCGAGCTTCGTGCTGTTCGTGCTCGGGCCGCTGGGAGTGCCGGAGGCGTGGTTCGGCCTGTTCATGCTGAGCGGGGCCGTGGGCGGCATCGCGGGCTCGCTGGTCACCGACCGCCTCAAGCGACGCTTCCACAGCGGCCCGGTCATGGCATGGTCGACGCTGTTCACCGGGCTCGCGCTGCTGGTGATGGGCCTGTGGCCGAACGTGTGGGTGGTGGTCGCGGCCAACGCCGTCGTGGCCGGCGCGATCGTGTGCTGGAACGTCCTGGTCATCTCCCTGCGCCAGGCGATCATCCCGATCCGCCTCTTCGGACGCGTGCAGGGCACCTGGCGGACGCTGCTGTGGGGCGCGATGCCCGTGGGCAGCCTGCTCGGGGGACTCATCGGCCGCGTCGACCTGGCGCTCCCGTTCGTGGTCGGCGGGGGCCTGACGGCCGTGCTCGCGCTGGCCGCCTTCCCGTTCTACCGCCGCCTGCCCGATCCGGAGGACGTCGTCGCCGCCGGCACGGTCGGCCCGGCGGTGTAGCGTCGCAGCCGTGGACACCGACCTCTTCGGCAACCCCGTTCCCGCACCCGGCGGCGCGGGGGCGGACGCGCCCGTCCCGGGCGGATCACTGAGCACCGCGGGGCACGTCGACACCCCGCTCGCGGTGAGGATGCGTCCGCGCACCGTCGACGAGATCGTCGGGCAGGACCACCTGCTGGCTGCCGGTTCGCCGCTGCGCCGGCTGGCAGGGGGCCGGACCGCGATGTCGGTCTTCCTGTGGGGTCCGCCGGGGGTCGGCAAGACGACCATTGCCGCGGTGGTGTCCGCCTCCGGCGAGCGCCGGTTCGTGGAGCTGTCCGCGGTCACCGCCGGCGTCCGGGAGGTGCGCGCCGCGCTGGCCGACGCCCAGCGCGAGCTGGCCCGCGGGGTGGGCACGGTGCTGTTCGTCGACGAGGTGCACCGGTTCTCCAAGGCCCAGCAGGACGTCCTGCTGCCGGCGGTCGAGAACCGCCTGGTGACACTGATCGCCGCGACCACGGAGAACCCGTCGTTCTCGGTGATCTCGCCGCTGCTGAGCCGCTCGCTGCTGCTGACGCTGAAGCCGCTCACCGACGCCGACATCGGCCTGCTGCTGGACCGGGCGCTCTCCGACGAGCGCGGGCTGGCCGGGCAGTACCGGTTGAGCACGGACGCCCGGTCGGCGCTGCTGAGGTTCGCCGGTGGGGACGCCCGGCGCGCCCTCACCTACCTGGAGGAGGCGGCCGCGGGCGCCGCTGCCCAGGGAACGCAGGAGATCGGCTCCGAGACCGTGTCCGCGGCGGTCGACAAGGCGGCCGTCCGCTACGACCGCGCGGGCGACCAGCACTACGACGTCATCAGCGCGTTCATCAAGAGCCTGCGCGGGTCGGACGTGCAGGCGGCGCTGCACTACCTCGCGCGGATGATCGAGGCGGGCGAGGACCCCCGCTTCATCGCCCGCCGGCTGGTGATCCTCGCCAGCGAGGACATCGGCCTGGCGGCGCCGTCGGTGCTCCAGACCTGCGTCGCGGCAGCCCAGGCCGTCCAGCTCATCGGGATGCCCGAGGCGAGGATCAACCTCGCCCAGGCGGTGATCGCCTGCGCACTGGCGCCGAAGTCGAACGCTGTCATCACCGCCGTCGACGCGGCGATCGCCGACGTCCGGCAAGGAAGGATCGGCACGGTGCCGCCGCACCTGCGTGACGCGCACTACCCGGGCGCGCGGAGCCTCGGGCACGGCACCGGCTACCAGTACGCCCACGACGCGCCCCACGGTGTCGCAGCCCAGCAGTACCTGCCGGACGAGCTGACCGGCGCCCGCTACTACACGCCCACCGAGCACGGCAACGAGGCCGCCCTGGCCGAGCGGTTGCGGGTGCTGGAGGGCCTGCTCGGTCGTGATGGGGATGACGCCGCCACCACCGGCTGAGACCCGGCGAGGAACCGCGCGCCGTGCCTGCGAGATCGGGCCGGAATGAAACCGGCGACGCGGAGGTTGCCCGAGGACGTGACTCCTGCTTCCCGACCCTGGCCGGCCCTGTGGGCGCTGGTGGTGGGCTTCTTCATGATCCTGGTGGACACGACGATCGTCTCCGTGGCCAACCCCCGGATCATGCAGGGGCTGGACGCCGACATCAACTCCGTCATCTGGGTGACCAGCGCCTACCTGCTGGCCTATGCCGTCCCCCTCCTGGTCACCGGACGCCTCGGTGACCGGTTCGGACCCAAGCGGATCTACCTGATCGGGCTCGTGGTCTTCACCGTGTCCTCGGCGTGGTGCGGCCTGGCCGGTTCGATCGAGATGCTGATCGCCGCGCGCGCCGTCCAGGGCCTGGGGGCCGCGCTGCTGACCCCCCAGACGATGGCCGTGATCACCCGGACGTTCCCTCCGCACGACCGCGGCCGCGCGATGAGCCTGTGGGGCGCCACCGCCGCGGTGGCCACCCTCGTGGGGCCGGTGCTGGGCGGCCTCCTGGTGGACAGCCTGGGCTGGGAGTGGATCTTCTTCGTCAACGTCCCCGTGGGCATCGTCGGCTTCCTTCTGGCCTGGCGCCTGGTGCCCACCCTCGAGACGCACAGCCACCAGTTCGACATCCCCGGGGTCGTGTTGTGGGCGATCGGCATGTCCTGCCTCGTCTTCGGCATCCAGGAGGGTGAGACCTTCGACTGGGGCACGATCTGGGGCCCGGTGAACGTGTGGAGCCTGATCGGCCTCGGCGTCGCCGTGCTCGGGGTGTTCCTGTGGTGGCAACGGCGCGGACGCGGGGAGCCGCTGCTGCCCCTGAGGCTGTTCTCCGACCGCAACTTCTCCCTCGGCAACGCGGCGATCGCCATGGTCGGCATCGCGGTGACGTCCAACGCCCTTCCGCTGGTCTTCTACTACCAGCTCGTCCTCGGGTTCACCCCGACCAGGGCCGCGCTCCAGCTGGTGCCCATGGCCCTGTTCTCCGGAGTGCTGGCGCCCGTGGTGGGGCGTCTGGTCGACCGGGTGCATCCGCGCTACCTCGCCACGGCGGGGCTGCTGATGATGGCCGCGTCCATGCTGTGGTACGCGGTCTGGCTCGTCCCCGACGAGTCCCTGTGGTGGCGGCTGCTGTTCCCGAGCGCGCTGATGGGCATCGGCAGCGCGTTCACCTGGTCGCCGATCGGGACGACCACCACCTACAACCTCGCACCGGCGGACGCGGGCGCCGGCTCTGGCGTGTACAACTCGGTGCGGCAGGTGGGTTCGGTGCTGGGCAGCGCGGCGATCGCCGCACTGATCCAGGCCCGGCTGGCGGCCAGCCTGCCCGGCGGCGCGGCGGCGGGGGCGAGTGCAGAGACCAGCGGGCAGCTGCCGGAGGCCCTGCGGGCGGGCTTCACCTCCGCGATGGCCACCAGCATGCTCCTGCCGGCCCTCGCTGCGCTCGCGGGGGCGCTGGTGAGCGCCTTCTTCGTGCGGCGCACCACCACCCACGCCTGGGGCACGGCTCCCCGCGCGAGCGTGGCACCGGCCGGGGCCGACGCCGCCCGCTGACCCGCCGCGCTGCACCCGCGCATGCCGGGACGCGCAGCCGGTACTCTTGCCGAGGTACCAGTCGACCAGACAGCGAGGTAGCCCATGTCCGCCGGAGAGATCGCCGGCCTGATCGCAGCGGTGGCTGCGGTGGCGTTCGTCGTGTTCTGCGCCGTCCCGCTGCTGAAGCTCGGTCGGGTGCTCGAGGAGGTGCGGCTCGCCGTGCGCGACCTGGGCCACAACTCGGTGCCGATCCTCCAGGAGCTGAAGGGCACGGTGACCGCGACGAACACCGAGCTGGGCAAGCTCAGCGTGGTGACGGAGGACGTCGCCAAGGTGAGCGCCCACGCCACGGTCGTCAGTGAGAACGCCGCCCAGCTGTCCACGCTCTTCGCCTCCACCCTCGGCGGGCCGCTGATCAAGACCGCCGCCTTCACCTACGGGGTGCGCCAGGCCGTCACCGGCCAGCGGAAGAAGGCCCGCTGATGGGCAAGCGCCTGTTCTGGTTCGCCGTCGGGGTCGGGCTCACCGCCCTGGTCGTGATCAAGGGACGCGAGTACTACGAACGCTTCACCCCCAAGGGTGTCGCCGACCAGCTGGAGAAGACCCGTGAGGGCCTCATCGACCGGGTCGGGGAGTTCCTCTCCACCATGGGCGACGCCATGGACACCCGCGAGTCGGAGCTGCGCGAGGCTCTCGGCCTGGACGAGTGAAACCCGTTCGTCCAGGAGACCCGAACCGGACCCTCACCCGCAGTACCGGCGCTGAGCGCCGTCTCGACAAGGACAGACAACCATGAAGACTGCTGACATCCGCCAGCGCTACCTCGACTACTTCGCCGCCCGCGGCCACGCGGTCGTGCCGTCCACGCCGCTGGTCTACAACGATCCGACCCTCCTGTTCGTCAACGCGGGCATGGTGCCGTTCAAGCCGTACTTCACCGGCGCGGAGGACGCTCCGTTCGACCGGGCGGTGAGTGTGCAGAAGTGCGTGCGCACCCTCGACATCGAGGAGGTCGGCAAGACCACCAGGCACGGCACCTTCTTCCAGATGAACGGCAACTTCTCCTTCGGCGACTACTTCAAGGAAGGCGCCATCAACTACGCCTGGGAGCTGGTCACCGGCAGCCAGGCCGACGGCAACTACGGGTTCGACCCCGACAAGGTGTGGGTCACGGTCTACCTGGACGACGACGAGGCGGCCGCCCTGTGGCGCAAGGTCGGCATCCCGGAGGAGCGCATCCAGCGTCGAGGCCTGAAGGACAACTACTGGCACATGGGCATCCCCGGCCCCGGTGGCCCGTGCAGCGAGATCTACATCGACCGCGGCCCGCAGTTCGGTCCCGACGGCGGCCCGATCGTCGACGAGGACCGCTTCCTCGAGATCTGGAACCTGGTGTTCCAGACCGAGGAGCTGTCGGCCGTCCGTGCGAAGGACGACTTCGACGTGCTCGGCCCCCTGCCCAGCAAGAACATCGACACCGGCATGGGCCTGGAGCGCACGGCGTACCTGCTGCAGGGCGTCGCGAACATGTACGAGATCGACGAGATCTTCCCCGTCATCACCAGGGCGGCAGAGCTCGCCGGCACCACCTACGGCAAGGACGCGCAGGACGACATCCGGCTGCGCGTCGTGGGCGACCACGTCCGCTCTGCCCTGATGCTGATGACCGACGGCGTCACTCCCGGCAACGAGGCGCGCGGCTACGTGCTGCGCCGCCTGCTGCGCCGCAGCATCCGTTCGATGCGCCTGCTCGGCGTCCACGACCCCGTGCTGCCCGAGCTGCTGCCGGTGAGCCGCGACCTGATGGCGGCGTCCTACTCCGACGTCACCGACCAGTGGGCCCGGGTGAGCCAGGTCGCCTTCGGTGAGGAGGACGCGTTCCGCCGCACGCTGGCCGCGGGCACCCAGATCTTCGACCTCGCCGCCGGGCAGGCCCGGGAGGCGGAGTCGACCGAGATCTCCGGCGACCGTGCGTTCGCCCTGCACGACACCTACGGCTTCCCGATCGACCTCACCCTGGAGATGGCGGCCGAGCAGGGCCTCAGCGTCGACCAGGCCGGCTTCCGTCGCCTCATGCAGGAGCAGAAGGAGCGTGCCCGCGCCGACGCGAAGGCCAAGAAGGGTGCGACCGCCGCGACCGAGGCGTACCGGACGCTGCGCGCCGATGGCGAGATCCCGTTCCTCGGCTTCACCGACCTGGTGGCGGACGCGAAGGTGCGCGGCATCGTCTCCGACGGCGCGCTGGTCGATCGCGCCGTGCCCGGTGACGTCGTCGAGGTCGTGCTCGACCGGACGCCGTTCTACGCCGAGTCCGGTGGCCAGGATGCCGACTCCGGCCTGATCACCGGTGACGGGCTCAGTCTCGAGGTCCTGGACGTCCAGCGGCCCGTGCAGGGGCTGATCGTGCACAAGGTGCGGGTCGAGGACGGCGAGCTCGCTACCGGATCTGCGGTCGTCGCGGCCGTCGACGCCCAGGCCCGCGCGGGCGCCTGCCAGGCCCACACCGCGACCCACATCGTGAACGCCGCGCTGCGCCAGCTGCTCGGCGCGTCGACCCACCAGGCCGGCTCGTACAACAAGCCCGGTTACCTGCGCTTCGACTTCAACGCCTCCGGAGCGCTCAGCCACGCGCTGAAGGAGGAGCTCGAGGGCGTCGCCAACGAGGCCATCCGCGCCGACTACGAGGTGAGCGCGACCGAGATGCCGCTGGCGAAGGCGAAGGCCCTCGGGGCGCAGGCGATGTTCGGCGAGAAGTACGGCGACGTCGTCCGGATGGTCGAGCTCGCCGGCCCGTGGTCGCGCGAGCTGTGCGGCGGCACGCACGTCGAGCGGACCTCGCAGATCGGCCTGCTCAGCCTGCTGGGGGAGTCGTCTGTGGGCTCGGGCCTTCGCCGGGTGGAGGCGTTCGTCTCGGCCGACGCGTTCGCCCACCTGGCCCGGGAGCGGGCCCTCGTCTCCGGGCTGGCCGACCTGCTGAAGGTGCAGCCGGACCAGCTCACCGACCGCGTCGCCAAGCTGGTCGCGCAGGTGAAGGCGGCCGAGAAGGAGATCGCGAGCATGCGCACCAGGGAGCTCCTTGGCACCGTGCCGTCCCTCGTGGCCGGCGCCGAGACCGTGGGTGGCTACGAATTGGTCGCCCGCCACCTGCCCGGCACCCCGGCGGACGACCTGCGCACCCTCGCGCTGGAGGTGCGCAACGCCTTCGGCGGGCGCCCCGGCGTGGTCGCCCTGGTGGGCGGCGACGCCAAGCCGGTGCTGCTGGTGGCGACCACGGAGGCCGCGCGCGGTCTCGGGGCGAAGGCCGGCGCGCTGGTCGGCGCGGGCGCGGTGGCGCTCGGCGGACGCGGTGGCGGCCGTGATGACCTCGCCCAGGGAGGCGGCACGTCGGCAGAGGCGGCGCCGCAGGCACTGGCCGCGATCCGCTCGGCCCTGGCCGGCTGACAAGGTGCGCACCGGCGTCCGGCTGGCCCTCGACTGGGGCAGGGCGAGGATCGGGGTGGCCGCGAGCGACCCGTCCGGGATCCTGGCCCACCCGGTGGAGACCGTGCCCTCGGACGCCCGGGCCATCGCCCGGATCCAGGCGCTGGTGGCCGAGTACGAACCCCTCGAGGTCGTGCTCGGGCTGCCCCGGAACCTCGCCGGGGCAGAGGGTCCTGCGGCGATCGCCGTCCGCGAGGTGGCGGCCGGACTCGCCGCGAGCCTTCCCGGCGTGCCGATCCGCCTCGTCGATGAGAGACTGACCACCGTCACCGCGTCCCGGCAGCTCTCCGGTGCGGGCCGCAACACCCGGCGGCAGCGCTCCGTGATCGACCAGGCGGCCGCCGTGGCACTCTTGGAACAGGCACTGCAGCACGAACGGACGACGGGACGGGCACCAGGGGAGTTGCTCCTGCCCCCCGTCCAGGAAAGGACGCCGGCGGATGAGTAACCGCTACCCGGGCGAGATCAAGGATCCCGAGACCGGGAAGGTCGACCTCAAGGAGGTCTGGTACAAGGTCCGTTCCGCGTTCGCCGTCCTGCTGTCGCTGGCCGTGTTCGTCGGCGGCGGCTGGTTCATCTACAGCAAGGCGCAGGCCGCGTGGATGGACTTCCGGACCGCGGAGGACTACATCGGCGAGGGTGTGGCCCCCGTCGAGGTGACGATCCCCGCAGGTTCCACCACCACCCAGATCGCGTCGATCCTCGTGCAGGCGGACGTGGTCAAGACCGCCAAGGCGTTCACCCGCGAGGCCGCGGCCAACCCCGATTCCGCCAAGATCCAGGCCGGGCGCTACAACCTGCGCACGCAGCTGCCCGCGAAGGTCGCGCTGGCGATGCTGCTCGACCCGAAGAACCAGGTGCACAACCGCATGACCCTGCGGGAGGGGCTGCGCCTGGAGCAGGCGGTGACGACCATGAGCAAGGCCAGTGGGCTGCCGGCCAAGGACTTCACCAAGGCACTGAAGGACTGGAAGAAGCTGGGGCTGCCGAACTGGGCGGAGCGGGGCGCGGAGGGCTTCCTGTTCCCCGACACCTACGAGCTCCCCGACAAGCCGACCACCAAGACCATCCTGAAGTCGATCACCGACCGGTTCAACCAGATCGCCAACGGCCTGGACTTCGAGACCGGCGCCGAGACGCTCGGCTACAGCCCCTACGAGGTGCTGGTGATGGCCAGCATCATCGAGAAGGAGGCCGGTCCGAGGGAGGAGGACCGCGCCAAGATCGCGCGGGTGTTCTACAACCGCCTCGAACAGGGGATGCAGCTGCAGTCCGACGCGACGGTCGCCTACGCCAACAACGTCACCGGCCGGGTGTCCACCACGGCCGCCGAGCGCAAGCTCAAGTCGCCGTACAACACCTACTACGTCAAGGGTCTCCCGGTCGGTCCGATCGCCTCGCCGTCGAAGGCGTCCATGGACGCCGCCCTGCACCCGGCGGACGGCGACTGGCTCTACTTCGCTGTGGTGAACCTCGACACCGGCGAGACCGAGTTCAACGCGGACAAGGCCGGACACGACGCGAGCGTCGCGAAGTGGCGGGCCTGGTGCGCCGCCAGCGACGCGAACAAGAAGAAGTGCTTCGGCTGAGCGTGACAGACTGACGCCCATGCTCCGTTACCTGACCGCGGGCGAGTCCCACGGACGCGCGCTGGTGGCCACGATCGAGGGCATTCCGGCACATGTCCGGCTGACCTCCGACGACGTCTCCGCCGCCCTCGCCCGGCGGCGGCTCGGCACCGGCCGTGGCGCGCGCATGAAGTTCGAGGCCGACGAGGTGACCCTGCTGGCCGGCGTCCGCCACGGGGAGACGCTCGGCTCGCCGGTCGCGATCATGGTCGGCAACTCCGAGTGGCCGAAGTGGGAGACGGTCATGTCGCCCGACCCGGTGGACGCCGACGAGCTGGACTCCCTGGCCCGCAACGCGGCCCTGACGCGGCCGCGTCCGGGGCACGCCGACCTTCCGGGCATGCAGAAGTACGACTGGGACGAGGCACGCCCGATCCTGGAGCGGGCCTCGGCGCGCGAGACCGCGGCCCGGGTGGCGCTCGGACGCGTCGCCGCGAACTTCCTCGAGCAGGCGGTCGGCATCCGGGTGCTGAGCCACGTGGTCCGCATCGGCGGCGCGGAGAGCGGGTCGTCGCTGCTGCCCGGCCCCGACGACCTCGCGGCGATCGACGACTCGGAGGTGCGCTGCTTCGACGCGTCCGCCGAGGGAGCGATGCTGGCGGAGATCGCCGCGGCGAAGACCGAGGGGGACACCCTCGGTGGCGTGGTCGAGGTGCTGGCCTACGGGCTGCCGCCCGGCCTGGGCTCCCACACCCAGGGCGACCGCCGGCTCGACGCGCGGCTGGCCGGAGCGCTCATGGGCATCCAGGCGATCAAGGGCGTCGAGGTCGGTGACGGGTTCGCCCTCGCCGCCACGCGCGGCAGCCTCGCCCACGACGAGATGCTGCCCGGCGGGGGTGGCGTCCACCGCCTGTCGAACCGTTCCGGTGGGACCGAGGGCGGGATGAGCAACGGCGAGGTCCTGCGGGTACGCGCAGCGATGAAGCCGATCGCGACCGTCCCGCGCGCCCTGCGCACCGTGGACGTGGCCACCGGCGAGGCCGCGCAGGCCCATCACCAGCGCTCCGACGTCTGCGCCGTGCCGGCGGCCGGTGTTGTCGCGGAGGCGATGGTCGCCCTCGTGCTGGCCGAACTGGTACTGGAGAAGTTCGGGGGCGACTCCGTGGCCGAGACGCGGCGCAACCACGCCGCCTACCTCGCCCGCCTGGGGGAGAGGAACCTCGGTTGAGCCGACCCGCCCTCGTGCTGGTCGGGATCCCGGGTTCGGGCACATCCACCCTCGCCCGGCTGGTCGCGGCCGACCGGGGTCTGCCCGCTGTCGACGTGGACGAACTGGTCGAGGAGGCCCTCGGCGCGCCGGTCGCGGAGTACTTCGCGACGGCCGGGGAGGCCGCCTACCGGGAGGTCGAGGAACGCGTGAGCCTGACCGCCCTCCGGGGTACGGGGGTGGTGGCCCTGGGAAGCGGGGCCGTCGACTCCGCAGCCGTCCGGGCGGCGCTCGCCGGGCTCCCCGTGGTGTGGCTGCGGACGTCGGTGCCCACCGCGACCCGGCGGCTGGGCATGAACAGCCTCGGGATGGGTGCACTGGTCGCCATCCGGAACCGCATGGGTGAGATGCTTGCGTCTCGGGCACCCTTCTACGCGGAAGTGGCGCAGACGGTGGTCGACACCGACCGCCTCACCGCCGAGCAGGTGGCGGCGGCCATCGGGGAGCAAGGAGAGCGATGAGCTGGGAGCCGATCGACGTGGCGACCGAGCAGCCCTACCAGGTGCTGATCGGGTCCGGGGTGTCCCGGCTGCTGCCCGAGTTCCTGGACGGCGTCGACCGCGTCGCGATCATCCACCCGCCCGGCCTGGCGTCCCTGCTGCCGGCGATCACCGCGGGGCTCGAGCAGCAGGTGACAGCGATCCGCGTCCCCGAGGCGGAGGCGGGCAAGACCGCCGAGGTGCTCCAGGGGTGCTGGGAGGCCCTCGCCGGCGCCGGCTTCACCCGCTCCGACGCCGTGCTCGGCCTCGGCGGGGGAGCCACCACCGACCTGGCGGGGTTCGTGGCTGCCACCTGGCTGCGCGGCGTGCGCTACATCGCCCTGCCGACCTCCCTGCTCGCGATGGTGGACGCCGCCGTCGGCGGGAAGACCGGCATCAACCTCAGTGCGGGCAAGAACCTCGTCGGCGCCTTCCACGAGCCGTTCACCGTGCTCGGCGACCTCGACTTCCTCGAAACACTGCCGCCGGACGAGCTCCGCTCGGGGCTGGCCGAGGTGCTCAAGTGCGGGTTCATCGCCGATCCGGCCATCCTCGACGAGTTCGAGGCGGCGCCGGCGGAGGCCATGAGGCCCGGGAGCGACCTCCAGGCAAGGCTCATCCGCCGGGCCGTCTCTGTGAAGGCTGCCGTGGTGTCGGCCGACCTGCGCGAGCGCACCTCGGACGGAAGCCAGATCGGCCGGGAGGCCCTGAACTACGGGCACACGCTGGGCCATGCGATCGAGCGCCAGCAGCACTTCCAGTGGCGGCACGGCGAGGCGGTCTCCGTGGGCATGGTGTTCGCCGCGGAGCTGGCCCGGCGGCTCGACCTGATCGGGCCCGACCTGGTGGAGCGGCACCGCAGCGTGCTGGGCACGGCGGGGTTGCCGACGCGCTACACCGACGGCGCCTGGCTCGACCTGCGTGCCTCGATGAGCCTGGACAAGAAGTCCCGGGGCTCCCGGCTGCGGTTCGTGCTCCTGCGTGCGCTCGGCGTCCCGACCATCGCGGCCGACCCGTGCGAGGGCGTGCTCGCCGACGCCTTCCTCGGCCTGAACGAGGCCTGATGTACGTCCCCGCCCACTTCGCGATGTCGGCCGAGCAGGTGGCCGAGGTGCTGGCCACCGCACCGGCCGGCGACCTGGTGACCGTCGGCCCGGACGGCCTCGTGGCGACCTACGTCCCCATGCTCTTCGACGCGGACGCCGGTGTGCACGGCAGGCTCGTCGGGCACCTCTCGCGGGTCAACGACCAGTGGCGGCCCGCTGCCGCGCCGGGTGGGGTCGACGCCCTGTTCATCGCCCACGGCGCCGGCGACTACGTCGAGGCCGACTGGCTCAGCACGCCGGAGGCGCAGAGCGTCCCGACCTGGAACTACGTCACCGTGCAGGTGTGGGGACGACTGGTCGTCCACGACGACCCGGCGTGGATGCTCGAGGCCGTGCGCCGGCTCAGCGCCGCGCACGGGGACGCCACCGTCGACACCCTGCCGGCAGCGGAGGTGGACGCGCTGCTCCGCGCGGTGGTCGGGGTGGAACTCCAGATCACCCGGGTGGCAGGCAAGGCCAAGATGAGCCAGAACAAGTCCCCGCAGGTGGTCCGCTCGGTGATCGACGGCCTGCGCGGGGCGGGGGGCGACGACACCGCCGCCTGGATGGAGGAGTACTCGCTGCCGCGGGCGCAGGCCAAGGCCGACCTCCTGGCCGGGATCCGGGAGCGGCGACAGGGCTGAGCGGGGGCGTTTCGCGGGATGCCCTGCCGGGCCGCTAGACTGAGCGGTCGCGATAACACGACGTACTGAAAGCGGGCGTTCCAGTGGCAACGGTTTCCACCAACGATCTCAAGAACGGCATGGTCCTCGACCTCGACGGCCAGCTGTGGACCGTCATCTGGTTCCAGCACCACAAGCCGGGCAAGGGCAACACCGTCGTTCGCAGCAAGCTCAAGCACGTCCTCACCGGCAAGGTCGTCGACCGGACGTTCAACTCCGACACCAAGGTGGAGACGGCCAGCGTCGATCGCCGCGAGATGCAGTACCTCTACCACGACGGTGAGAACTACGTGTTCATGGACACCGACACCTACGACCAGCTGAACCTGGCCGAGGACGTGGTCGGCGATGCGAAGAACTACCTGCTCGAGAACGGCGTGGCCACCGTCGCGCTGCACGAGGGCAACCCCCTGTTCATCGACATGCCGACCTCGGTCGAGCTGGAGATCACCTACACCGAGCCGGGACTGCAGGGCGACCGCTCGACCGGCGGCACCAAGCCGGCCACGGTGGAGACCGGCCTGCAGATCCAGGTGCCGCTGTTCATCACCACCGGCGAGCGCGTCAAGGTCGACACCCGCGACGGCAGCTACCTCGGCCGGGTCTGATCGGGTGGACGCCACGCCCAAGCGGATCACCAAGCCGGACGGCACCGTCCTCGAGCTCGTCGAGACCATTCCCGCCGACGCCCACGGGCGCCGGCCGAGCCGCACCAAGGCGCGGAAGCAGGCCCTCGACCTGCTCTACGCCGCCGAGCTGCGCGGGCTGAGCCCCGCCCAGGTGCTGGCCGAGTCCGAGGAGGAGCTGCGTCCGTTCGCCGCCGAGCTCGTCACGGCTGTCGAGGAGCACGCGGAGCAGATCGACGCCCTGCTGGTGAAGGCGCTCGCCGCGGACTGGTCGCTGGAGCGCATGCCGCGGATCGACCGCTGCCTGGCCCGCCTGGCCGTCGGCGAGCTGCTGAGCGGAACGGTCGCGGCAGAGGTCGCCGTGGAGCAGGCGGCCGCCCTGGCCACCGAGCTGTCGACCGACGACTCCGCGGCCTTCCTCAACGGCCTCCTCGCCGCCGTCCGCCGCGGGCTCTGACCCCTGCCGGCGGGCGTCCGCCGTCCGACGTGGCGCCCGGGCACCCCGGACGGGGCTGGTAGGGTCTCCTGCTGGATCAGCCCCCGCTCTGCGAAGGATGCCCATGCCCAGTAGTTACCACGCACGTCCACTGACTGAGGCATTGTTGGTCCTGGAGGACGGGCGGTGGTTCCGGGGCATCTCGTTCGGCGCCGAGGGCGAGACCTTCGGCGAGGCGGTGTTCGCCACCGGCATGTCGGGCTACCAGGAAACCCTGACCGACCCGAGCTACCACCGGCAGGTCGTCGTCGCGACCGCGCCCCACATCGGCAACACCGGCTGGAACGACGAGGACGACGAGTCCGGGCGCATCTGGGTGGCCGGCTACGTCGTGCGGGACCTGTCCCGCGTCCGCTCGAACTGGCGCTCCAACCGGTCGCTCGACGAGGAGCTGCGGGCCCAGGGAGTGGTCGGCATCGCCGAGATCGACACCCGCGCGCTCACGCGCCACCTGCGCGAGGGCGGGGCGATGCGGGTCGGCATCTCCACCGTCGAGCTCGACCCGGCGAAGCTCCTCCAGCGCGTGCTCGAGACCCCGCCGATGGCCGGGGCGCACCTCGTCGCCGACGTCACGGTGTCGGAGCCGGAGGTCGTCCCCGCGGTGGGGGAGAAGCGGTTCACCGTCGCCGCGGTCGACCTCGGGATCAAGGACATGACCCCCACCCGGATGGCCGAGCGCGGCATCGAGGTGCACGTCGTGCCCGCCTCGGTCACCATCGACGACCTCCGGCGGCTCCGCCCGGACGGGGTGTTCTTCTCCAACGGCCCCGGCGACCCCGCCGCTGCGGACGACGCCGTCACCCTGCTGCAGGAGGTGCTCGACGCGGGGATGCCCTACTTCGGCATCTGCTTCGGCAACCAGATCTTCGGCAGGGCGCTCGGCTTCGGCACCTACAAGCTGAAGTACGGCCACCGAGGCATCAACCAGCCGGTGATGGACCTCACCACGCGCAAGGTGGAGATCACCGCACAGAACCACGGGTTCGCCGTCGACGCGCCGCTCGACAGAGCCACACCGACACGCTGGGGGGAGGCGAGGGTCTCCCATGTCTGCCTCAACGACGACGTGGTCGAGGGGCTTGAGCTCCGCTCCGCCGACGGCGAGCTGCTCGGCTTCTCTGTGCAGTACCACCCGGAGGCGGCGGCCGGACCGCACGACGCCGCCTACCTGTTCGACCGGTTCGTGGACATGATGGCTGCCCGCACGGACGCGCCGGCCGGGGAGGGGAACGCCTGATGCCTCGGCGCACGGACATCCAGTCCATCCTGGTGATCGGCTCCGGCCCGATCGTGATCGGCCAGGCCTGCGAGTTCGACTACTCGGGGACGCAGGCCTGCCGCGTGCTCCGCGAGGAGGGCTTCCGGGTGATCCTGGTGAACTCCAACCCGGCCACGATCATGACCGACCCGGAGTTCGCCGACGCCACTTACATCGAGCCGATCCAGCCCGAATACCTGGAGAAGGTGATCGCCGCGGAGCGTCCGGACGCCCTGCTGGCCACCCTGGGTGGCCAGACGGCGCTCAACGCCGCCGTCGCGCTGCACGAGTCCGGGGTGCTGGAGAAGTACGGCGTCGAGCTGATCGGCGCCTCTATCGAGGCGATCCAGAAGGGCGAGGACCGCGAGAAGTTCAAGGAGATCGTCGCCTCCCTCGACGTCCCGGGAGTGAACCCCGAGGTGGCCCGCTCGGCCATCTGCCACACCATGGGCGAGGTGTTCGCCGCTGCGGACCAGCTCGGCTACCCGGTCGTGGTGCGGCCGTCCTTCACCATGGGCGGGGTGGGCTCCGGCTTCGCCCACGACGAGACCGAGCTGCGCCGCATCGCCGGCAGCGGGCTGTCGGCGTCCCCGGTGACCGAGGTGCTGATCGAGGAGTCCGTGCTCGGCTGGAAGGAGTACGAGCTCGAGGTCATGCGCGACAAGGCGGACAACGTCGTGATCGTGTGCTCGATCGAGAACCTCGACCCCATGGGCGTGCACACCGGCGACTCGATCACCGTCGCGCCCGCGATGACCCTCACCGACCGGGAGTACCAGGCGATGCGCGACGTCGGCATCGCGGTGATCCGCGCGGTCGGCGTCGACACCGGTGGCTGCAACATCCAGTTCGCGATCAACCCCGACAACGGCCGGATGATCGTCATCGAGATGAACCCGCGGGTGTCGCGGTCGTCGGCCCTGGCGTCGAAGGCCACCGGCTTCCCGATCGCCAAGATCGCGGCGAAGGTGGCCGTCGGCTACACGCTGGACGAGATCCCCAACGACATCACCGCGGAGACGCCGGCGTCCTTCGAGCCCACGCTCGACTACGTGGTCGTCAAGGCGCCCCGCTTCGCCTTCGAGAAGTTCCCCACCGCCGACTCCACGCTCACCACCCACATGAAGAGCGTGGGCGAGGCCATGGCGATCGGCCGGAACTTCACCGAGGCCCTGGGCAAGGCCCTGCGCTCGCTCGAGGACGCAAAGGCCGGCTTCGACTTCACCTCGCCGCTGGAGTCCACCCTGGACGAGGTGCTGGAGGCCATGCGGCGTCCGCACGACGGGCGCCTGAACGTGGTCATGCAGGGGTTCCGGCTGGGCGCGACGCCGGCCCAGATCCACGACGCGACCCATATCGACCCGTGGTTCGTCGACCAGCTCCAGCTCGTGTTCGAGGTCGCGGAGGAGGTGCGGACGGCCCCGGAGCTGACCGCGGGGCTGCTGCGCCTGGCGAAGCGGCACGGCCTCGCCGACACCCAGATCGCGAAGCTGCGCAACCTCTCCACCGACGTGGTGCGCGGCGTGCGGTGGGCCCTCGGCGTCCGCCCGGTGTACAAGACCGTGGACACCTGCGCCGCCGAGTTCGCCGCCCGGACCCCGTACCACTACTCGTCCTACGACGAGGAGAGCGAGGTCGCGCCGCGCTCGAAGCCGGCGGTGCTGATCCTCGGCAGCGGCCCGAACCGGATCGGCCAGGGGATCGAGTTCGACTACTCCTGCGTCCACGCCGCGATGGCGCTGCAGGAGGCCGGCTACGAGGCCGTCATGGTGAACTGCAATCCCGAGACGGTCTCCACCGACTACGACACCTCCGACCGGCTGTACTTCGAGCCGCTGACCCTGGAGGACGTGCTGGAGGTCGTGCACGCAGAGACCCTCGCCGGGCCGGTGGCGGGCGTCATCGTCCAGCTGGGCGGCCAGACGCCGCTGAAGCTCGCGCAGGCGCTGAAGGACGCGGGCGTGACCATCGTCGGCACCCCGCCGGAGGCGATCGAGCTGGCCGAGGAGCGCGGAGCCTTCGGCCGGGTGCTCACCGAGGCCGGTCTGCCGGCGCCGCAGTACGGGATGGCGGAGTCGTCGGCGCAGGCCCTCGACATCGCGCACGAGATCGGCTACCCGGTGCTCGTCCGGCCCTCCTACGTGCTCGGCGGGCGTGGCATGGAGATCGTCTACGACGACGCGTCGCTGGCCGGCTACATCGAGCGGGCCACCGACATCACCCCGTCCCACCCGGTGCTGGTCGACCGCTTCCTCGACGACGCCATCGAGATCGACGTGGACGCCCTGTTCGACGGCACCGAGCTCTACCTGGGCGGCGTGATGGAGCACATCGAGGAGGCCGGCATCCACTCCGGCGACTCCGCGTGCGCGCTGCCGCCGATCACTCTCGGCAACGAGGTCATCGAGGAGATCCGGCAGTCGACACGGGCCATCGCGCAGGGCGTGGGCGTGCGGGGACTGCTGAACATCCAGTTCGCACTGCTCGGCGACATCCTGTACGTCCTCGAGGCGAACCCTCGCGCCTCCCGCACCGTCCCCTTCGTCTCGAAGGCCACCGACACGCCGCTGGCGAAGGCGGCCACCCGGATCTCCCTCGGCGCGACGATCGCCGAACTCCGCGCGGAGGGCATGCTGCGGGCCGAGGGCTGCGACGGCACCACGACCCTCAGCTCCGCGCCGATCGCGGTGAAGGAGGCGGTGATGCCGTTCAACCGGTTCCGCACCGCCGACGGCTCGTGGGTGGACACGCTCCTGGGCCCGGAGATGAAGTCGACCGGTGAGGTGATGGGCCTGGACGTGACCTTCGGTACGGCCTTCGCCAAGAGCCAAGCGGCCTCCTTCGGTGCGGTGCCGACGACCGGGACGGTCTTCGTCTCGGTCGCCAACCGCGACAAGCGGCACGCGATCTTCCCCGTGAAGCGGCTGGCAGACCTCGGCTTCACCGTGCTCGCCACCGAGGGCACCGCCCAGGTGCTGCGCCGCCAGGACGTGGAGGTCACCACGATCCGCAAGGCGTCCCAGGGGCCGGGGCCGAACGGGGAGAAGACGGTCGTGCAGGCCATCCTGGACGGCGAGGTCGACCTGATCTTCAACACCCCGCACGGGCAGTCCAAGGACGGCAGCCCCCGGCGGGACGGCTGGGAGATCCGCTCGGCCGCGATCCTCGCCGACGTGCCGTGCGTGACCACCGTCCAGGGCCTGTCCGCCTGTGTGCAGGGGATCGAGGCGCTGCGACGCGGCGCGGTCGGCGTCCGCTCCCTCCAGGAGTGGAGCGCGGACGTCCGCGACGAGCTGGCGAACCTCGACTGATGGGCCTGCCCGCCGGCCTGCTGGACGCGGGCTACACCCGCCTGGTGCGGCCGGTGCTCTTCCGTAGCCACGGGGGAGACCCGGAGGCGATCCACGAGCAGCTCATCTCACTGCTCGCCGGCGTCGGCTCCGCGGGTCCCGTCCGCGCCCTCACCCGGCTGCTCGCCGGGAGTGCCGGCCGATCGGCGCGGGTGGCCGGCATCGACTTCCCCTCGCGCGTGGGGCTGGCCGCGGGGCTCGACAAGGACGCTTCGGCCGTCCTCGCCTGGCGGGGGCTGGGCTTCGGCTTCGCCGAGCTGGGCACGGTGACCGGGCGTGCCCAGCCCGGCAACGCCCGTCCGCGGGTGTTCCGCTTGCGGGCGTCCCGGGCGCTGGTGAACCGGATGGGCTTCAACAACCCCGGCGCCGCGGCCGTCGCGGCCACGCTGGCCGCACGGAACGTCTACCGCGGCAACGGCGCGGCCGGTCTGCCCGTGGGCATCTCCATCGGCAAGACGAAGGTCGTCGACCTCGCTGACGCGGTGGAGGACTACCTCACCTCGCTGCGGCTGCTCTCGCCGCACGCGGACTACGTCGCTGTGAACGTCTCCAGCCCGAACACCCCGGGCCTGCGCAGCCTCCAGGACGCCGGCGCGCTCTCCGGCCTGCTGACCGCCCTCGTCCGCGAATCCGCAGCGAGGGCCAGCCTTGCGGCCGAGGGCTCGTCCCAGGGTGCTGGCCCTCGGCCAGAAGGCTGGCCCTCGGCGGGGGAGGGGGCCGAGCCGGCGTCGGCGGACGCGACCGGGCCGGCGTCGGGGGACGTGGCCGGGCCGGTGCCGGTGTTCGTGAAGGTGGCGCCGGACCTGACCTGGGGGCAACTGGACGAGGTCCTGGCCACGTGCGAGGACGCGGGTGCCGCCGGGCTGATCGCGACGAACACGACGCTCGCCAGGGAGGGGCTGGCTCCGGCCGACCAGCACCTGGCCGGCGAGGCGGGTGGCCTGTCCGGCGCGCCGCTCACGGCCCGCGCCCGCGAGGTCGTCGGCTACGTCGCAGCACACACCGCGCTGCCGGTGATGGGCGTCGGCGGCATCATGACCGCGGACGACGCGATGGCCCTGTTCGACGCCGGCGCCGACCTCGTCCAGCTTTACACTGGCTTCATCTACGGCGGCCCCGGTCTGGCGGCGGCCGTGAACGCCCGCGACACCGAAAGGCAGGAACCGTGACCACCTACTGGCGCCGGCTTCGCGAGGTGGTCGCCGACCGCGGGCCCCTGTGCGTGGGCATCGACCCCCACGCGTCCCTGCTCAAGGCCTGGGGCCTGGAGGTGTCCGCCGCGGGCGCCGAGCGCTGCGCACGCACCCTGGTGGAGGCGCTGGGCGACCGGGTGGCTGCGTTCAAGCCGCAGTCGGCCTTCTTCGAGGCGTACGGCTCGGCGGGCATCGCCGCCCTGGAACGTGTCCTCGCCGACATCGCCGGCACCGGGGCCCTCAGCATCCTGGACGTGAAGCGCGGCGACATCGGGTCGACGATGGAGGCCTACGCGGACGCCTACCTCGCGGACGGCTCGCCGCTCGCCGCCGACGCCATCACGCTGTCGCCGTACCTCGGCTTCGGCTCGCTGGCCCCGGCGTTCGAGCGGGCCCACCGGTACGAGCGCGGCGTCTATGTGCTGGCCCGCACCTCGAACCCCGAGGGCGGCCAGGTGCAGCTGGCGCTCACCCAGGACGCGTCGGTCGTGCAGTCGATCATCGACGCGGCGACCGAGGTCAACCATGCCTCGCGCCAGAAGGCGATCGGGCTCGTCGTCGGCGGCACGCATGCCAGCCTCGGCTGCGATCTCAGCGACTTCAACGGCTCCATCCTCGTGCCCGGGATCGGGGTGCAGGGCGGCCGGATGGAGGACCTCCCCGACCTGTTCGGGGACGCCGTCGACCAGGTCCTCGCGGTCGTCGGACGCGGCGTCATCTCCGCCGGGCCGGACGCCGCCGCGCTGCGTGGCAAGGTGGCCGAGTTGCTCAGCCGCGCGGCGAACTGAACCCCGTTCGGTTTGCGCGCGGCTTTCGTCCATCACTCCTAGTGCCGAACATGTGCGTTCAGGTGACGAGGGGCGCCGCAGCCCGCTAGGTTGAGATTGCTAGGCAAGCCATCCGACTCCAGAAGGCACACCTGTGACCATCCCCCAGCTCACCACGGAGCAACTCGAAGCCGCACGCGCTGCGGCGACTGAGGCGCGGCGCCGCCGCGCCGACCTGAAGAGCAAGGTCCGCACCGGCGAGATCAGCCTGAGCCAGGCCCTGGACGTCGCCGCCACCGACGACGTGCTCGCCCACGTGAAGGTCGTCGACCTGCTGAAGGCCCTCCCCAGGGTGGGGGAGAAGCGGGCAGGGGTGGTGATGACCCGTCTCGACATCGCGCCGAACCGGCGCATCCGCGGGCTCGGCCGCCATCAGGTGGCCGGCCTGAAGGCCGAGTTCAGTGAGCGGTGACGTCACCGTCATCTCCGGTCCTACCGCGGTAGGCAAGGGCACCGTCGTCCAGGCCCTCCGCGAGCTCCATCCTGAACTCTGGGTGTCGGTCTCGGCCACGACCCGCTCGCCGCGTCCCGGCGAGGTCGAGGGCCAGCACTACCTGTTCGTGAGCGACGAGGAATTCGACGAGCTCATCGCCTCGGGCGGGCTGCTGGAGTGGGCGCTCGTCCACGGCACCGACCGCTACGGCACCCCCGCGGCCCCCGTGCGCGCCGCCGTGGCCGCCGGGCGCCGGGTGATCCTCGAGATCGAGGTGCAGGGCGCACGGCAGGTCAAGGCGAACCTGCCGGAGGTGCGCACGGTGTTCATCGCCCCGCCGTCCTGGGACGTGCTGCGCGAACGGCTGGTCGGGCGGGGCACCGAGACCCCCGAGCAGATGGCCCGCCGCCTGCGGACGGCGGAGGACGAGATCGCCGTCTCGCGCGAGTTCGACCACGTCGTGGTGAACGACGATTTGGGCACCGCGGTGGGGCAGTTGGTAGAGTTGTTGGGTCTGTGACGGCTGCTGGGTTCTCCGCGGCCGCGCCCTTTCGATCAGGAAGCCGAATTTGAGCACTCACACTCCCGAGGGGATCACCAACCCGCCGATCGACGAACTGCTGAGCAAGGTCGACTCGAAGTACCGGCTGGTGCTGTTCGCTGCGAAGCGTGCCCGGCAGATCAACGCCTACTACTCCCAGCTCGGCGAGGGCCTGCTCGAGAACGTCGGTCCCCTGGTGGACATCGGCATCCAGGAGAAGCCGCTGTCGATCGCGATGCGGGAGATCAACGCCGACGTGCTGGAGTGCACCGAGATCGACCCGGAGGCGGAGGCCGCCGCGCGCGCCGAGGCCGCTGCCGATCCGGACTTCTCCCTCGACCCGTTCGGCACCGACGACCTGGGCTGAGCCCGGCCGATGAGCCGGATCGTCCTCGGCGTGGCCGGCGGGATCGCCGCCTACAAGGCCTGCCTGCTGCTGCGCCGCTTCACCGAGGCGGGCCACGACGTGCAGGTCGTGCCGACAGCCAACGCCTTGTCCTTCGTGGGCGAGACCACGTGGGCGGCCCTCTCCGGACGCCCCGTCGCCAGCGACGTGATGGCCGACGCGCACCTGGTGAACCACGTGCGGCTCGGACGTGAGGCCGACCTCGTCGTGGTCGCGCCGGCGACCGCGGACCTGCTCGCGCGGGCCGCGTCCGGACGGGCCGACGACCTGCTGACCAACGTGCTCCTGACCGCGACGTGTCCGGTGGTGATGGCCCCGGCGATGCACACCGAGATGTGGCAGCACGCGGCCACCCGTGCCAACGTGGCGACGCTCCGCTCCCGCGGGGTCGTGGTGCTGCGTCCCGCGGAGGGACGGCTGACCGGCCCCGACACCGGCCCCGGGCGCCTGCCCGAGCCGGAGGACATCGAGGCGTCGGCCCTCGCCGCGCTGGACTCGCCCGCGACCGCGGCGGCGATGGCGTCCCAGGACCTGGCCGGGCTCCATGTCGTCGTCAGCGCGGGTGGCACCCGCGAGCCGCTCGACCCGGTGCGCTTCGTCGGGAACTCCTCCTCTGGCCTGATGGGGGTCGCGCTGGCCCGCGCGGCCGTCCAGCGGGGCGCTGCGGTGACCCTCGTCGCGGCGAACGTCGCCGTCGAGGCTCCGGCCGGGGTGGACGTGGTGCGCGTCGGGACGACGTCAGAGCTCGCGTCCGCCATGACGGACGCCGCTGCCGGCGCCCACATCGTGGTGATGGCCGCGGCGCCCGCCGACTTCACGCCGGTCAGCCCCAGCCCGACCAAGCTCAAGAAGTCGGGCGACGCCGGACTCTCCGTCGAGTTCGCCCAGACCACCGACGTGCTCGCCGGGCTGGCGGCCCGACGACCGGCCGGACAGGTCGTCGTCGGCTTCGCAGCGGAGACCGCGGTCGACGAGGCGGAGCTCGTCGCTCTCGGCACGGCGAAGCTGGCCCGCAAGGGGTGCCAGCTGCTCGTCCTCAACAATGTCTCCGGGGGTGCCGTGTTCGGCGCCGCCGACAACCAGGTCCTGCTCCTCGCGCCGTCCGGGGTGACCGGTCGCGCGGCCGGGAGCAAGACCGTGGTGGCCCACCAGATCCTCACCGCCGCCGCAGACCAGCACGAAAGGACCGCCGAGTGAGCCGGCTCTTCACTTCCGAATCCGTTACCGAGGGGCACCCGGACAAGGTCGCCGACGCGATCTCCGACGTCGTCCTCGACGAGCTGCTGCGGCAGGACCCGACGTCACGCGTGGCGGTGGAGACCCTGGTCACCACCGGGACGGTCGTGGTGGCCGGCGAGGTGACCACCAACGCCTACGCGGAGGTCGACCGGCTCGCCCGGCAGCGCATCGTCGAGATCGGGTACGACTCCTCGTCCAAGAGCTTCGACGGCAACTCCTGCGGCGTCCTGGTCTCTCTCGGCGTGCAGTCGCCGGACATCGCCCAGGGCGTCGACCACGCGGAGGAGCAGCGGGACGGCGGCTCGGTGGACGCGCTCGACGCGCAGGGGGCCGGTGACCAGGGGCTGATGTTCGGCTACGCCTGCTCGGACACCCCCACCCTGATGCCGCTGCCCATCGACATCGCCCACCGGCTGTCCGAGCGGCTCGCCGAGGTGCGCAAGAACGGTGAGCTCGACTTCCTGCTGCCCGACGGCAAGACGCAGGTGACCATCGAGTACGCCGGCGACACGCCCGTGCGGGTCGACGCCGTCGTGGTCTCCACCCAGCACCGCGCGTCGGTGACCCAGGCCACGATCGCGGCCGAGGTGCGTGCCCGGGTGATCGACCCGGTGCTCGCCCGGTACCCGATCTCCGCCGAGGGGCTGAAGACCTACGTGAACCCGACCGGGAAGTTCGTGGTCGGCGGGCCGATGGGCGACGCGGGCGTCACCGGCCGCAAGATCATCGTCGACACCTACGGCGGCATGGCCCGCCACGGCGGCGGGGCCTTTTCCGGCAAAGACCCGTCCAAGGTGGACCGTTCGGCGGCCTACGCGATGCGCTGGGTGGCCAAGAACGTGGTGGCCGCTGGCCTGGCGGAGCGGTGCGAGGTGCAGGTCGCGTACGCGATCGGGCGCTCGCACCCGATGGGCCTGTACGTGGAGTGCTTCGGGACCGAGACCGTCCCGGTCGACCGGATCACCGACGCGGTGCTCGGGGTGTTCGACCTGCGTCCGGCCGCCATCATCCGTGACCTCGACCTCATCCGTCCGATCTACTCCCAGGTGACCAACTACGGTCACTTCGGCCGCGAGCTCGACGCGCTCACCTGGGAGCGCACCGACCGCGCGGAGGCGCTGGCCGCCGCGATCAGGGGCTGACCGGACCGCTCAGGGCTCGACCTCGGCATAGAGGCCGAGGAGGTTGCCGTCGGGGTCGGGGAACTCGAAGTACTCCAGCACGCCCTCGACCTGTTCGAGCGGGCCGACGGCGACCCCGGAGGCCCTCAACCGCGCGCGTTCCGCCGCGACGTCCGGGACGCCCAGCCGCACGACGGCGGCACCGGGGACCGGGAGGTCGCCGGAGACCAGTTGGAGCCACACCGCCCCCACCTTGAACTCGACCACCCCCTCGGCGGGCTCGAGGTCGGGCTCGTCGAGGTCCAGCGCCGTCCGGTACCACTCGACGCTGCGGGCGAGGTCCGAGACGCGAAGGCAGATCGTGATGCTCTGCACCTTCATCCCGCCATTCTCACGGTGGCCCGATCGCCGCGGGAGGGGGCACGGCGGGGACGGACGAACGACCCGCGGCCCGCGCCGTCGCCGCACGTTCGTCCAGCCGATGTCCGGGCCGGCGCCTACGATGCCGCCATGGAACGACCGGTGGCGAGGGTGGCGGTGGACGTGCCGCTGGCCAACCTCGACCGGCCGTTCGACTACGCGGTGCCCCCTGAGCTGGACGAGGCGGCGCAGCCAGGGACGCGGGTGAGGGTCCGCTTCGCCGGGCAGCTGCGCGACGGTTTCGTGCTCGAGCGCGTGGCGGAGGGCGAGCGCGGCGACCTCTCGCCGCTCCAGAAAGTCGTCTCCGCCGAACCGGTGCTGTCGCCCCGGGTGGCCGAACTCGTCCGCGCCGTGGCCGACCACTACGCCGGAGGATTCGCCGACGTGGTCCGCACCGCCGTGCCGCCGCGCCACGCGGCGACGGAGAAGGCGGCCCCGCCGGACCACCCTGCGCCCGTGAGCGCACCGCTGCCTCCGGTCACGCTCGCCGCCTACCCGGGTTCGGAGCGCCTCCTGTCGGGCCTCGCCGGGGGTGGGCGCCCGCGGGCGGCATGGACGGTCCTGCCGACGCCCGCTGCGGAGGGCGACTGGGCGGCGGGCTTCGCGGAGGCCGCCGCCGCCACGCTGGCGTCCGGGCGCGGGGCGCTGCTGCTGGCCCCGGACGCGCGGCACCTCGCCGTGCTCACCCGCACCGTCACCGAGCGGTTCGGACGCGGCAGCGTCGCCGTCCTTGCCGCGGACGCGGGCCCCGCCGCGCGCTACCGCAATTTCCTCGCGGTCTCCCGCGGCGCCGTCCGGCTGGTCGTGGGCACGCGAGCGGCCGTGTTCGCCCCGGTGCACGACCTGGGCCTGGTCGCGCTGTGGGACGACGGCAACGACGCGTGGGCGGAGCCGCACGCCCCGTACTGGCACGCCCGGGAGGTGGCCGCGCTGCGCGCGCACGCGGAGGGGGCTGGGCTGCTGCTCGCCGCCCACGCACGGACGGCGGAGGTGCAGCAGCTCGTCGCCCGGTCGTGGCTCGCCGAGCTCACGCTCCGCCCGGTGGAGGCGCGGCGCAGGGCCGCGGCCGTGCGCGCGACGGCCGCGGTGACCGACCGGGACCCGAACGCCGCGGTGGCCCGGCTCCCGCACGACGCGTTCGCCGTCGTCCGCGCCGGCCTGGCCGCGGGGCCGGTGCTGGTGCAGGTGCCGCGGGCCGGCTACCTGCCCGTCCTGGTCTGCGCGGACTGCCGCACGGCCGCCCGGTGCCCCCGGTGCGGCGAGGGACTGAGCCTGCCCGGCGGCAAGGAGGCGGGCGCGCCCCGGTGCCGCTGGTGCGGACCGCTGCTCACGGGGTGGCGGTGCCCGGAGTGCGGGGGGCGCCGGCTGCGGACGCCCGTGGTCGGCGTGGCACGGACGGCGGAGGAGTTCGGAAAGGCCTTCCCGGGAACCACGGTCCTCCAGGCCTCCGCCGACAAGCCGCTGGCCGGCGTCGGCTCCGAGCCGGCCCTCGTCCTGGCCACCCCCGGCGCGGCACCGCCGGCGAGGGGTGGGTACGCCGCGGCCCTGCTGCTGGACGCGGAGCTCATGCTCGGCCGGCCCGACCTCCGGGCGGGGGAGGAGGCTCTGCGGCGCTGGCTGGCGGTCGTCGCGCTGGTCCGGCCCGCCGCGGAGGGGGGCACGGTGATGGCGGTGGCCGACGCGGGCCTCCGCGAGGTCCAGGCGCTGGTGCGCCTCGATCCGGCCGGCCACGCAGAACGCGAGCTGGCCGACCGCGCGTCGGCGGGGTTCCCGCCCGCCGTGAAGCTGCTCACCGTCGAAGGCGCCCCCGCGGCCGTGGACGCGGCGCTGGCCGCGCTCGAGCTGCCGCCGGGGGTCCAGGTGCTGGGGCCGTTCGACGTCCCGTCCGACGACCCGCTCGCGCGCCTGACGCTCCGGTGCCCGCTCGACCGTTCCGGCGACCTGGTGGCCCGCGTGCGCACGCTCCTCTCCGTCCGCGCTGCCCGCAAGGACCCACCGCTGCGGGTGCGGGTGGACCCCCAGGTCCTCGGCTGAGGCGATGGCTAGCATGCTGGCGTGAGCACCGTCCGGATCGCCCTGGCCGCGCTGCCGTTCCCCGAGAGTCCGGACGCCGCCGTCGCGGCCGCTGTGGAAGCGATCGCTGCGGCCGCCGACGCCGGCGCCGACCTGGTCTGCTTCCCCGAGTGCTTCGTCCCCGGCTACCGCGCCCTCGGAGCGCCGGTGCCGCCGGCGACGGACGCCTGGCTCTCCGCCGCCCACCGGACGGTCGCGGACGCCGCCGGCCGCGCCGGCATCACCGTCGTGCTCGGCACCGAGCGGTTCGTCGAGGGGGCGCTGCGCATCACGGCCCTGGTGATCGGGCCGGACGGGCGTCCGCTCGGCTGGCAGGACAAAGTGCAGCTGGACCCGACGGAGGACGCGCTCTACGAGCCCGGCTCCGGCCGCGGCGTCTTCACCGTCGGCGACCTCACGTTCGGCGTGGTGATCTGCCACGAGGGCTTCCGCTACCCGGAGACGGTGCGCGCGGCCGTCCTCGGCGGCGCGCAGCTCGTGCTGCACCCGCACTACTCCGAGCCCGAACCGGGGTCCTTCCGGCCGACCGCGTACGCCCAGCCGGAGAACACCTTCCACGAAGCGGCCGTGCTGTGCAGGGCGGCCGAGAACGGCTGCTGGTTCGCGACTGTCACGTGTGCCGTCGACGGGTCACCGACGACGACGGCGATCGCACGGCCCGACGGCAGCCTGCTCGCGTGGCAGGCCCATGGGCGTTCCGGCCTCCTCGTCGCCGACCTCGATCTCGCCACGGCCACCCGCTCCCTGGCGCTCCGGTTGCGCGAGGCGCCGCCCGGACGCCGCCAGTAGGCTGCGGCCCATGCGTCTCGTCTTCGCCGGCACCCCGCAGGTCGCGGCCGACACCCTGGCCCACCTGCTCGACCGCGGCAGGCACGAGGTGGTCGCCGTGCTCACCCGCCCGGACGCCCCGAAGGGGCGCAGCGGTCGACCGGTCCCCAGCCCGACCGCGGCGCTGGCGCTGGAGCGCGGGATCGAGGTGCTGCGCCCCGCGCGGGCGGGCGACCCGGACCTCGCCCGGCGGCTGGCAGAGCTCGCCCCCGACTGCTGCCCCGTGGTCGCCTACGGCGGGCTCATCCCGCGGCCGCTGCTCGAGATGCCCCGGCACGGGTGGGTGAACGTGCATTTCTCGCTCCTGCCGCGCTGGCGTGGCGCCGCGCCGGTGCAGCACGCGATCCTCGCCGGGGACGAGGTCACCGGGGTGACCGTGTTCGAGCTGGTCGAGGCTCTGGACGCCGGCCCGGTGCTGGCCGCGCAGGAGTACCGGCTGGGCGAGGAGGAGACGGCCGGGGAGGCACTGGCCGCGCTCCAGGGGAGGGGAGCGGAGCTGCTGTGCCAGACGCTGGATGCGCTCGCCGACGGGACCGCGTCCCTGACCCCCCAGCCGACGGACGGCGTGACGCTCGCCCCCAAGCTGACGGCCGAGGGCGCCCGCATCGACTGGACGCGGTCCGCCGCCGGGATCTCGCGGCAGGTGCGGGCGAACAACCCGTCCCCGGTCGCCTGGACCGAGTTGGACGGGGAGCGCTTCCGGGTGCTGGCGGCCGTGCCGCGGGCCGACGAGGGCCTGGCCCCCGGCGAGGTGCGTGCCGGCAGGCGGGAGGCCGTGGTCGGCACCGGCGACGGATCGTTGGAGCTCCGCCAGGTGCAGCCGGCCGGACGGCGCGCGCTCGCCGGCGCCGACTGGGGCCGCGGCCTGCGCGGCCCGGGGCGGTTCACGTGAGCGGGTCGCGCCGCCGTCCCCGGCGAGCGGACCCCGCGCGCAGCACCGCCTTCCGTGTGCTGCGGGCCGTCACGGCCGACGGCGCCTACGCCAACCTGGAGCTCGCCCGCCGCCGCGGCGACCTCGGTGGTCAGGACGCGGCCTTCGCCACGGAGCTCGTCGCCGGTACGTGCCGCGCGATGGGCGGCTACGACCGGGTGATCGAGTCCGCATCGGGCCGGGCCTTGCGTACGCTCCAGCCGGCGGTCGTCGACGTGCTGCGGCTCGGCACCCATCAGCTGCTCGGCATGCGGGTGCCCGCGCACGCCGCCATCGCCACGAGCGTCGACCTCGCCGCCCTCGAGGTGGGGGAGCGGGTGACCGGCCTGGTCAACGCGGTCCTTCGGCGGGTGGCCGAGCGGGACTGGCCCGGCTGGCTGGCCGAGCTGTCCTCCGGCGAGGACGAACTCGGCCGTCTGGCGCTGGCCAGCCACCACCCCCGGTGGATCGTCGAGGCGTGGTCGCGCGTCCTGCCCACCGCGGAGCTCGAGGACGCGCTGGCCGCCGACAACGTGGCCCCGGTGCCGAACCTCGTGGTCCGCCCGGGCCTCGCCGACCGCGCGGAACTGGGCGGGACCCCCGACCGGTGGTCGCCGTTCGGGGCGCAGCGCGACGGCGATCCCGCCGACGTCGCGGCCGTCGTCGAGGGACGGGCCGGCGTGCAGGACGAGGGCTCGCAGCTGGTGGCCCTCGCGCTCGCCCGCGCCGAGGCGCCCGGAGGCCCCTGGCTGGACGTGTGCGCGGGCCCGGGAGGAAAGTCCGCGCTGCTCGCCGGGCTGGCGCGCGAGGCGGGCACCCGGCTGGTCGCCTCGGAGCTCCAGCCGCACCGCGCCCAGCTGGTGGCGGCCAACCTTCGTGCCTACGGGCCGCCGAACCAACCGGTCACGATCGTCGCGGACGGCACGCGCCCCGCCTGGCGTGCCGGCACCTTCGCCCGGGTGCTGGCCGACGTGCCGTGCACCGGGCTCGGCGCTCTGCGCCGGCGCCCCGAGAGCCGCTGGCGCCGCAGCCCGTCCGACCTGCCCGGGCTGGTGGGCCTGCAGCGCCGGCTGCTGGCGCGGGCGATCGAGGCCGCAGCACCCGGCGGGGTGATCGCCTACGTGACGTGTTCGCCCCACCCGGAGGAGACCGCCGCCGTGGTCGCGGACGCGTGCGGCGTCACCCTCCTCGACGCCGCGGCGCACCTCCCGGAGGTGCCCGACGCGGCGGCCGGGAACCTCGTCCAGCTGTGGCCCCACCGGCACGGCACGGACGCGATGTTCCTCGCGCTGCTGCGGCGCGGGGGAGGCCCCGCGGATCGGTAGAGTTCGGCCCGTGGGTATCCGAATCACGCCGAGCATCCTGAATGCGAACCTCGCCGACCTCAACGCGGAGATCGCCCGGATCCCGAGCGCCGACGGCGTGCACCTGGACGTCATGGACAACCGGTTCGTGCCGAACCTCACCTTCGGCCTGCCGATGGTGGAGTGCGTCCGCGCCGGCACCGACAAGCTGCTCGACATCCACCTGATGATCGCCGAGGTGGACCGCTGGGCCCCCGGGTACGCGGAGGCCGGGGCGGAGTCGGTCACGTTCCACGTCGAGGCCTCCGACGCCCCGGTGAAGCTGTCCCGGGAGCTCCGCGCGCTCGGCGCGCGGGCGTCGATGGGACTGCGTCCGGCCACCCCCATCGAGCCCTACGCCGACCTGCTGCCCGAACTCGACATGGTGCTGCTGATGACCGTCGAGCCCGGGTTCGGCGGCCAGTCCTTCCTGGACGTGATGCTGCCCAAGATCCGCCGCACCCGCGCCCTGCTGGACGCCCACGGCGGCGACATCTGGCTCCAGGTGGACGGGGGCATCTCCGAGCAGACGATCGAGCGGTGCGTGGAAGCCGGCGCCGACACGTTCGTGGCGGGTTCCGCGGTCTACCGCGCCGACGATCCCGACGCCGTCGTGCGCGCCCTGAAGGTGCAGGCCGAGGACGCAGCGGCACACCGGGCCTGAGCCCGACTCTCCACCCGGGTGACACCCGGACGGGAACTTATCGCCGTGCCGCCCGGGCTGGGAGGATTCACCACGTGAAGACCGCCATCTTCGCCGCAGCCACCGTCATCGAGGTCATCGCGTGGGCCGCCATCGCCGGCTCGCTCCTGCTCCTCTTCGACGGATGGGCCGCCTGGCTCGCCGTGTCCGCCGTGTTCGCCGGCTTCGTGTTCCTGTGGGCGTCCGCCGTGCTGCCCAGGGCCCGCTGGCCCCTGCCCGCAGCGTGGCGCCTCACCTGCAAGGTGCTGACCTACCTGTTCGCGGCGGAGGTGCTGTGGGTCGTCGCGGAATGGGCCGGGGTGACCTTCGCGGTGGCGGCGGTGTCGGTGGAGGTCCTCCAGTACCGGCTCGACCGGGAGCAGGCGGGCCAGAGGCTGGCCGCGCTCAGCCACGCCGCCGATCTCGACGCCTGAGGTAGCGCTCGAACTCCGCGGCGATCACGTCCCCGCTGGGTGCAGGCGTGGCCTCGTCCCTGCGTTCCTCGAGCGCGCTGACGTAGTTGGCGATGTCGGGGTCGTCGGCGACGAGCTCGTCCACCTGCTCCACCCACTGCGCGGACTCGGTGGCGAGCTGGCCCGGATCGAGCGGCAGGTTGAGCACGTCCTCCAGGCGCACCAGCAGCGCGAGCGTCGCCTTCGGGTTGGGCGGCTCGGCGACGTAGTGCGGCACGGACGCCCACAGCGACACCACGGGGAACCCCGCCCGGTCGCACTCGTAGGACAGCACGCCGACGATCCCGGTCGGCCCCTCGTAGTCGGACAGCTCGAGGCCCAGCTCGTCGGCGAGCCCCTGGCTGCTGGCCGTGCCGCTTACCGGCACCGGACGGCTGTGCGGCGCGTCGGTGAGCAGCGCGCCGAGGAGCACCACCACCTCGGGCTGCACCGAGCGCAGCATCGACAGCAGGCGGGACACGTAGTCCTGCCAGTGGAAGTTCGGTTCGGGGCCCCCGATCAGCACCAGGTCGCGCTCGGGCAGGTGGGCCACGAGCACCTCCGTGGTCGGCCACTCGATGGTGCGGATGCCGTCGACCAGCCGGGAGGTCGGGCGGTTCACCTGGAAGTCGTAGAAGTCCTCAGGGTCGATCGCGAACTCGAGGTCGGCCTTGTAGTGGTCGACCAGATGGTCGATCACTCCGCTGGCCGCCTCACCGGCGTCGTTCCAGCCGCCGAACGCCGCGATCACGGCGGGATTGCGCAGCCCCCTGAGCCCACGAGCCTCTGCCATGGCGACCACTGTAGGCCGACTCGCCTATTCTGCTCCCCATGACCCGCGATCTGCGCACGGCCCTGGCGACCCGCGTCCTCGTGGCGGACGGGGGCATGGGCACGATGCTGCAGGGGTACGACCTCGGCCTGTCCGACTTCGAGGGACTCGAGGGCTGCAACGAGATCCTGAACGTGACGCGTCCCGACGTGGTGGGGGCGATCCACGCCGCCTACCTGGACGCCGGCGCCGACTGCATCGAGACCAACACCTTCGGCGCGAACCTGTCGGCGCTGGGGGAATACGACATCCCCGAGCGGATCGCGGAGCTGGCGGGGGCGGGGGCCCGCATCGCGCGCGCCGCGGCCGACGCGGCGTCCACGCCGGAACGTCCCCGCTACGTGCTCGGCAGCATGGGCCCGGGAACGAAGCTGCCCAGCCTGGGCCACACCACGTACGCCCGGCTGCGGGACGCCTACCAGCAGCAGGCCGAGGCGATGATCGCCGGCGGCGTCGACGGCTTCCAGGTGGAGACGTGCCAGGACCTCCTGCAGGCCCGTGCCGCGGTCAACGGTGTCCGGCGCGCCCGGGAGGCGGCCGGCGTCGACCTGCCGGTGTTCGTCAACGTCACCGTGGAGACCTCCGGCAGCATGCTGCTGGGCAGTGAGATCGGCGCGGCGCTGACCGCCCTCGAGCCGCTGGGGATCGACGCGATCGGCCTCAACTGCGGCACCGGCCCGACCGAGATGAGCGAGCACCTGCGGCACCTGTCACGGCACGCGGGGATCCCGCTGGTGTGCATGCCGAACGCCGGCCTGCCCGAGCTCACCCCCGAGGGCGCCCGGTACCCGATGGGTCCCGAGGAGTTCGTCCGCTACGTCGAGCAGTACACCGCCGAGTTCGGGCTCGGCCTGGTCGGCGGCTGCTGTGGCACCACCCCGGAGCACATCGCACTGCTGGCACGGGCCGTGCACGGACGGACACCCTCCCCGCGCACCCCCGAGCGCGTGGACGCCGTGTCGTCGCTGTACGCGGAGGTCCCGCTGCGCCAGGACACCGCCTACCTGTCGATCGGTGAGCGCACCAACGCGAACGGCTCGAAGGCGTTCCGGGAGGCCATGCTGGCCGAGAACTGGGGCGACTGCCTCGACATCGCCAAGCAGCAGAGCCGCGACGGCGCCCACCTGCTCGACCTGTGCGTCGACTACGTGGGACGTGACGGCGTGGCCGACATGGCCGAACTGGCGTCCCGGATCGGCACCGGGGTGTCGCTGCCGATCATGCTCGACTCCACGGAGCCGGCCGTGCTGCGCGCCGGGCTGGAGCGCCTCGGCGGGCGCTGCGCGATCAACTCGGTGAACTACGAGGACGGCGACGGCCCGTCCTCGCGCTTCGCCCAGGTGATGCCGCTGGTGAAGGAGCACGGCGCGGTCGTGGTCGCGCTGACCATCGACGAGGAGGGCCAGGCCCGGACGGCGGACTGGAAGGTCCGCGTCGCCGAGCGGCTCATCGCCGCCCTGACCGGCGAGTGGGGGCTGGCGATCGAGGACATCATCGTCGACTGCCTGACCTTCCCGATCGCCACCGGGCAGGAGGAGACCCGCAGGGACGCGATCGAGACCATCGAGGCGATCCGCCGGCTGACCACAGCCCACCCCGGGGTGCACACCACCCTCGGCGTCTCCAACGTGTCGTTCGGCCTGAACCCCGCCGCGCGCCAGGTGCTGAACTCTGTGTTCCTGCACGAGTGCGTCGAGGCCGGCCTGGACTCGGCCATCGTGCCGGCCGCGCGCATCGTGCCGATCTCGCGCATTCCCGAGGAGCAGCGCCGGGTGGCCGAGGACCTCGTCTACGACCGGCGCAGCGACGGCTACGACCCACTCACCCGGTTCCTCGAGCTGTTCGAGGGCGTCACCACGACGTCGACGAAGGAGGCGCGGGCCGCGGAGCTGGCCGCGCTGCCGGTCAACGAGCGGCTCCAGCGCCGGATCGTCGACGGCGACGCCAAGGGGCTGGAGGCCGACCTCGATGAGGCGCTGGCGACCACGCCGGCCCTCGACATCATCAACGACGACCTGCTCGCCGGCATGAAGGTGGTCGGCGAACTGTTCGGTTCCGGACAGATGCAGCTGCCGTTCGTGCTGGCCTCCGCGGAGGTGATGAAGTCCTGCGTCCGCTACCTCGAGCCCCACCTGGACAAGGCGGACGCCGGCGGCAAGGGCACGATCGTGATCGCCACCGTGAAGGGCGACGTCCACGACATCGGCAAGAACCTGGTGGACATCATCCTCACCAACAACGGCTACACCGTGGTGAACCTGGGCATCAAGCAGCCGGTCAGCGCGATCATCGAGGCGGCCCTCGTGCACAAGGCCGACGCGATCGGCATGTCCGGCCTGCTGGTGAAGTCGACGGTCGTCATGCGGGACAACCTCCAGGAGCTGAACAGCCGCGGGCTCAGCGAGTTCCCCGTGCTGCTCGGCGGCGCGGCCCTGACCCGTGCCTTCGTCGAGGAGGACCTGAACGACCTCTACCACGGCGAGGTGCGCTACGCGCGGGACGCCTTCGAGGGGCTGTCGCTGATGGAGAAGGTCGTGGCGGTGAAGCGGGGCGAGCCGGGAGCGGCACTCCCCGAGCCGCGGCGCCGCAGGGTGGTGGCGAAGCCGCGCGCGTCCGCGGACGAACCGGACGAGGAGCCGTCCGGGCGGTCCGACGTCGCGCGCGGCGGGCCCGTGCCGACCCCGCCGTTCCTCGGCAGCCGGGTCGTCAAGGGCCTGAAGCTCGCCGACATCTCGGGCTGGCTCGACGAGCGCGCCACCTTCATGGGGCAGTGGGGCCTGCGCGGCGCCGCCGGCGGGCCGAGCTACGAGGAGATGGTGGAGACCGAAGGGCGGCCCCGGCTGCGCTACTGGCTCGATCGCCTGCACACCGACTCGCTGGTGGAGCCTGCGGTCGTCTACGGCTACTGGCCCTGCCACTCCGAGGGCAACACGCTCATCCTGGGCGACCCGGAGGACCCGTCGCGGGAGGTGACCCGCTTCGACTTCCCCCGCCAGACCCGCGACCGCCGGCTGTGCCTGGCCGACTTCTTCCGCGACGCCCGGGAGGCCGCCGACCTCGGCCCGGACGTGATCGCGCTCCAGCTGGTGACGATGGGCTCGGTGGTGGCGGAGGCGACGGCGAAGCTGTTCGCCGCTGACGCCTACCGGGACTACCTCGAGCTGCACGGGCTGAGCGTCCAGCTCACCGAGGCGCTCGCCGAGTACTGGCACGCCCGCGTGCGCGCGGAGCTCGGCCTCGGCGGGGACGGCGACGTGGACGCGATGATCCGCGACCAGGCCTACCGCGGGTCGCGCTACTCGTTCGGCTATCCCGCCTGTCCCGACCTGGCGGACCGGGCAAAGCTGGTCACCCTGCTCCGGCCGGAGCGGATCGGTGTGCAATTGAGCGAGGAACTTCAGCTCCACCCCGAGCAGTCCACGGACGCGCTCGTCGTGCACCACCAGGAGGCCAAGTACTTCAATGCGCGCTGACCATCACCCCTCTCGCGCACCCCGGCGCCGGCTGGCGCTCCTGCTCGCCGGCTCCCTCTGCGTGCTGGCCGCCTGCACGCCTCCGGCCGTCGAGCCGACGCTCACCCCGACGCCGAGCCCGACCCCGCGTCCCTTCACGGTGATCACCACCGGCCAGATGACCACGGCCGATCCGGCGGTCGCCACCGCGGACACCGACTCGATCCTGGTCACGAGCATCTACCAGCGGCTGATGGTGGTGCTGCCGGAGTCCGGCGAGCTGAAGCCGGACGCGGCCACCGACTGCCTGTTCACGTCCACGCTCACCTACGAGTGCACGCTGCCGGAGGAACTCTTCTTCCACAACGGCGACGTGCTCGACGCCACGGACGTGAAGTTCAGCATCCAGCGCGCGCTGCGCATGGACACCCCCGGCTCCTCGGTCGGGCTGCTGTCGGCCCTCAAGCGGATCGACGTCCCCGACGCGCACACGGTGCGCTTCCAGCTCTCCTGGCCGGACAACCAGTTCGGCTACGCGCTGGCCGGACAGGCGGCGTCCATCGTGGACGCCGGGACGTTCGACCCCGACACCGCGCTGCCGCTGGAGACGCTCCCCGTCGGATCCGGCCCCTACCAGGTCGACGCCCTCGACCCCGACGCGGCGACCTTCACCCGCTTCGAGAAGTACGTGGGGCCGAAGAAGGGGCTCCTTGCGGCGCTGAAGCTCCAGATCGTCCCCGACTCGGTGGCGGCGGAGGAGGCCATCGACAAGGCCACCGCGGAGGTGGTGTGGCGCAGCCTGGACAACGCCGCGCTCCAGCGCGTGACCGACAAGATCGCCGGCAGCCCGGACAGGACGACGGAGAGCGGCTTCTCCCGCCTGCCGCTGCCCGGCCTGCGGGTCGCGCAGCTGGTCTGGAACCCCGCGTCCCCCCTGCGCAAGGACGCCAAGCTGCGCGAGGGCGTCGCCAAGGCGTTGCAGGGCGACCGGACGCTGGACTCGATCGTCCCGGTGGGCGTGGAGGACCACGCCGCGTCGTTCGACCTCGGCGGACGCCCGCGCCTGCCGAAGCTCGGCGGGGGGCGCACCAACCTGACGCTCGGCTACAGCCGCACCGCACCCGGGCACGCCGACCTGGCCAGCCTGCTGCGCGACCGCATCGAGGAGCTGGACGGGGTGAGCGTCCGGCTCGTCACCACCAGGGACGCCGACCTCTACCTCACCGACCGTCCGGCCTGGGTGAACAACGCCACCGGCTGGCTCCAGCGCTACCTCGCCGACCCGCTGCCGGGCAGCCGCAGCAAGCTGGAGATGCTCGGCCAGCGCGCGCGCACCACCAGTGGCACGGCGCGCACCGCTGCGCTGACCGAGATCCAGCAGCAGGCCGCGGCCGACAACACCGTGCTGCCGATCTCGCAGTCCGACGGCATCATGTTCGTGGCGAAGGGAGTGACCATGGTCGGCGAGCCGTTCGGCAGTGGACAGGTGCTCGGATTGTGGGGACTCACCAATGGATGACCTGACGGCGGCCCCGGAGGCCACCACGCACCGCGAGCCGAGCGGGGTCCGCACCGGGCCGCTCGCTGCGGGCGAGCGGGTGACGCTCAGCGACCCGAAGGGGCGCCGGCACTCCGTGCTGCTGGTGCCCGGCGGGGTGTTCCACACGACCAAGGGCGGCATCAGCCACGACGACCTGATCGGAGTGCCGGAGGGCAGCGTCGTGATGTCGGCCGGCGGGGTGGCCTACCTGGCCTTTCGTGCCCTGCTGGAGGAGTTCACCGTCACGATGCCCCGCGGCGCGACGGTGGTCTACCCCAAGGACGCCGCGCACATCCTGGTGCAGACCGACATCTTCCCCGGTGCGCGGGTGCTCGAGGCCGGCGCCGGTTCGGGCGCGCTGAGCATCTTCCTGCTGCGGGCGATCGGCACCACCGGCCGCCTGTACTCCTACGAGCGGCGGCCGGACTTCGCTGCCATCGCGAAGAAGAACGTCACCGCGTTCTTCGGCGCCGAACACCCGGCCTGGACCCTGCGCATCGGCGACCTGGTCACCGACCTCCGGCCGGAGCCGGTCGACCGGGTCGTGCTCGACATGCTGGCGCCGTGGGAGTGCGTGGATGCCGTCGCCGGCGTGCTCGAACCCGGCGGGCTGCTGTGCTGCTACGTGGCCACCACCACCCAGCTCGGGCGCACCATGGACACCCTGCGCGCCCACGGCGGGTTCACCGAGCCGGACGCCAGGGAGTACTCCGCGCGGGAGTGGCACGCCGAAGGCCTGGCGATCCGCCCGGGACACGGCACCAGCGGCCACACCGGCTTCCTGGTCTTCAGCCGACGCCTGGCCCCGGGCGTCGTGGCCCCGCTGCGTCGGCGGCGTCCCGCCCCCGGAGCGTACGGGCCCGACTACAGCGGTCCGCGTCCGGCGGGGGTGAGCCCGGAGCCCGGAGATGCCTGAGCCGGCAGAGCTCGCCCGCGAGCTGGCCCGGGCGAACGAGCTCCTGGAGTCGCGAGCCCGCGCCCTCGACCTGGCCGAACGACGCCTGGCCGACGCCAGGACCGACGCCAGGACGCTGGCCGCCACCAACGAGCGGCTCAACGCCACGCTGGCCGACGCCAGGGAGTCCCTGGTGTCGCTGCGGGCGGAGCTGGAGGCGCTCGGCACGCCGCCGAGCTCGTTCGGGGTCGTGCTCGAGCCGGGGGACGAGACGGTCGACGTGGCCACCGGGGGCCGGGTGCTGCGCTGCGCGGTCCGCCCCGACCTCGACCCCGACGTCCTGCGCCCCGGGGCGCGCGTGCTGCTGAACGAGGCCCTGCTCGTCGTCGGTGTCGTCGCCGACCTGCCCGCGGGGGAGACCGTGCGGCTGGTGGAGGTGCTCGACGACGGTCGCCTGCTCGCGGCGGGAGCGTCGGGAGACGAGATGGTGCTGCTGGCCTCCGCCGCCCTCGACGTGGCGGCGCTCCGGCCCGGCGTGACGTTGCTCGCCGACCGCCGGGCGCTCCTGGCGTCCGCCCAGGTGCCGCGCAGCGAGGTCGCCGACCTGACGCTGGAGGAGGTGCCGGACGTCAGCTACGCCGACATCGGCGGGCTGGGGGCCCAGATCGAGCAGATCAGGGACGCCGTCGAGCTGCCGTTCCGACACCGGGAGCTGTTCACCGAGTTCGGGCTGCGTCCGCCGAAGGGCGTCCTGCTGTACGGACCGCCGGGCTGCGGCAAGACCATGATCGCCAAGGCGGTCGCGAACTCCGCCGGCAGTCACTTCCTCAACATCAAGGGCCCCGAACTGCTCGACAAGTACGTGGGCGAGACCGAGCGGCAGATCCGCGCGATCTTCACCCGGGCGAAGGAGCACGCCACCTCGGGCCGCCCGGTGATCGTGTTCTTCGACGAGATGGACGCGCTGTTCCGCACCCGGGGCAGCGGGGTGTCCTCCGACGTGGAGGCGACGATCGTGCCGCAGCTCCTCAGCGAGATCGACGGCGTGGAGGGGCTGGCGAACGTGATCGTCATCGGGGCCACCAACCGCGAGGACCTGATCGACCCGGCGATCCTGCGTCCGGGCCGGCTGGACGTGAAGATCAAGCTCGACCGTCCCGACCGCGACGGCGCGGCGGAGATCCTCGCGCGCTATCTGACCGCGGAGACCCCGCTGAACACCGGAGGCCGCGAGCCGGAGGAGTTCCGCAGCGCCCTGGTCGCGGCGATCGTCGACCGGCTGTATGCCCGCAGCGAGGAGAACCGGTTCATCGAGGTCACCTACGCCGGCGGCGACCGCGAGGTGCTGTACGTGGCCGACTTCGTCTCCGGCGCCATGCTGGCCGGGGTCGTGGGACGGGCGAAGAAGGCGGCCATCAAGGACCTGATCGACGGGGGAGAGCGCGGGGTGAGGCTCGACCACGTGCTGGCGGCCTGCGCGGCCGAGATCGGCGAGAACGAGGAACTGCCCAACACCACCAACCCCGACGACTGGGCCCGCGTCTCCGGGCGCAAGGGCGAGCGGATCGTGTTCCTGCGCACGCTCGTCGGCTCCCGCCAGCTCACCCCGTGACCCCGCCGATCCCCGACCACGGTCCGGTCGGCGTCCCGCCAGCCGACCGTCCTCGTCGCGCCGCCGGCGGCGGTGCCGCCTGGGCCCCGTCGGGGCCGTCCGCAGCCGTGCCGCGGGTCATGGGGATCGAGACCGAGTACGGGATCCTCGCCCCGTCCGTACCGCACGTGCACCCGTCCGCGCTGAGCGCAGCGGTGGTCGCCGCCTACCCCGGGACGGCCACCGGCACCACGCTGGACTGGGTCGACCCCATCCCGATCGAGGACGCCCACAACCGGATCCTCGCCAACGGCGCCCGCCTCTACGTCGACCACGCGCACCCCGAGTACTCGGGGCCGGAGGTGACCACCGCGCGCGCGGCGGTGGCCTACGACCTGGCGGGCGATGCCGCCGTGGTCGCCGCCGCGGGCGCCGCGTCCCGGCAGCTGGGCGTCGAGATCGGCATCTTCAAGAACAACACCGACTCCCACGGCGCGTCCTATGGCTGCCACGAGAACCACCTGCTGCCGCGCTCGCTGCCGTGGGCACAGGTCGTCGCGCTGCTGCCGGCGTTCCTGGTCTCGCGGACCGTGCTCACCGGTGCCGGACGCGTCGGCATCGGGCAGGACGGGCGGGTCCCGGGCTTCCAGCTCAGCCAGCGCGCGGACTTCTTCGAGACGCTCGAGGGCATCCAGACCACCCGCCGCCGACCGATCGTGAACACCCGCGACGAGCCCCACGCCCCGCCCGCGGCCTACCGGCGCCTCCACGTGATCACCGGCGATGCGAACCGCACCCCGTACACCACCTGGCTGAAGGCAGGGATGCTGTCGGCGTTCCTGACGGCGCTGCGGGCCGGCGTCCTGCCCGAGGTGCGCCTGGCCGATCCGGTCGCAGCCTTCCACGACACCAGCCACGATCCGGGGTTGCGCGTGACGCTCAGGCTGGACGACGGCCGCCGGCTGACGGCACTGGAGCTCCAGGAGCTGTTCCACGCCGCGGTCAGCGCCGACGCGGCCCGGCGTCCGGACGACTACGAGGCCGACGTGGTCGCCGCGTGGGGCGAGGCCGTGGACGACCTGCGGACGGACCCGGCGCGCTGCGCGGACCGCCTCGACTGGGTGGCCAAGCTGGCCCTGCTGGACGCGTTCGCCGCGCGGCACGGCCTGGACTGGGCGAGCGCCCGCCTCGCCCAGCTCGACCTCGCGTGGGCCCGGCTCGACGTCCCCGGCCCCTGGGACGCGCTGGACCGCGCCGGGCGGTTCCGTCCGGTCGTCACCGCCCAGGAGGTGGACCGCGCGGGCGTCGAACCGCCGGCCGACACGCGGGCCTGGCTGCGGGGGAGCGTCGTCGGCGCGGCCCCGGAGCGTGTCACCGGCGGTTCCTGGGACTGGCTGCGGGTTCGCGACGACGCCGGCCGGGAGCACCAGCTCGACCTGTCCGAGCCGGCCCGCGGCACGCGGGCGGACGTCGGCGTGCTGGAGGGCCCCGGCGCGGTCGATGCGCTGCTGCGCCGTCGTGGGTGAGTAGGCTGTCCGGCGCCCGAACAGATCAGGAGGACCGGTGGCCGAACGCGTGCAGCGGGAACGGACGCCCCAGCGCGAGGACGAGGTGGCCGAGGCCGCCCCGCTTCCGGCACGGTCGGTGGACTACGACGCGATCCTCGACCAGATCGACGCGGTGCTCGAGGCGGACGCCGAGGAGTACGTCCGCTCGTTCGTGCAGAAGGGCGGCCAGTGACCAGACCTGAGCTGTCCCCGGCGCTGGTGATCGGCACGGGCCTGGTCGGGGCGTCCGTGGCCCACGCGCTGACCCGGGCGGGCCTGACCGTCCACCTCCAGGACAAGGTGTCGAGCCACGCCCGCGTGGCCGCGTCCCGGGGTGCCGGGACGACCGCAGCGCCCGATCCGGGGGCGGTCCGCCTGGTGGTCGTCGCCGTGCCGCCGGAGGCACTGCCGAAGGTGATCGCGCGGTCGCTGGCCACCTACCCGCACGCGACGGTGACCGACGTCGGCTCGGTGAAGGGGACGGTCCTCTCCGCGCTGCGGCGGACCGATGCCGACCTGTCCCGCTACGTCGGCTCGCACCCGATGGCCGGCTCGCAGCACGTCGGCCCGCTGACCGCACGGGCGGACCTGTTCGTGGACCGCACCTGGGTGATCACCCCGCACGACACCTCCGCAGCCCAGGCGGTGCTGGACGTGCAGGAGCTGGCGTCGCTCTGCGGCGCACGACGGGTCACGATGGGCGCGGCCCACCACGACGAGGCCGTCGCCCAGGTGTCGCACCTGCCGCACCTGGTGTCCGTCCTCGTCGCCGGGCGCCTCACCGAGGTGCCGGCCGAACACCTCCGGCTGGCCGGCCAGGGACTGCGCGACGTCACCCGCATCGCCGGATCGGACCCGGGGCTGTGGCAGCAGATCATCGGCGCCAACGCTGTCGCCGTCCGTTCCGAGCTCGTGGCCCTCCAGGCCGACCTGGCCGACCTGATCGCCGGGCTCGAGGCCGGCGACGTGGGCCCGGCGCTCGAGCGCGGGCTGGACGGCACGCGCGCGCTCCCCGGCAAGCACGGGCTGAGCTCCACCAGCTACGCCCACGTGGTGGTCGAGATCCCGGACGCCCCCGGCGCCCTGGCCCGGCTCTTCCGCGACATCGAGACCGCGGGGGTCAACATCGAGGACCTGTCGATCGACCACGACCTCGAGCGCGAGGTGGGCTGGCTGTCGGTGCAGGTCGCCCCCGAGCGGGCCGACGAGCTCACGGCCGCCATGACCGACGCGGGCTGGACCGTCCGCGACCGCGAACCCCAGTTGTAGACCCGGAGGAAGCAATGACCACAGAACGTCTCGTGATCGCCGTCGACGGGCCCAGCGGCTCCGGGAAGTCGTCCACCTCGCGCGGGGTGGCCAAGGCCCTCGGGCTGGCCTACCTCGACACCGGCGCGATGTACCGGGCGGTGACCCGCGCGTTCCTGGACGCCGGCGTGGACCCCGCCGACGCGCCCGCCGTGATCGCGGTGACGGTCGGGGCCGACCTCGAGATCAGCACGGACCCCGACGACCAGTGGGTACGGGTGAACGGCCGCGACGTGACGACGGCGATCCGGGAGCCGGAGGTGTCCGCGAACGCCAGCGCCGTCTCGACCGTGCCGGAGTGCCGCGCCAACCTCGTCGCCCGCCAGCGGGCGATCATCGACGCGGCCCCGAACGGCATCGTCGCAGAGGGCCGCGACATCACCACCGTGGTGGCCCCGGACGCGCCCGTCCGGCTGTTGCTCACCGCCGACCCGGAGATCCGGATGGCGCGCCGCAAGGCCGAACTCGGCGACAAGGTGGACGACGCGCAGCTGGCCGACCAGATCCTGCGCCGCGACGCCGACGACTCCCGGCTGGTGAACTTCACCACGGCCGCCGACGGCGTGACGCACCTCGACTGCACCTACCTCACGCTGGAGGAGACGATCGACGCCGTGCTCGGGCTGGTGGCGCGGACGGCGCGCTGACGCCGACCAGCCAACCCGGGAGTCCGCGGCCGGCGACGACGCGGCGCACCGCGACCCACACCAGGGCGGCCAGCACCAGTGGCGCCACCTGCACGCGCGTGAGCGACGCGAGGGCCGTGGCCAGCGCAGGCAGCAGCCAGGCGGCCACCAGCACCTCCCGGTCGCCGCGACGCCACCCGTTCTCGAGGCCGTACACCGCCAGCCAGGCGATCGGGAACGCGAGCCAGACCAGGTCGTAGTCGAAGGCGTAGGGGTTCGCCAGGAACGTCGCGGCCATCAGGACGGCCCCGCGCAGCGGGAGCGCGTCCGTGCGTCGCCAGACCACCCACACGGCCACCGCCGCTGCGATCGCGACGACGGCGTGGACGGCGTACGCCCACGGCACCGGGGTGCCGAGGAGCCGCAGCAGGGCGAAGGTCGAGGGCATCTTCGCCCACGGCAGGTAGCCGTTCTCCGTCGCGAGGCGCGCGAACTGGAGGCTGTCGAGCCAGGCACCCAGGACGCCGGGACCGAACACCAGCAGGCTCGCTGCAAGGAAGGCCACTGCTGTCGCCGCAGCGCTGGCGAGCGTCCGCCAGGCGCGGGCCGCGACGAGCGCGACGGCGAAGAGCACGGCCAGGTGCGGCTTGATCGCCAGCAGGCCCAGGAGGACGCCGGCGAGCACCGGCTTGCGCCCGTGCAGGAGGAGGGAGCCCCCCGCCAGCGCGGCCGTCAGGAGGCCGTTCTGACCGTGGGCCGCGCAGACCCAGAGCCCGGGAAAGGCCGCGATCAACCAGCCGGCGCCTGCCCGCGCGACCGCGCTCCGGAGGGCGACCAGCCACGCGGCGGTCGTGGTCGCGACGAAGCCGGCAAGGGCGGCCAGGTACGGCACGAGCGCGAGCGGTGCGATCACGAGGAGAAACGTGGGCGGATAGAACCAGGCGAACAGCTCCCCGGTGAAGCCGGGGAAGACCGCCTTCTGGGTGGCGTTGAGCACCGCGTAGTCGAACACGGAGGCCCCCCGGCCCGAGAGGACGAGGACGGAGGCGCTGTAGAAGGTCACGAAGTCGGTGCCGAGGGGCTGTCCCTTGAAGTCGAGGCCGTCGTGCAGCGTGAGGGCATAGGCCACCACGGCGAACAGGTAGGCGGCGACGAAGATCCGGGGGTAGACGCGCAGGCGTTCGTCATCCAGCCAGTGCCGGCCAGCCTCCACGCGTCCTCCCTTCGCCGGTGGCCAGTCTGTCACCACACCCCGGCTCCGGCCGGGAGCCGGGCGTGCGGTAGCCTGATCAGTCGCACGTACAGCAGAGGGGACCCCCATGACCGAGACCACCGGGACCGAGCAGGTGAAGCCCGTCGTGGCCGTCGTCGGACGTCCCAACGTGGGCAAGTCGATGCTGGTGAACCGGATCATCGGTCGCCGCGAGGCCGTCGTCCAAGACCTGCCCGGTGTCACCCGCGACCGCGTGAGCTACGACGCGGAGTGGAACGGGCGCGAGTTCGTGATCGTCGACACCGGCGGCTGGGCCCCGGACGCCAAGGGCATGGCCGCCCAGATCGCCGAGCAGGCCGAGCTGGCCATCGCGGCCGCGGACGTCGTGCTGTTCGTCGTGGACGCCACCGTCGGCACGCAGGACGTGGACGAGGCCGTCGTCGACGTGCTGCGCCGCAGCCGCAAGCCGGTCGTGCTGGCCGCGAACAAGGTGGACGACCTCCGGCAGGAGGCGGACGCCGCCTCGATGTGGAACCTCGGGCTCGGCGAGCCGCACCCGGTGTCCGCCATGCACGGGCGGGGGACCGGCGACCTGCTGGACGCGATGCTCGAGGTGATGCCGGAGGCGCCGCGCGCCGGTGAGGCCGAGATCGGCGGCCCGCGCCGGGTCGCCATCGTCGGGCGTCCGAACGTCGGGAAGTCGTCCCTGCTGAACCAGCTGGCGAACGCCCGGCGCGTGGTGGTCGACAACGTGGCGGGGACCACGGTCGATCCGGTCGACGAGCTCGTCGAGGTGGGCGGGATCCTGTACCGCTTCATCGACACCGCCGGCCTGCGCCGCCGGGTGAAGGAGGCGTCCGGGCACGAGTACTACGCCGCGCTGCGCACCCAGAGTGCGATCGAGCGCGCCGAGGTGTGCGTGGTGGTGCTGGACGCGTCGGAGACCATCAGCGACCAGGACCTGCGCATCCTGACCATGGTCGAGGAGGCCGGCAAGGCCCTCGTGATCGCGTACAACAAGTGGGACCTCACTGACGACGAGCGGCGCCACTACCTGGCGCGCGAGGTGGAGCAGGACATCCGTGCCTTCGCCTGGGCGCCCGGGGTGAACATCTCCGCGCTGACCGGCCGCAACGTCGACAGGCTGTCGAAGGCGATCGAGGAGGCCCTGGAGGGCTGGGAGACCCGGGTCTCCACGGGCAAGCTCAACGCGTTCCTCGGACGTCTCACGGCCGCGCACCCGCACCCGGTGCGGGGCGGCAAGCAGCCGCGCATCCTGTTCGGCACGCAGGCCCACAACTGCCCGCCGACGTTCGCCCTGTTCACGTCCGGCCAGTTCGACCCGCAGTACGTCCGCTTCGTCGAGCGCCGCCTGCGCGAGGACTTCGGCTTCCGCGGGTCGCCCGTCCACGTCGAGGTCCGGGCGCGCGAGAAGCGCAAGGATCGCTGATCACTCCGATCCCGGACGGAGTTCCGACGGGACCGGGGCGGAGCGAGGGTAGCCCCGCTCAGCCCTGGGGTGGTGCGGGCGGCTGCCAGCCACCCGGCTGGCCCGGTGCGGGCGGTGCCGGCGGCGGGTACCCCTGGCCGGGCTGCTGCTGCCCGTAGTACTGTCCCGGGGGCGCGTAGTAGCCGGGCTGGGGGGCCTGGTGGCCGTACGCCGGAGCGGGCGGCAGCTCGGAGCGCCGTACCTGGTCGATGAACATGTAGGTGGTGTAGGCGTGCAGGAACGGCTGGGTGACCAGCTGGACGGCCACCTGCAGGAGGATCACCACGAGGTAGAGCGGCAGCAGCACCATCATGGCTGCGGCCACGCGGCCGGGATCGTTGGTGCTGCCCTCCACGCTCATGGCGGCCGGCATCATCACGATCTGGGACGCCCCACTCACGACCATGCCGACGGCGGCGACGGCGAGCGACGCGACGATGGAGTAGCCGAAGGTGCGCCAGAACGCGCCGCGGGTGAGGCGCCAGGAACGCTTCATCCCGTCGATGCCGCCGACCTGCTCGAGGGCGATGGCCGGCACCGTGTAGAGCAGCTTGATCTGGAGGAAGATCGTCACCGGGATCATGGCGAGCACCAGCAGCACCATCAGTGCGGCGGCCCCGGCCGCGCGTCCGCCGGAGCTGCCGTCCAGGGCACCGACCATGGCGAAGACGATCCCCAGGACGAGGCCGTAGGCGAGGAGGACCGCGCCGAGGAAGATCGCGATCACCGGCGCCATGCGGGGAAGGAAGCCTCGCGTCCGGGTCAGCAGACCCCGCAGGTCGGGGTGCTGGCCCTGGGCGATCTCGTAGGCCCCGAGGGACATCATGCCCTGGGCCTTCACCTGGGCCAGGACGGTCGCGAGGGCACCGATGATCGCGACGGCGATGCCCACCAGGATCCCGGCGGTCATGCCGCGGGATCCTGCGGCCACCGTCGCCGAGAGGGCGATGACGACGCCGCCGCCGATCACGACGAGGCCCACGAGGGACGGGAACAGGGCGATCAGGACGAACAGGCCGAAGCGGCGCTTGAGCGCGGCGAAGCTTCCGGCGAACAGGTCGCCGATGTCGAGCGGACTGGGCCGCAACAGGGGTGTGGGTGCGAGCACAGGATGAGCGTACTGTCGCGGGCCGACAGCGCGCGGGTGTCCGTCCCCGGCGTGGCGGTCAGACGGTGCGCGGCACCTTCCCGGTGAGCTTCAGGATCGCGCACATCACCTTGTGCGCGCCGTCGGCCGTCGGATCGAACATCAGCGGGCACCCGCCGTCGATCACGAGCAGGCCGTGCTCGCGCCCGTAGGCGACCGCCTCGGGCGAGACGCTGCCGGCGTCCACCGAGCGGTGCATCCAGACCTTCGTCACGCCGAGGTCGACGGCCTGCTTGACCGTGTCCATGGCGTGCTCGGGACGGGTGCCGATGACGACCGCGTCCACGCCGCCGGGGATCGACGCGAGGTCCGGGTAGGCGGGACGGCCGCCGATGGTCTCTGCGTGGGGGTTGATGGCGAACACCTCGTACCCACGGTCCACGAGCCGGTCGTAGACGGTGTTGCTGCCGTGGCCCTGCGGGTTGCGGGACACGCCCGTGACCGCGATCCGCTTGCCGGCAAGGAACGACTGGGCTGCCTCCGCGAGCTTCACTGCCCTCTCCTCTTCTCCACCCCGGGCACGCCGCCTGCGGCGTCCGTTCGGGTCACCACTCAGGGTAGGACGCGCCGGTCGAGCGCGCCGGAAGACCGGGGAACTGCCCCTCGGGACGCGGTGGCGCGAGCCGCCCGCGATTCGTAGTACAGTGTCCAGCCGGGCCTCACGGGGCCGACAACTGAAGAACGGGCTGTAGCGCAGCTTGGTAGCGCACTTGACTGGGGGTCAAGGGGTCGCAGGTTCAAATCCTGTCAGCCCGACGTGTGTTTGGCCTTGTCAGAGGCCACTTTTCGGTCAGTTCCTCGCTCGCGTGCAACTATCGTGCAATAAGCAATTCCAAGTCGATAGTGTCAGCCCACGCTCGCGACGGCGTTTCGCACAGTGGCGGCAGTGCCGCCGGCGAACTCGCAAGACGGGTGGTCGAGTGCTGCCGAAGCCGTCGTGATGTGCGCGTGTCTGCTGTTCGACTGCCCGAGTTGTCCGGATCGGGGGGTCCCCATCGGCTTAGTGGTTCAGGCACCACAGTCGAAGTGAGGAGAAGCCGACCATGTCAGCCAGTGCAGTCCCCAAGCCGGAGTACGTGTCGTTGCAGGACGCAGCCGTCATCTACGGTGTGAGCGTCGATCTCTTGCGCCAACGGATCCTGACCGGCGAGCTGCCGGCGGTTCATGCCGGACGTCGCTTGATCCGGGTTCGCCTGGAAGACCTCAAGCGCGTCTTCCAGCCCGTACCGTGCGTCAGCCGCAGACCCCGCACTCGCGTGTGGTGAGAATCCGGATCACTCCACCGGTCATGCGACTTCACAACCCGTCATGCGACCGATTGGAAGTGGACGCGCAGTCCCAGCGCTCGGGCTACTTTCACGACCGTCGCGAAGGTGGGGTTGCCGCCGGCCGACAGCGCTTTGTAGAGGCCTTCACGGCTGATGCCGGCTTGTCGGGCGATCTCGCTGAGGTTGCGGGAGCGGGCGATGGCTCCCAGTGCCTGGGTGATGACTGCGGGGTCGTCGTCGCCGTCTTCGATGACGGCTTCCAGGTAGGCGGTCACGTCTTCGAAGCTGTTCAGGTAGTCAGCCGGGTCGAAGGGGGCGAAGGTCTCGGTCGTGGTCATGATTGGGCTCCCTTCCCGTCGTGCCAGGCCTGAGCGATGGTGTGCGCTTGGCGGATGTCGGCGTCCTGGCTGGACTTGTCCCCGCCGGTGAGCAGGAGGATCAGCCGCTCGCCATCGCGCAAGTAGTAGACCCGGTAGCCCGGGCCGTAGTCGATCCGAAGCTCCGAGATCCCCGCGCCGACCGGTTTGACGTCCCCGGCGTTGCCGGCGATCAGTCGGTTGAGCCGGACCATGACACGTCCGGCGGCTCGACGGTCTCTGAGCTTGCGGAACCACCGATCGAACGTTGCGGATCTCACAACCTCGACCATGTGTCAACCGTAGTTCACAGTCGCCACTGTGACAAGGGACGCGCCTTCCATGATCCCGCGTGGCAGCAACTGTTCTGCCCTTGTCGCAGGCCATTGACGGCCAGAGTTATGCTGATTCTGCCCCACCCCCTCGGGCTGATCGGCCTTCCCGGGTGACTCGTCTCGTTGGTGTCGGGCTTACAACTGAAGCCGCGATCGTGCTCCCGGTCTACTTCTGATGTAGCAACTTCTGTCTGTTTGTCCGGATCGACCCCTCTTCATCGGCTTAGTGGGTTAGGCGAGGGAACGGAGGAGCCGGGATGGCAGGCGATGTCGAGCAGATCCGCGGACACGGGCCGCACGATCAGGAGACGGCAGACTCGATCCGGAGAGAAGCCGTCGAACGGATGCACCGGGAACTGGCAGCAAAGCTCGCTACGTTTGATGATCGTGACGTCTGGCAACAGTGGTTGAGGTTCGCCGGGAGCTTTCACCAGTACTCGTTCTCGAACACGTGCTTGATCCTGATGGCGAAGCCGGACGCGACACTAGTCGCCGGCTATCGGGCCTGGCAGACCAAGGGGCACCAGGTAAGGCGCGGGGAGCAGGCGATCAAGGTGTTCGCACCCGTCACCCGCAACGTTCCGCTCGAAGACGCCAACGGCAATCCCATCTTGGACGCGAACGGCCGGCAAACAACCCTCCGGCAGGTCGTGGGCGTGAAACTGACCAGCGTGTTCGACGCCTCCCAGGTCGAACCGCCACCCCAGATCCAACGGCCACAACCGACACTATTGACAGGCGACGCGCCGGCAGGGCTCTGGGACTCGCTGACTGTGTTCATCGCCAGCGAAGGGTTCACCGTGACCCGCGGTGACTGTGGCAGCGCCAACGGCATCACCGACTTCACCGCTAGAGAGGTCCGGATACGAGCCGACGTGGACGCCGCCCAGTCTGTGAAGTCCCTTTGCCACGAGGCTGCCCATCTACTCACCATGGATGCCGTCGAAATAGCTACCTACGGTGCACGGCAGTGTCGCGGAGTCGCGGAGGTGGTGGCGGAATCGGTCGCATACCTGGTCACTCAGGCCCACGGCCTGGACTCCCGCCAGTACACATTCAACTACGTCGCCGGCTGGGCCCTGGAGGCAGCGGGGAGAGACGCGCAGGCACGAAGTATCGATCAGGTCGTCAGGGAAACCGGCGACCGGGTGATCTCAGCAACCCACCGAATCCTGTCTCACACCCAACCGGCCATCGACCAGACCACGCCAACCCCCGCGGACGCGGTGGGCGCCTCGCCAGGGCTTGCGACCTGGGAGACAGTCGCTCCTCGCAATCGTCCTCACACGGAAGCCGTGAACCCTGTATCTCGATCTCGCTACCGCGGGACACCTGGACTCGTCAGGTAGCTCTCATGCAGACGATCGGGTGCGAGCAGTGGGGCGCCGTCTGCCGGGTGGGCCATGGAAACTGAACTCGCTCAGGCTCTAGGTCACCTCCGCCAGGCCTCGCATCAGCTTCTCAGTGCCGCTGACCCGAGTGGCCGGGCCCTGCTCCTCGCCGCGCAGATACTCGACCTCGAGGACCTCCTGGGTGAACTCGAGGTTGAGCCAGCCTACGAATCGGCGGCCGACACAGCCATGCAATCGCTAGTCAATGCGAGTTGGCATCTGATGCAAGCGGCTCCCCTTGTGCCCTCCAGCGTGTGGCCGACTCTGCGAAGCCTCCTCGCCAAGACGGACGTCCATGGCAACCGTTGACGCCCTGCTCGCCGCACTGCGCGAGCGCACCCAGGAGTTGGCGCTACAGCAGCACAACACTCCGGACCCATCCACTCTCGGCTGGCATCGTCTAGCCCGGAACTCAATGCGCATTCTCCAGACGGTCGGTACTCCGCCCGAACTGGCGCCAATCCTGCGAGCCGTCGTCGACGAAGCTGAGCCCGCGGATGGCCCCGTCAACGCGCCGATCACGGCAATGGGCTACACCCTGGGTGTCCTTGCTGACACGGTGAACTCTCACCCCGAGTTCGCAACGCTGGCCGGTCACGCAGACCGCGCGCATCTGCGCTTCTGCGTGCTCAGCGGCCTGCACGACGCCGCAACGGCCACGCTCACGGCAATGCATGCCACGAGCACCTCGACCCCGAGCAGGGATCTGATCCGTGCACTCGCCGAGGTGACAGAGGCCGCTTCCTACGTACCCTGGCGGCCCCTGCGCACGCCGTTAGGGCAACTTGCCCTCGGGGCAGGGCCTAGCGGCTTCGACGAGGTTGCGGCCGCTTGGGCGGCCAGCGCCATCGACGTACTCAGCAGCCGCACTCGCACCACCGGTTATGCCTTCCAGCGCACCGCGTTCAGCATTGCCCAGCTCTGCCAAGCGGCCGCCATAGCCTTCACATCCGAGCACGCGAAACCAACTGGTCCGCGGGTGGAAGCGGCGCTCACCTCAGCCCGCCAGGACTGGCAGCGGGCCGCCGATTGGCCACCCGAAGTTCGGCTTGGAGGCCACGCGACAGAACTTCGGCACCGCTCCCATGACCTCGACGAAGCCCTCGCTCCCGAACGCCTAGCCACGATGGACGACGGTTCACGGCTGGAGTCGGTGCGGTCCGCGTTGCTCTTGGCCACCGAAGTCGGCACTTCCCACGAATCCGCACTAGCCCGAGTCGTTCAGGGCCGAGAACTCTGGATCGTCGCTCAGGCACTCGGCCCCGCCTACCTCACCAGACATCCGGGAACCCACCGTACTGACTGGGTGCTCGACCCCGGCACGATCTACGGGCCGAAACTGATCCAAGCCGTCCATCGCGCCAACGCGGCTCTCGAGGATGCGGCGCAGCTCGTCGATGAGGTGCAGCGCACCGACGTCAGCGACCGTTTACGCGCGCCGATGCGGTGGGAAACCGTCACTGCGAGCACCCGTGCGGTGCAGGCGAGCCAGGCGGTACAGCAACGGCAGGGGAGAAGCATCGGACGGTAGCGCCATACCTATCGACTCGGTGGAGGTCTTGCCGCGGCGGGGAGGTTTGAGGGCGTCGCGATCCGCGGCGTCTCTGCCTAAGGGTCGGTTCAAATGGCAGACCGCAGATTGACGGCTAGGTCTTCCTGAGCAGGTCGCCCCGGATGAGAGTTTCAGTGGGTTGACCATCGGTGACGGTGATGACGCGGCCCCACCAGCCGTCTGCCGTTTGATGCCAGGCGGCCAACAATCCAGGCACCTCGGCCGCCTCGGCCCGGACCCACACGTGGACACCCGTCGATAGCAGTCGATCAGGATTGGCGTTGCGGGGTTCACCCGTCCGGTCAGTCAGGGAGCCGAAGTCCGAACGCTTGGTGGTCACAGGCCAATGCTCCCAGTCGGCCCCGACAGCGGCACGCCTGCTCGCGTAATGCGGCACGTCGGCGCTGGCGTCAATCGGGGAACGCGGGTTCGTCGCCAAGGATGGCAGCGGGCACGGCGTTGATACGGGCGATTCCGACGTGGTTGATGGAGTAGGACGGCCCGCTCAACGTCGCGCTGTCGGTAGCCCGGTACACGATCCGATCGCCGACGACTGTCCCCGCATACTGGCCGGCGGGGTTGTAGACCCTGCCGTTGCTTATGCGTCCGAGGTACTGACCCGATCGTGAGTAGAGCCGGTCACCGGACTGCTCGAGCGGGCGTCCATTCTTGGTGTAGAGGTAAGCCATAGGCCGTACTGTCTCAGCCCGGTCTGACAGACTCGGAAATCCCCTGTGCGGCTGTCCGAAGCCGTCAGCTAAGCCGGGCCAGTCCGGTGTCAGCTTGCGCCGCCCGGGTCTGGGACGTCGATGTACACAAGCAGGCGCCTGCCCAGATCGGTCGTAGACGGTGACCAAACCCCCTGCGCTGTCATCACAGTGTTGTAGTTGGCGACAGCCAGATCCCACCGACCAAGGTCTCCAAGGAGTCGTGTCAGGTGCTCTTTCTGCAAGGCCGAGAAGGCTGGGCCGAGGATCGAAGACTTACCACCGGAGAGGATGTTGGGCGCCTGGACATCTGGATGCTCGTCGTACCAACCACGCGGGTCGTTGAGGAATCTCAGCACCAGAAGGTGTGGGGGAGTCATTTCATCAATGATCCGGATGAAACGTAGCCGCAGGTCATCCTCGGGGGCGGTCGGCAGCAGGGAGTTGGCAACAGCGTTCCGGAGCGCTAGCAACTTCTCTTCGCGGCTTGTGCCTTGTGCGGCGCGTGTAGCGGCAACCAGCGTATCGAGGAAGTCGGGATCCTCCGCGAGTGCCTCGAGGTCAAGGGGCTTGTCCATTCGGTTCTGCAAGTCCGTGATCGCCTCGGCCACAGCGTCGCGCCACTGTTCCATACGCTTGTTGTAGCCGTAGCCCATCACGAGACCGAGGACAATGGCGATAGGTGACCCAACCACCGGAATCATGCCGGCTGCCCCATTTGCGAGTGTTTCGGCAACCTCACGACTTGAACTCTTCTTCGGCGCTCGTTCCATGCGGCCAACCTACGGTGAGAGTGAGGCCACCGACCGGCATTTCGGTCCACAGCCCACCGTCATGGAGACATTCCTAGGCCGGATGCTGGCGAGGGTCTCCAGGGCGTTGGGCTAGGCGGTTTCTTCCGCCGCCGGATCGCCTTCAGGCGTCGAGCGGGCCCGTTCGGAGTACCGGCGTGGCTCCCTTCGATCCGGTCCGGTGGAGTTAGGCACCCAAGTCCAGGAGCCCAGTTCGGGGCCGCCGCTTCGTCTAGTCAGTTCGTTCACGAGGACTGCGATGGGAACCCGTGACAAGTCGAACTCCTCACCGAGAAGCTCAAGCGCGACGGCGGCATCCTCCCGCTCGCACCGGCGGAACTGTTCAGGCGTCAGCTCCAGGGTTCGGGCCAACACGAGCAGCGTTCCTACCGACGGCTTTACCTCGATCGCTCGGCTGCCCTTGCCCCGGAGGCCGCTGAGGGCTTCCTGGATCGTGCCCATGGCGAGGCCGGACTCTCGGGCAAGCTGAAGGGCCGACCAGCGCCTCAGGTGGCGGGCCGCGTCAATCAACAGTGATTCCGACGGTGGGCTCATCACAACCAAGGTAGGGGTCCTCGGCCGCGAAGCGCGGTGACACGCGGCCTACGGTGCGTGCGAGCCGACGGGCGCAGGCTTCGCGACGCGGGTGGTCGCAGGGGCAGAGGTGTACTGCGAGATCGCTCCGCACATCGCGACTCGACCGTGGACGTTCAGTGACGAGATCGCCGCCTCCAGGTGCTCGCCGCCCACGTTGTCGAAGTAGACGTCGATGCCCTCGGGTGCTGCCTGCCTCAACTGGTCGGACACGGGGCCGTCGTGGTAGTTGAAGGCCGCGTCGAAGCCGAGCTCCTTCAACCTCTTCACCTTCTCGGCGGATCCGGCGCTCCCAACGACCAGCGAGGCGCCGCAGGCCTTGGCAATCTGGCCGACGATGGACCCGACCGCACCTGCAGCCCCGGAAACGAAGACGGCGTCGCCCTTCGTGAATCCGCCGGCGAACATCAGGCCGGTGTAGGCCGTCAGGCCGGTCATCCCCAGGACGCCGAGGAAGGCGGATTCCGCAGCGAGTGAGGGGTCGATGATCCTGACGGACGTGGCCGGGGCGACAGCGTGCTCTCGCCAGCCGAGGTTGTGCAGCACGGTGGAGCCCACGGGAACGGCGTCGCTGGTGGAGGCAATGACCCGGTGACGGTGGCGTGTCCGAGCCGGTTCATGAGTTCGGCGAGGGTGGCTCCGGTGTGGCGCAGGTCGTGCCAGCGCAGGTCGGGTCGTCCGGCGGCCGACCGTGCACGCCGGTACACCTTGTAGAGGGCGCCATGTTTCATGTGCCCTCCGGATTCGACGGCGGGGGACGGCAGCCCGTCCTTGCCGGGCGTGGCGTACTTCTCGAGGTGGACGAGGAGGGAGCGAGGATGTGGGGCGGGATCGCGACCTCCCTGGCGACAAGCCCGAGCACGTCGCGTTCACGTCCGCTGAGTTCCTCGCGCACCATGAGGTTGGGCCAGCCGGACGCCCTGCGAGTCGTCCGACGGCCAGTTGCGCATCCCCCACGGGTTCGGTATTCAGTCTGCGCGGGGCCAAGGCGTTTGGCTACGATCTGAGCATGGAGGTGCCTGAAGGGGGCCGCCTCCAACGACGCGCGGCCTCCGAGCGGTTGGTCGAGTCACTAGCAACCTCAGACGAACCGGTGATCGCCTACAGGGCCAGGCTGGTGACCGGCATGGATCCAGGCTCGGCCGAGGCCGCGTTGATGCGGAACCGGATCTCCGGCTCACCGATGGCCCTGGCACTACTGAGGGTGCTGGAGCAGGACGCCAAGACGCTCCACCACGTTTACCGCAAGTGGCAGGGTCCGCACTGGACACTGACCTGCCTGGCGATGATCGACTACCCGCCCGACGACCCGGCCCTACGTCCGCTGGCGCGCCTGGTCCACGACTGGCTGTTCTCCAGGCACTTCCTCGAGCCGCCGATGACAGCTATCTATCGCGGACAGGAGGAGCGGGTCCGGCACTGTGCGTCAATGGACGGCAACGCGATCTGGTACTCCGTCCGGCTCGGGCTGGAGGAGGACCGCACCCGCGAGGTGGTTGATCGGTTGATCGGCTGGCAGTGGCCCGACGGCGGATGGAACTGCGACAAGCGACAGGAGGCTGCGCATTCCTCGTTCCAGGAGTCGCTGATTCCCGCGCGCGGGTTGTGGGCGTACGGCACTGCCCACGACTACGCGCCGGCCATCGAAGCGGCGCAGCGGGTGGCCGACCTGGTGCTCCAACGGCGGCTGCTCTGGCACCGTGCTGATGGCAGCCTTATCGTGCCGGAATGGTCCGGCAAGCCGGGTCCGGACCGGGTCCACTACCCGATCCAGTTCTTCGACGTCCTGTTCGCCCTGCAGGTCATGACCGACCTGGGTCGCCTCGACGATCCGCGCTGTGCCGACGCGCTCTCGCTGCTGGAGGCGAAACGCCGGCCCGATGGCGGATTCCCGCTGGAGGCGCCCACCACGATCACCGCCGACCAGGTACTGAGCCGCGGCACCTACGCCGATTGGGGACCATCGGGTATGCGGCGCAGCAATCCTCTGGTGACGCTCGCGGCGCTTCACGTCCTACACTCCGCCTCCGAAGCCCCCAACGTCCGCTGAGGATCCGTCGCCACCGAGGGCGCCACCCACGGTGCGACGGAGCCGGGCGTCCTCCGTGGCGGGTGCGACTGTGCCAGGCCGGAGCAGCCTGAAGAGTGGGCTCAGGGGTACTTGCGCCGGGTACGCGTGGGCCTGACCGAGGCGTCTTGGCTGAACGCTCCTCCTCCGCCGGAGCTGGTGGAGTGCGTTACCCGCTCGATACAGGGAGCCGTCCGTGAAGGATCCGCGGGACCTTGAGACGTGGGGGCCTGGCATCAGGCTCGTGGAGTCGTTCTACTACTTCGACGACCCAGAGCCAAAGATGGGCCTCCCGTCCTGGTTCGGCCGTTTCCCGGTCCGGGCCCACTCCACCAGCTTCCAGCGCTACCAACTCGGAACCGCAACCGCCCCGGCCAGCAGGAACGGGAGTGGGAACGGATCTTCCGTAGCCGATGGGGGATGACCGCGTGATGATGGTTATCACCGTCCAGTACTTCGTGGCCGCGCGGGATGGGAAGTGGCCCGGGCCCATCTGGAGGCGGCCGCCACCCAACTCAGGGGACGACCTCGAAGTCGAACTTCCGGCGCGTCGAGACACTGGAAGCGGCTCGGCGGCTGGGCTTCGTAGGTCCCCGATCATCCAGATCGCAGGAGCAGACCCGTTCGCGAGCCCGGGCGCATCTCCCGGCCTGGCCTGCAGGCTTTACGCGACACGGACGGGTCGGCAAGACGCCAACCACTGCTTGTCGCCATTTTGGCGGCCACGCGTCGACCAGCCAGCGGGCACCGGCGATCAGGGCCTGTGGGGAGGAGAGGGCACAACGCGATAGTGAGCAGACCGACTGACCACAAGACCCTGCCCCAGTGTGTGGGGCAGGATGGTGTCATGGTGGGGCGTCCGCGGGTGATCACCTACACCCTGGCCTCGATTGATGGCCGGCTCACGCTGGCTGCCGGGGTGAATTTGATGGCCGGTGATGAGCGTTGGGCTGCGGTCACTCAGGGGCTCGGCGACCCGTACGTGTGGGCACGTGACACCCACGACCCCGACCTTTTCGTCGAGGGCAGCGGATCGTTTCTGTGCCCTGAAGAAGCTCCGCTTCGACGTACGGAGGCTGGCCCTCCTCCGGTGGGTGAGCACTTCCTGCCTGGCGACGTCATCGCTGTGCCGGGTCGGCGCTGGTTCGCTGTCGTGGACGGGCAGGGCGCGGTGGATCTGCAGTTCACCGAGTGGCCGGACCCGGAGTGGGCGGGCTGGCATGCCCTCGTGCTCACCTCTCTGGCTGCATCCGCAGAGCATCTGGCGCTGCTGAGGGATCGGCGCATTCCCTACCTGGTGGTCGGGGCCCGTCAGGTCGCGTTGCGGCCATGCCTGGAGTTGCTGCGGGAACTGCTGGGCGTGGAGACCGTGGTGAGCACCGGGGGAGGGCGACTCAGTGGGGCCCTGCTCCGTGACAACCTGGTCGACGAGATCGATATCGAACTGCTGCCCTGGGCGATCGGTGGTCGCGGCACTCCGGCGCTGTTCGACGCGCCACCCCTGACGCCGGAGGAATGGCCAACCCGCCTCGAACTCCTGAACCACGAAGCACTCCCCGGCGGACGGATCCGACTGAGGTACTCCGTCGCCTCTCGACCGCGCGTGAGCTGATGGCCCCTCGGAGTTGGGAGGGGCTCCTTGCGTTTTGGGCCTCCGCGCGGCCGTCCCTCGGGTAGCGTGGAATGTGCCCCTACGGAGGTGCCCATGACGATGGATGGTCCCAGGACTAGCCGCCTCGCGTTCGCCGGCGTCTCAGCCCTGACGGTGCTGACGTGGTACGCCCTTCCCGACGCTGTGCGGAGCCGCCGAGCCAGGGCCGTGATCAAGGCCGGACTTCTGGGAGTGACCGCCGCCGGTGCCGTGATGATCCCGCAGGTGTTCCCCGAGGTCCGCGACTTCCGACCCGGGCCGCTCATCGACCTGCCCGCTCCGGCCCTTGTTTCCCTCGGGGTCGGCGCAACGGCGCTTGCCGCGGCTGGCACCGTCTGGTTCGAGAAGGCCGTGTTTGCGAGCGGCGAGCGCAGACGCGCTCGTGGGGTCCGCTGCGCACACACACCGCCCGCGGTGGCGATGGCATTGGCAACCGGTGCCGTCGCACTCGCGGACTGGACCAAGCTCGCCGGCATGGATAGGTGGCATCCGTCTGTGTGACCGGAGGCCGCGGTCATTGCTTCGTGTCCGATGAGGCGGGCGCGAGAGGGCGGACGGGCGTGCGATCGGCGATTCGGGCATGCGGGGGACGGGATTCGGCTACCGTCGATGAATGGCTGGGCCTGCGGGCGAGGCCTACCGTGAGGCGGGCCTGGTGTGGCACACCGCTGATGTGGAAGCGGTGTTGGCTGCCGTGCGCAGCGCCCCCTCCGGGCTCACGACACACGAGGCGATGACTCGGCTGGAAAGCCTCGGCCCGAACGAACTGCGGGCGTCCGGGCGGGTATCGCCGTGGCGGCTTCTGCTCGACCAGTTCAAGAATGTCCTGATCGTCATCCTCCTCGCGGCGACCGCCTTGTCGTTTTCGCTGGGCCACGGAGTCGAGTCCATCGTGATCGCTGTGATCGTGCTGTTCGCGGTCCTGCTCGGGTTCGTGCAGGAGTTTCGGGCTGAGCGCGCCATCGAGGCCTTGCGGGAGATGGCCGCCCCCACGGCCACTGTCCTGCGGGACGGCCGGGAGGCCGAGCTGCCCACACGAACGTTGGTGCCGGGGGACATCGTCGTGCTGCATCCTGGCGATCGGGTCCCGGCCGATGGGCGCGTGATTGAATCTGTGAACCTCATGGTGGAGGAGGCGCCTCTGACCGGGGAGTCACTGCCGGTGGGCAAGGAGTCCGAGAGGCTGATCGAAGCCGATCTCCCCGTCGGTGACCGGATGAACATGGTGTATGCCGGCACGGCGGTCAGTTACGGCCGAGGTCGGGCCGTGGTGGTGGCGACGGGCATGCGGACCGAGTTCGGTCGTATCGCGCAACTGCTGCAGAGCGTGAAGGTGGGCCGCACGCCGCTGCAGAAGAACCTTGACCGGGTGGGTGCCGCCCTGGCTCGTGCCGCGCTGGTCATCGTGGCCCTGGTCGTTGTGCTGGGAGTCGTGCGAGGAGAGCCGTGGCTGGAGATGATGCTGTTCGGGATCGCGCTCGCTGTCGCAGTGGTTCCCGAAGCTCTGCCTGCAGTGGTGACGATCTCACTGGCGATCGGTGTCCAGAAGATGGCGCGTCGACATGCGCTGATTCGCCGACTTCCGGCGGTGGAGACGTTGGGCAGCACGTCGGTGATCTGCTCGGACAAGACCGGCACCCTCACCCGGGACGAGATGACGGTGCGCCGGATCTTCGTCGCTGGTCGGACCTGGGAGGTGGAGGGGTCAGGCTACGAACCGGTCGGCCGTTTCCTGGTTGAGGGTATGGATACGAAGCCCAGCCGTGAGCTCGAGCAGCTGCTGGAGGCCGCGATCCTCGCCAGTGACGCGCAGCTTCGGAAACGTGGCGACGGCTGGGAGGTTTCCGGCGACCCGACCGAGGGTGCCCTGGTGGTCGCAGCCGTCAAGGCAGGGATCGACCGTCAAGCCCTGGAGGCGGTGGCGCCCCGCACTCAGGAGATCCCCTTCACCTCTGAAACCAAACGTATGACAACGCTGCACAAGACTGCGGCGGCCGGGACGATCGCCTTCACCAAGGGTGCACCGGAACTGATCGTCTCGGACTGTCTGGAGTGGGTCGGAGACCACGGAGCAGTCCCTCTCGAGGATGCGGACCGTTCCGAGTTGCTGGGTCTCGCGCGGTCGTTCGCCGAAGATGCGCTGCGGGTGCTCGCTGTGTCGATGAAGGCCGACGCCGAGCTCGGCACCGCCCAGCGCGGCATGACGCTCCTGGGCCTCGTCGGCATGATCGACCCCCCGCGCCCCGAAGCTCGTGAGGCGATCACGGTGTGCGAGCGCGCCGGCATCCGGCCGGTCATGATCACCGGCGACCATCCCGTCACGGCCGAGGCCGTCGCCCGTGAACTTGGCCTGCTGCGCCACGGTCGCGTCGTCGTCGGCGCCGATCTCGACGCAATGGACGACGAGCAACTCAACCGCGAAGTCGGCGAGATCGACGTCTACGCCAGGGTCTCACCTGCCCACAAGCTGCGGGTGGTCACAGCCCTTCAAGCCAACCAGCAGGTGGTCGCCATGACCGGGGACGGGGTCAACGATGCCCCCGCCCTGAAGAAGGCCGACATCGGAGTTGCCATGGGCATAACCGGCACCGATGTCACCAAAGAGGCCGCCGACATGACCCTCACTGACGACAATTTCGCATCCATCGTGGCCGCCGTCGAAGAAGGGCGCGGTGTCTTCGACAACATCAAGAAGTACCTGATGTACCTGCTGTCGTCGAACATCGGCGAGATCGGGCTCATGGTCGGAGCCGTCCTCGCCGGACTACCGCTCCCGCTCTCGGCGGTCCAGATCCTCTACGTCAACCTGGCCACCGATGGCCTTCCCGCACTCGCCCTCGCTGTTGACCCGGCCGAACCTGGCCTCATGACACGCCGTCCCCGTAGCGACCGCGGCGGCATTTTCACACGACCCGTCGTGACGCTGATGGCGGCCGGTGGCGCTTGGTCCACCTTCATCAACCTCGGTCTCTTTCTCTGGCTGCTCAACTCCGGCCGGACCTTGCGGGAGGCCATGGGCATGGTCTTCGTCACCCTGATCCTGATCGAGCTCCTCAAGGCCTACAACTTCCGCTCGGACCGGCACTCGGTCTTCGTCCGCCCATTCGCGAACAGGTGGCTCAACCTGGCGGTGCTCTGGGAAGCAGCGCTCCTCACGGCCATCATCTATGTGCCCGCACTTCAACAAGCCCTCGGCACCTTCCCACTCTCAGCATCCGACTGGCTCACCGTCATTGCGCTTTCGCTCACCGTTACGCCCGTCCTCGAACTGGTCAAGTGGATGGTGCGGAAGGGCTGGCTTGCCACGCAACGGACCTAGTCCCTGGGCCCGGGTACGGTCCCCTCGGATGGGTTCGAAAGGACCGACCAACGCTGACCGTGCATCAGATGGGTTAGTGGCCGTCGCAGCTTGTCCACCTCCTTCGACTGGTCGCCGAGCCCTAGGATCGTGTGATGGCAGTCGGTGGCGTTTCGAGGATGGTGGAGGACTATCTCAAGATCATCTGGAAGGCCGAGGAGTGGCCGGGCGGCTCGGTGTCAACGAACGAGATCGCAGCGATCCTCGGGGTGACGCCCTCATCGGTCTCGGCCAACCTGAAGAAGCTGGCCCGAGACGGGTTCATCGACTACGCGCCGTATGGGAGCATCACGCTCTCCCCTGAGGGTCGGGGAATCGCCGTTCGGATGGTTCGACGGCATCGTGTGCTTGAGTCCTTCCTTGTCGAATGCCTGGGCTTCGGCTGGGATGAGGTCCATCCCGAGGCCGATGCTCTGGAGCACGCCGTCTCCGATCGAGTTCTTGACCGGATGGATCAGGTGTTGGGTTACCCGGACCGTGACCCGCACGGTGACCCGATCCCGCGAGCTGACGGCTCTGTTGAGCGGAACCCTGCGGCGCGTTTGCGCGAGATCGCCCCCGGTGAGGAAGGGCGTGTGGTTCGGATCTCGGATCACGAACCCGAGATTCTCCGCTATCTCGAGGAGCGGCAGATCATGTTGGGAACGGCCGTCCGCCTCCATGCAAGGAACCCGGCGGCCGGTTCGGTGTCGGTGACTCGCCGGAACATGCCTGGGCAGCCACCGGAGGTTGTAGAGATCGCCATCGGTGCGGCCGATGCGGTGTGGGTCAGCATCGCGCCCCGCGCGCTTCCTTGAGCCTGGGTTCTCACGCGTTGGATGCCCGGCCAGCGGCTGCCGGCACGAGGCTGAAGGCGCTTTCTTCTTCCTGGGCATTGTGCAGCCGGAGGACCGCGTAAAGCCCGTAAAGAAGTCGCCGAAGCTCCACAACGTCCTCGGGTTGGACGGTGTCGTTGTCCAGGTCGGTGAGCAGCCGGCGTAGCCGGCTGACCTGGTGCTCGATCTCGGCGTGGGTGCGGCTCAACGCCACGGTGGTGTCTGTGCGGCCCAGGGCCCGGTCGACCAAGGGGACGAGCAGCGCCTCGTCTGCGCGTTCGTGGGGCAGGAGTTCCCTTTCCAGTCGGTCGAACAGGGTGTGCGCCGGCACGAGGTCGCCGTCCTCGGTGGACAACCTGTCAGCCACTGCGCGGATCTGTTCCACCACGGCCAGCATGGCGTCGTGCTCGATCTTCAACTCGTGGGCGACGGCAATGTCGCTCGACGGCATGGCGATGGTGTGAACCTTTCCGGGGAGAACAGCACGAAGGGCGATGCCGATCGCCAGAACGTCGATGATCTCCTGTGTCACCGCGCCGAGGGCTGGCGGGAGCAGCCCCAGGGCGGCCGCGACCATGGCGACCAGGGAGAGGCCCATGCCGGTCAGGACGGCTTGGAGGGCGATCCGTTTGGATCTGCGGGCGATCAGGATGGCATCGGCAAGAGCATCCAGTCGGTCGACCGTCAGGACGACGTCCGCGGCCTCGGATGAGGCGGTGGCGCCCCGGGCGGCCAGTGCGACGCCGACACCTGCTGCGGCGAGGGCCGGGGCATCATTGACACCGTCACCGACCATGATTGTGGGCGCGAGTGCCGCCTCGGACCTGATCGCAGCAAGCTTGTCGGCTGGATCGCAGTCGGCCAGCACGGTGTCGACCCCGACAATTCGCCCGACGGTGTCTGCAATGTCGGCCCGGTCGCCGGTGACCAGCACGACCCGGCTGATACCGGCGCCTCGCAACGCGCGGACCATGCGCGGCGCGTCGGACCGGATGGGGTCCTGGAAGAGCATCGCGCCGGCAGGTTTCCCGTCGATCGCGACGAAGACCGTCAGCGAGCCGTCCAGGTCGGCGCGGCGCCGCACCTGTCGCACCCACGCGGGCTGGGTGTCACCCACGATCCAGTCGGCCTTTCCCACCCGAACCTCTTGAGTGCCGACCTGGCCCCGGAGGCCGTACCCATGTTCCTCGTGCACATCCTCGGGCATGGCCAAGGGCAGGCCGCGGCGTGCCGCACCCGTGACGATCGAACTGGCCAACACATGCGGCGACACTTGATCCAGCGATGCCGCGAGCCGCAGCATGGTGTCGGCATCCACCCGGTCGCTTGCCGTGATGACGTCGGCGAGCGTCGGCTGCCCATGGGTGAGGGTTCCGGTCTTGTCGAAGAGCATCACTCGCCCGGCGGCCAGCCGCTCCAGCGCGCCGCCACCCTTGACGACGACCCCTGCTCGCGCCGCACGGGCCAAGCCGGACATGATCGCGATGGGTGCAGCCAGCAGGAGCGGGCATGGAGTTGCGACGACCAGCACGGCGACCGCACGGACCGGGTCACCGCTGAGCGCCCATGCCACGCCGGCCACCAGCAGGGTGAGCGGGACGAACCAGGCCGCGAACCTGTCGGCAGTCCGAACGAACGGTGCCGACGATGCCTGGGCCTGCTCAACGAGTCGGACCACTGCTGCATAGGTGGATTCGTTCGCGACCGCGATGGCCGTGAGATCGATCGGCGGGCCAGCGTTGACCACCCCGCTGCGCACCTCGTCGCCGACGGGCCGCTCGACCGGCATGGGTTCGCCGGTCAGGGCGGCTTCATCGAGGGTGCCGCTCGACATGAGTCGGCCGTCCACGGGAACGACCTCCCCGGTGCCGACCACGATCCGATCACCCTTGGCGACTTCGTCGACCGGGACCTCGACAACGCCACCTTCCACCCGACGCCGGGCAGTACGGGGAGCACGCTCCACCAACAGGCTCAACTCGCGCCGTGCGCGGGCGGCCGCCCGTGCCTCCAGTAGCTGACCCGAGGCAAGCATCACGGTGATCATGGCGCCCGCGAACAACTCACCCACCCACAAGGCGCCCGCCAGGGCGAGCAGCGCGATCACGTCGACACTAGGCTGGTGACGCCGGATCGCGTCGACCGTCCAGCCGATCGAGAACGCGAGGCCGAGGAGCGTTCCGGCGAGCCACAACCCGTGCGCCAGAGCCACCAGGCCCGGCAGCCACGCAGCACCCCCGGCGACCAGGGATACGGCAGAGGAGACGAACAGGATCAATTCCAGTCGATCGCGTAGCCAGGTCATGTGCCCATTCTCGAAACCGGTGTGGCGATGTGTCCACGCACAACCGAAGTTGTGACGTGCCTAACTCGACTCCGGCATGCGAGAAGACATCTCCTGGCTGCGCCACGCGCAAGTCGTGGAGCGACGTCATGATGGTGACGAGTCATGTCGCTGCACCGCAACTGATTGGACCACTCATGGAGGCAATTGCGCCTGAGTTCATCGGGCTGATCCGGGTGGTGCTCGGCGCAATGCTCCTTGCTCATGGATGTGTTCACCTGCTCTACCTGGCCACGGAACCGTCATTTTCCCTGGAGCACTCTTGGCTGGTCCCGGCGCCGGTCCGAAGACCCGTGGCACACACGCTGTTGGTGGCCATCATCGGCGCCTTCGCGATCCTGGCGCTCGCTGTCTGGGGGGTCCCCGGCCTCGCGGCCGCATGGCCGATCCTCGCGATCATCGCGGCGGCCCTGTCAACCGCGCTACTTTCGCTGTTCTGGAACTGGCAACTCGGGCTCGGCATACTCATCAACGCCGTTCTCGTTGCCGCCAGCATCGCGCGGCTGAGCGGCGTGGCCTTCACTTGACCCGACTCCGTCCCTGCCCCCGAATGGCGATCGAGCGGGGTCGCGGATTCAGCAGGAGCTGCCAGGCGATACCGCCGAACTGCGCGCCATTCATGTGGTCCGGAGCTGGGCGAAGACCATTTGGATGTCCAGGAACGTTCAACGGTACGAGTCGTCTCCGGCCATGCGTGCTCTGACTTCCCGATAACGGCGGGTTGCGAGGGTGCTGGGGGCGCCCTTCCTGCAGAACTGAAGCCCCGACATCGCCTTGCTGACGCGCTCCGGCACGACCTCGCCATCGACGAGCTTCGCCTCGAGGCAGGCGAGCGCCTCGAGGAAGCGGGGGTCTGATCGCGCACGGTCATAGTGGGACAACACGTGCAACCAGGAGAACAGGTTGTAGTCGGCCAAGGGGTAGCTGACCTGCATGAACAGGGTGCCGATGCCGTAGTGGCAGGGGCCGAGCGGGGCCCGGCTCACCCAGTGGGAGAGCAGGAACTCCACGGCCCGGTCGAGCTTGTCGTTGTTGTTGGCCAACTCGGTGAACCGGTAGGCGTCGAGCGCGATCAGTGTGGGGCCGGGATTGGAGAACTCCGTTTCGGGACCGTGCCCGTAGCTGAACTTGTTGCATCGCCAGCCACAGTCGGTGTGCAGGGTCGAGAGGAGGTGCTCAAGGGTGATCTTCAGGCGGGGGTCGTCGGCCCGGCCAAGGTGGGCGAGGGTGCAGGCCGCGTGCGCGGTCTGGCAGGGATAGATGGCGCCTGGTGCCAGCCGGAAACGACCGTCATCGCGCCACGCGGCCCAGATGAGCTCGGCAGTCTCACTCAGGAGGGGGCCGCCGGGATCCTCACCGAGTTCCAAGCGCGCAGCCCCGAGCGTGGAGAACGGACCGCCCTTGGCCAGTCGCCGGTCTGGTGTCGCCCAATGGTCGGCGCCGTTGTCATGGCGCCGGGCGAGGATCGCCGCGACGTCGGTGTTGTACGCCACAACCACCGCCATACCTCCAGTATCGGCGTAGCGTTGAAGCAACGGGAAGGCAACGACGCACGGCCCGTCCATCGCGGCCGGACCGCGCCGGGTGATGAGCGGACTGCTCGGTGATCCATGGCGTGAGGCGGGGTCCTGGCACCTGCCACGTGCACCTGAGGAGCGTGATGCAGAAGTACCTGGAGTGGGCCCGCCGGGAGCGCCCCATCTGGCAGGCGGTGTCGATCCTGCTCGTTGCTGGCGGCCTCTTCGTCGTCGCCGTGCCCTTCGTGATCGTGAGCCTCGCAGGCTGGCTCGACCAGGCGTGGGGGTTGCCGCGGCTGGCTCTCGGCCCGGTCAACGCCGTCGTCGGATTCGTCCTGCTTCTCGCTGGAGGCTTTGTCGCCTTCTGGTCGGTTCAGGCGGAAGCCAGGCTTGGTGGCGGGACTCCGGTGCCGATGATCCCCACCCGGCGCCTCGTTGTGGTGCCGCCCTACGCCTATTGCCGCAATCCCATGGTTCTGGGCACGGTCCTCGCCTATCTGAGCATCGGTGCATTTCTCGGCTCCGCCTCGGCGGTGGGGATCGTGCTGGTGCTGGGGATGCTCCTGATCGCGTACGTGAAGCTGGTCGAGGAGAAGGAGCTGCGCCTGCGTTTCGGCCCTGAGTATGAGGAGTACCTGCGCACCACGCCGCTCCTCCTGCCACGGTTGACCCTTGCCCGGCCACCAAGCCAGCCCCGCCATCCGTCAGGTTGATCGCCTCGCACCGGGGAGGCACCTCCGGGCCGCCCAGCTACTCCATGACCTTGGTGGCTTCGGCGAGGTTGAGCCGGAGGATGCGCAGGACGGGTGGGATCTCGGAGAGAAGCATGACGACGAGCAGCCCGACAAGGATCACCACCACCGAGGACGGTTTGATGTACGCGGTGAGGGTGAACGCCTCGGAGGAGAGTTGGGCGTAGAGCAGGTCTGCTGTCTTCAGTCCCAGCCAGATCCCGAGCGGGGCTGCGGCGAGGCCGAGCAGGAGGTTCTCGATGGTGATCATCCAGGCGATGCGTCCCGCACCCTCGCCGATCGTTCGCATGGTGCCGATCTCGCGGGTTCGTTCCGTCACATTCGCATTCAGGGTGTTGTACACAACCACGAGCGCCATGGCCAGACCGAACCCCAACAGCAGGCCCTGTAGAAGTCCATGAAGCCCGTGCTCACGACTCCCTGACCAGCCCGACTGGGCAGTGTGCGTGGGCGATTACGGCACGGACCGAGCCGCCAAGGACCGCATGGTGGTGGTGAACGCCCAGGATCAGCAGGTCCACGGTCTTGCTGACACCGATGAGCGAGGCTACGGGGTCGCCCAACAGAACCTCGACCTCTGCTGACGTCGCCGGGTGCTTGGCGCGCAGCGGGGCGAGTTGTTCCTCCAAGCCCGCGGTCGCAGCAGCCACGAACTGCGCCCCCTCCACCCCTATTGTCTCAGGCACGACATGCACCACCCGGAGATGAGCCTTACGGAGCGCGGCCTCCCGAACCCCCCACTCCAGCGCGGACTGGTGCACCGGCCAGGTGCTGACCGCAACCGCCACCGTCCGCAGGCCACCGGTCTGGTGCGGAGTCGACGCCGCGGAGATCACGATCACCGGGCACTGCGCACGGACCGCAGCTGTCACGCTCGTCGAACCGACGAACATTCTCTCCAGCCCACTGAGCGAACGCCTGCCCACGACCAGCAGCCGGGCCTTGCCGCTCAGCTCGGTCAGCACGTCGCTGGGACGGCCAATCACAACTTCCGCGACAACCCGTTCCGCGGGCAGACCCAGGTCGGCCACGATGCTGGTTGCCTCCGCAATGATGGCCTCGCCGGCGCGCAGCAGTACGTCCCGGCTGGACACCAGGTCCCACAATCCTGTGATCGGCGCGGCTTCGTCGACGGCATGGACGATCCACACCTCCGCATCGCCCGCCAAAGCCTCCCGTGTCGCATACCTGACGGCACGCAGGCCGTCCTCTGACCCGTCTGCACCGACCAGGATCCGAGGACGCACGATGCCTTGCTCCGGTTCGCTCGCAGTCATGATTTGACCATTCTCCGTTCGCTCGGCGGCGTCAACCCCGCCTCGACCGGAGTGCCAAGAGCGAGCGACTCCTCGGCCGCCCGGTGGCCGGTGGTGAACTGGGTTACCTGCGCGGGGCAGCGACTGTCTAGGCCGCCTCAAGGGGAGCGGTTCCGCCGGGATACGTCTTCCCGGCGGAACCTCGGCGGCGGCGAGTCCCCAACTCCAGCCAACACCCGTTCTTGAGGCGTACCCACCTAGCGTGCTCCGGGCCATCTGAATGGCCAACGAGGTGAGGGCCCGTTCAAACCTCGATCGATGTAACCAAGTTCGCCCGGCCTCATTCAGCTTCCGTCCGCTACCTTCGGATTCAGGCCATCGGCCACACTGACCAGGGCCTTACTCGCTGGATCAGCAGATGTGATCGGGGTCCCAGCCGGAATGCCCTTGGCGCATGACGCCGGGATTGTGGACGCCGCCGAAACCCATGGCTTGCTGGCACATCCGGACGTGTTGGGCTTGGTCGCTGCCGGCCCCATGGGCCGGAGGCCGATCCTGCGCCGGCCAGCATCAGGAGCAGGCCCGCGGCAGTCATCGTGACGAGATGTCGCGTAGTGGTCATTTCGCACTCCGTTCGTCTGGCTCGGGGTCGAGCGTCACCGACCAGCGTGACTCGAGGGTGATCGGATCGGGCCCGGAACCTTGAAGAGTCGCTGGTGCCCGGGCGGCCCGGGGCAGGGGACGGCCCTGGGGCGGGTGGGATCGTCGCGGGCTTGACGGCGAGGGCAGCGCGGAGAATCGTCGAATCACAGAAGCGAGCCGGTTTCCCGGGCATCCTCAGAGGAGAGCCATGGCCACGGAAGACCACATCGGGAAGCGGGATCTGTCCTACTTCGGTATCCAGTCCAGTTGGGGGTCTCCAAGCATCGGGGCGGGAGGAAGGCCACCGAGCGACTGGTGGAGTTGTGCCGCATCACCCCCGCCAGCAGGGTCCTGGAGATCGGCTACCGGGTGGGCATCATCGCCTGCTACCTGGCCAAGAGGGTGGCTGCTCGCTCACCAGCGTCGACCTCAACAAGGAGATGATCACCTGGGCGAGGCAACGCTCCAAGCGCGAGGGTCTTGCCGATCGCATCACCTTCCAAGTTGCCGAGGCACAGGACCTGCCTTTCGGCAATGGCATCTTCGACGCGGTGATAGCGCCAAATCCGGCTGTCCCGCGGCGACCTCGTCCAATGCGTGGTCCGGCTGCGTGAGTTCGACCGGTTCGTTCGGGACTTCCTGCAGCGTCACCCCGCAGCTACCGTCGTCCATCTCGGTTTGCGGCCTGGACGCTCGGTTCCAGCGGGTAGACAACGGCCAGGTCCACTGGTTCGATCTGGACCTGCCAGACGTCATCGCTGCCCGCCGACGGTTACTCTCCGAGTCCGACCGCAATCGCTACCTTGCAGGTTCGGCTTTCGAGCCCGACTGGATGGCGCAGCTGGATCGTCTCGACTCTGAACCGGTCCTGTTCGTTGCCGAAGCGCTGCTGCCGTACTTCGAGGAGGCCCGGGTGAAGGACCTGATCCTCACCCTTGTGGAGCAGTTCCCCGGCGCCGAGTTGGTGGGCGACGTCTGTACTCCGCTCGCGGTGCGGATCGACAACCTTCACCTGCGCTTCACCCGCGCTGCGGCCCGCATGCACTGGGCCATGAAGGATCCGCGGGATCTCGAGACTTGGGGGCATGGCATCAGGCTCGTGGAGTCGTTCAGCTACTTCGACGACCCCGAGCCGAGGATGGGCCTCCCGTCCTGGTTCGGCCGCATCCCGGTCCTGGCCCACTCCACCAGCATCCAGCGCTACCAACTCGGAACCGCAACCGCACCGGCCAGCAAGAACTGGAGTGGGAACGGATCCTCCGCAGCCGATGGGGATGACGGCGTGAGGGGGCCATTGCTTAGGCGATGGTTTCGAAGACCGCGCCGCAGAGAAAGTCACCGCCGGGAAGTGTGAGCTCAGCTGGAGTGCTCGCGCTTGTCAGCGACAGCCGTCGACCAGGATGTCGAGGGTGTCGCCGAAGTCTTCGGTTGTGAAAGAACCGATTTGCTGGACGTTTCGAGGAGGGCGGCTGGCGGCACGAGCGCGGCCCCCGAGGGCGTGGCAGCGGTTCGGCCTCAACCGGCGCCGGCCTCGGTCGTCGGCAGCCGATCGGCGCCGTTCCTCGCCGCCAAACCGGGCTGGTTGTCCTCGTAGGACCGCGGATCTTCTATCGGCTCCATGTGCGTGAAGACCTGCGCGTGGTCGAACTCGGTGACCAGGCGGCTCTCGACGTCCTCGATCAGGTCGTGACCTTTCTGGATGGTCCAATCTCCGGGCAGCAGGACGTGCATGGAGATTAAGCGGGCGTGGCCGGCGACCCGGGTCTGGACGGAGTGGAACCGGACCTGGCGTGGATCGAAGTCGTCGAGGATCAGTTGCAGCCGGGCATGTTCCTCGGTGCTGAGCGCGCGGTCCATCAGCCCGTCCACCGATTGTGCGATCAGGTGCCAGCCGGTCCAGATGATGTTCAGGCCGACAAGGAAGGCAATGATCGGGTCCAGTTGCAGCCAGCCCGTCAGTGCAACCAGGAGAACACCGACCACCACACCGGCGGACGTCCACACGTCGGTCATGAGGTGCTTGCCGTCGGCTACGAGCGTGATTGAACGGTGCGCCCGCCCGGCCCGTCCGAGCACAACCGCGACGGCACCGTTGACCGCCGACGCCACGACGGAGATGCCGAGACCGATACCGACATTCTCCAGCGGGGCGGGATGCAGGAACCGTTCGACTGAGGTCCACAGGATGAAGCCTGCGGCGACGAAGATCATGATCCCTTCGATCGCTGCGGAGAAGTACTCGGCCTTGCTGTGTCCGAAGTGGTGCTTCTCGTCAAAGGGTTGCGCCGCCACCCCTAGGGCGATGAGGGCGACGATCGCCGCGACCAGGTTGACGACGGACTCGGCAGCATCCGAGAGCAGGCCGACCGAGCCGGTCAGCAGGTAGGCACCCGACTTCAGCCCGATCGTGAGGATCGCCGCAGCGATCGACAGCCAGGCGAAGCGCCTCAGGTCCGGCCTGGCTGCCGGTGGCGGGGGCTGTTGGGCGTCCATGGGTCGATGCTAGGCCTTCCAGAGTTCGAGGATGATTGAACGGCGTTCCTGGGCGGGCGCCGGGTGGAGCTTCTCCTCGGATGGAGCAGCAACGTGGGTGCCAGGGCAAGGGGTGCGGGTTCAGGTGAGGCTGAGCACGGCAAGGGTGGCGACGCTGGCGAGTACCAAGGCGATGATCACCCAGTAGCTGGATGCGGTGACCTTGCCGACGGCGTATCGGCCCATGAGTGTGCGGTTCTGGGCGATTCCTGACATGTAGTAGAGCAGTGGCAGGAGCAGGATCGCGTTGATTACCTGGGACCCGATGAGGATCGGGACGAGGGGGACGCCGGGGAGAAGGATCAGGCCGGCGCCGATGACGGTGACGGTGGCGAAGGTCCCGTAGAACAGGGGAGCTTCCTGGAGGGTGTCATCGAGCGCAGCTGGGCGGCCGGCGACATCACAGACGGAGTAGGCGGTGGATAGCGGCAGGATCGAGGCAGCGAGGAGCGCTGCCCCGATCAGGCCGACGGCGAAGAGTTCTGCGGCGAGGCGGCCGGCGAGTGGTTCGAGAGCGCGTGCGGCGGCTGAGGCGTCGTCGATCCTGATTCCGTTCGCGTGCAGTGTGGCGGCGCAGGCCACGACCACGAAGAACCCGATCACGCCGGTGAGGGCGGCTCCGGCGATGACGTCGATGCGGAGCAGCTTCAACTGTTGGGGGTTGATCTTCTTGTCGACGGCGTAGGACTGGATGAACGCCAGGCCCCACGGGGCAAGGGTGGTGCCGAGAGTGGCGGTGGCCAACAGCAGGGCGTCCTTGGTCGGCGGAAGGGTTGGGGTGACCAGCCCTTGGAAAGCGGCTCCCCAGTCCGGCCCGGAAAGCAGGCCGGCTCCGATGTAGGCCAGGAAGATGGCCGACAGGACCAGCAGAACACGCTCGACGCACCGGAAGCCGCCGCGCAGGACGAGCACTGACACGAGGATGCCGGCAGTGGGAACGGATACCCAACGGGGAATCCCGAAGATCTCGCCACCTGCCGCGATGCCTGCGAACTCGGCTGTCGTGGTGCCGATGTTCGCAAGCACGAGCGCCGATATGGACAGCATGCCGGCGCGCGCGCCGTAGCGCTGCCTGATCAGTCCGGCGAGGCCCTGCCCGGTGACCACACCGATCCGGGCGCCCAGATCCTGGAACAGAATGAGCGCAACCGTGGAGACCAGAAGTACCCACAGCAACTGGTAGCCGTAGGAGGCACCTAGAACGGAGTAGGTGGTGATGCCGGCCGGATCGTCGTCCGACAGGCCGGCGATCAGGCCGGGCCCGATGACGGCTGCAAGCGCCGTGATGGACGTGATCCTGCGCTTCCTACGGATCGGGACGTCTGTCGTTGTCTGCGCCATCTCAGCTGCCCACCTCGTGCTGCCATGGCCAGCGGCGGTCATGTTCCCGGGCCAGAATGTCGAGGAGGTCATCGGCAAGGATCCGCCCGATCGGGACACTCGCCCCATCAACGACCAGAAGGCCCGAGCCCCGGTTATCGGCGACGGCCTCGATGACCTCGCTGATGGGCGCGTCAGCGGTGATCGTGGCCGGCATTGCGCCGATCAGCTGCGAGACGGGCAGGTCCGGGTCAATGCCGAGGAGTTGCGCGGCTGAGATCTCGCCAACTGCCCGTCCGTCGGTATCGGTGACCACGACGAACCCGACCTGATCGGGACGACTCCGCGCAGCGGTCAGTTCGGCGATCGCCGAACTGGCCGTCGAATCAACGAGGACCTTGATCAGGTCAGACGTCATGATCCCGGCAGCGGTGTCCTCGTCGTAGGACAGAAGTGACCGCAAGGCGCCCAGGGATGCGGGCTCCATCGACCCGAGGATCTCCTCCCGTTCGTCAGTCTCGAGGTCCCGCAAGGCGTCGACGGCTTCGTCGAGCTCCATGTGGGACAGGATCGCTGCGGCACGTTCAGGTGTCCCGTCGCGAAGCAGCGCGACGGCGTCGTCATCATCCAGGACCTCGAGGGTGTCGGCTGCACTGTCCAGGTCGAGGTGGTGAAGCAGTTCGCGACGTTCGGACCGTCCCAGATCGTCCAGCAGGTCAGCGAGCTCTGCGGGGTTGAGCAGCCGCAATCCCTCCTGGGTCCGGTTGAGACGGAAGCTTCCCTCCGACACTGCGAGCGAGTGCACGCCGGCCCAGTCCAGAACCTGACCCGGGGTGGGAACGCGGCTGGGCCTCCCCGGCAGGGCTCGACGCAGGAACGAGCGCCAGGAAACGTCCACGCCAACGAGGTGCCACTGTCCGGCTGTCTTGGCCAGATACAGATCGGAAGCTCGCACGACCCGCACGTCAGCAAGATCGACGAGCTGGTGATCGATCACGTCGGCGACCAGAAGGATCTCACCGGCGCGCCGCTGGACGTCAACAAGATCGAACTTGCTCTTCGCGAGTTCGATGCGCCCCTGCTCCACACCCGCCACGTCCTCGCCGTGGAGCCAGCACGAACGGTGCCCGATACGGACCACGAACCCGGCGACGCGCGGATGCACGGCCTCTGCACGAACCACGACATCGGCGAGTCGCCCGACCAGTGATCCGTCCTGTGCCCGGACCGGGCGGCCCACCAGCCCAGCAACCGACACCAGGGAACCCGCAAGGGAAGCGATGGCCGGGCTGCGAGACCATCCGGGAAGGGGCCGGGGAAACGCCGAGGGAATCACCATTCGCAGCCCTCTCCTTCCGCCGACTCCAAACCCAGTCAACTATATCGCGTGACAGACAAATGGTTGCCGTGAGGCCGTCTTGTGGCCCGAACAGCGCCGCACACGATAGCGCCTCCAACCCGCAGGTCGTGATCCTGTCCGCACCAGTCGATTCATTCCACGATCCGTGGAATAGGCAAGGCAATCCTAACCATGATCCGGTATTTAGGTTAGCCATCCCTTGGTGGTGACCTTGGGTGTTTCGCGGGATGATTCGGGAATGAAGCCAGTCGATTGGGTCCGGCGTTATCCGGTGGTTGCGGCCACGATTATGGTCGGGTTGGTGGGCCTGGGACTGCTGCTTGCAGGGCTTACGGTGGCGTCGACGTGGTTGGTCGGTGGCTATGCCCTGGGGGTCGCCGGCTGGCAGGCGTGGTCGATGGTGCGGGATCTGCTGAACGGCAATTTTGGTCTCGACCTGCTTGCTGTCACAGCGATCACTGCCACCGTGCTGGTCGGTGATCACTGGGCCGCGTTGATCGTGGTCCTGATGCTGACCGGTGGTGAGGCGCTGGAGGATTATGCCAATGCCCGGGCGCACCGCGAAGTGTCGGCCCTGCTCGAGCGTGCACCGCGTTTTGCCCATCGTTCGACCGGCGACGGCAAGTTCGTCGAGGTCGCGATCAGTGAGGTCGTGGTTGGTGACCTGGTGATGGTCCGCCCGGGCGAGGTCGTTCCGGTCGACGGACTGCTGGAGGGCGAACCCGCCTCCTTCGATGAGTCATCGATCACCGGTGAGCCGCTGCCCGTGGAGCACGGTCTCGGCGACCAGGTGCTGTCCGGTTCGGTGAGCCAGCAGCGTGCAGCGCTCGTGCGGGCCACGGTTCCGGCCAAGGACAGTCAGTACCAGCAGATCATCGACTTGGTCCAGGCTGCGGCAGCCAGTAAGTCGCCGATCGTCCGGTTGGCGGATCGCTACGCCGTGCCGTTCACGCTTGTCTCGCTGGTGATCGCCGGCGTGGCGTGGTGGCTGTCTGGTGACCCGGTCCGTTTCGCGCAGGTACTCGTCGTCGCGACCCCGTGTCCGCTGCTGATCGCGGCGCCGGTGGCGTTCCTGGCCGGCATGAGCCGGGCCGCCGCCAACGGCGTGATCGTGAAGTCCGGGGGAGTGATGGAAACCCTTGCCCGCGTCCGTACCGTCGCGCTGGACAAGACCGGCACGATCACCCACGGCCACCCCGTCGTCGACATCATCGAACCCTCCGCCGGCACGAGCGCAGACGAGCTGCTTCGGATCGCTGCTGCGGCGGAGACCTATTCGGCTCACGTCCTGGCCAAGACGATCGTGCACACCGCCAGGGAACGCCATCTGCACATCCCCAGGGCAACCGGGGTCGAGGAGACCACAGCCGCAGGCATGACTGCCCGCATCCTGGAGCGGGCCACCGCCGTCGGGAACGCCGCACACGTTGAGAATGTCACCGGGCACAAGCCCCCCGATCTACCGGTCCCACCCGGGCACATCGCGATCCACGTGGGCACGACCCAGGGCTACCTGGGTCGGATCCTGCTCACCGACGAGGTGCGCAACAACGCCCCCGCCACCCTCCGTGCATTGCACTCCCTGGGGGTGCGAACGATTGCCATGCTGACCGGGGATGCCGCTGTCACCGCTGGCCACGTGGCTGCCCAGATCGGCATCGACGACGTCCGCTCCGGACTTTTGCCTGCGGACAAGGTTGCAGCGGTCGCCTCTCTTCCGGGCCGTCCGGTCGCCATGGTCGGCGACGGCGTGAATGACGCCCCGGTCCTGGCAGCGGCTGATGTGGGGATCGCCATGGGCGCAAAGGGCGCCACGGCGGCCAGCGAATCCGCCGACGTCGTGATCATGCTCGACGACCTCAGCCGGGTCGCCACCAGCATCGCCATCGCCCAACGCACCGTCCGGATCGCGCTCCAGGCCATCTGGCTCGGCATCATCATCAGCCTTGTCCTCATGAGTATCGCGGTCTGGGGAGTGCTCCCCGCCATCCTCGGCGCCACCCTCCAGGAATTCGTCGATTTGGCGGCGATCCTCATGGCCCTGCGCGCCGTGCGACCGGGCCGCGCCGAACGCGACCTCGCCAACCAGCTACGCGCCAACCCCGACACGCCGGTTCCCGCAGAAGCCCCCGTACTCCTTCACGCAACCTGACCCGGATTGCCATGGCAGATAGCGCAGGGATAGATCACAGCCTTCGAGCCGCATGGCTGTCGCTGCTGCTGATCGTGCCGTGCATCCTCTTCGCCCTCGCCGCCGGGGAAGGGATCATGCACCTGCTCGGATACGAGGCTGGGGCCGGCACCCCGCCATTCTGGGCTGCCGTGCTCGCCAGCACTCCCGCATTCCTGATCTGCGCGCTACCCATCATTCCCACGTGGCACTACGGCCACCGGGCACGTGGCGCCGGGATCCGGGGAGCCCTCCTGCCCTTCGGCATCACCGCGGGCATCCTTGTTGTATTCCTGCTCCTCAACACCTTTCCCCTGGGCCAGTGGCTGTACTGACCAGCCAGGTCAGGCAGGCTCCACAAGCACGTCGCGGCTTCTGCTGGAGCGACGCGGCTACCTCCTCTTTGGAGTCAGGTTTGTCCCCTTCGGTTGGCGGTGGCGTCCGACCCAATTTCGAAATGGTGGCGCTGAAGGGTGGCTGCTCGGCCCAAGGGCACCATCTGGTCGAACATGAAGGAAGACCCCTCAAGGTCTCGGGGTCGGCCACCACGGAACCAGCCATCCTGGAAGGAGCCAGCCATCCAGGACGGTCAGTACCAGGCTACTTCGGGTCGTACCACTGATGCCTGAGTGAGGCCGGCCAACCCCGCTGTTGGCGTAACACAGGCGTGACACGGTTTGCTCCCCATGGAGGCCGGGCATGGGATCGTGACCGCACAAGACAACTTACTGTCGGACTGCCCGTCGGCCGAAGCACTGATAACGAGCGCGCGTTGCTTGTCCCTGGTACGAGCGCGGGAGTTCTGTAGCCGATGTGCCCGGCGAGTGACCTTCCAGAGTAGAGGTGCAACTTCCCGCACCACCCCCACGCCACTCTGGTCCGGCCGCCGGTGGGACGGGGTGTCCTTCCAGCTTGCAGCGTCTTCATCGTCACAACAAGATGTCCGCACCAGATTGCGGGTGTCGCGACTTGGTGGCCCGGCAAATCTGACGCGTCAAGCGTCCCTACGGATGGGACACTGGGAGTACACCGTCACGTGCCACTGTATGGTGGGGTCCACGTTCGCATGAGGGTCGGAGAGGGGTGCAGCGGTGGGTGAGGAGCGCTTGCGCATCGGTGAGCTCGCGGCGGCGGCGGGGGTCAGCACGCGAACGGTCGATTTCTATACCAGTCGTGGGCTGTTGTCCCCGGCGGGGCGCAGTGGGGGCAATTTCCGGCTCTACGACCAGTCGTGCGTTGGGCGCATTGCGGCGATTCGTCAGATGGAGGCCCAAGGGATCCGGCTGGACGAGATCGCCCACGCGCTGACGTCTGCGGTGTCGGGTGAGCACGCGAAGTGCGTGGACCTTGCTGTGGGCCCCTGTCCGGCGGATCCGCTCGCACTGGAGCAGTACCTCAGCTCACTCGATGCGCAGGTGCACACCCTGCGTGAGACCGCCGGCGGCGTCGATGACGCGCACCGGGGTGCGGTTGGGGTTCTTGTGGCCCGCGCGCAGGTGTTGATCGCGACCGCACTGGCTTTGAGCACGGAACTGCTGCCCGCCGTACACCTAATTTCGTAACTTCGTCGATCTAGCTCGACGTCACGCACATCTACCGGAGGTTGAAATGTGGGAAATGCTCAAGAAGGCCTTCACGGGCGTCGCCGACGCCATCGGGATCGAGATCCCCGGACTGCCGGTTGACCTCGGTGGCGTCGGTGACGCCGCGACGACCGCGGTGCAGGGGTTGACCGAGTCGGCGACCGGGGTGGTCGAGGCCGCGACGAGTGCCACCGATGCCATCGGGATCGAGGTCCCCGGACTGCCGGTTGACCTCGGTGCCGTCGGTGCCGTCGGTGACGCCGCGACAACCGCGGTGGAGGGTTTGACCGAGACCGCGACGGGTGCCGCCGACGCGATCTCCGAGACGACGATCGGCGAGGTTCTGCCGAAGTAGGCGCGCCTTGGTTTGTTGTGGGTGATTTCTCGACCAGTCCTGGAGAGAGCGGCGGGGGTCAGGCTGCGATCTCGCGGTCGTGGGTCCCGCGGTTCGGGCGCACGGAGCGGTTCACCCACTGGTGGATGGTCGTGCTGATGGTGGCAGCGCTGCTGACTGGGCTCGGGCTGGACGAAGGGGGCATCATGTCCTGGGTGCATGTGGGTTCGGTCGTCCTGATCGGGCTCGGCCTCCTCCTGGCGGCCCTCCTCGGCGATCACCGTGCCTTGTATCGAGCGATACGTGCGCTCCTCATCATCGACCGGCGCGACGTTGTGTGGCTGCGCGACCGGGCGCGTCTGCCCGGCGATCGCCGGCCGGAGCCGGAGTGGGGGGTGTTCAATCCGGGTCAGAAGCTGTTCGCTTGGGCTTTGAGTTTGTCGGTGACGGCGATGATCCTGACCGGGGTCGGGGCGTGGTTTTCCCTCGCTGAGGCGGGAGATCTGCACGGGGCGTCGGTGGTCGCGACGGGCGTGCTGCTCAGCCTGCACCTGTTCATGGCGCTCGCGAACCCGTCCACGCGACCCTCGTTCATGGGCATCTTGTTCGGGCGCGTCAACCGGAGATGGGCCGCCGCGCACCACGGCGAATGGCTGCGCGCGGTCGACCAGACATCCCAAAACACCTAGGTGCACCTGCGCGGCGCCAGCACCATTCGCCTCTGGGGTACAACCCAACCGACAGTTCCGATAGCGTAGGCCGGCTCATCGGAGCCCACAATTGCCGTGCATCGGTGTGCCAATCCGCGTCGCGAAACCTGTCACCGCACACGCCCCCAAGCAATCAGCGGGTCGGCCCCGTTCGCCACCTCAGGGTGGCGGCGGCTTTGGGCAGCCTGCGCCTCGTTCTGAATACAGGCCTCGCCCTTGCTCAGCGCGCCGCACCTTCAGTCCCCAGCGTTGCAGGCGGAAGTGAGACTCGGGGCAGGCGGCCGAGGTCGCGCGCGCCGAACAAGGCCACCACCGCGGCGCCCGCGGCCAGGGTGAGAATCGGGAACCACCACGAGTCCGGCGCGATCACGGCCATGGACAGGTTCAGCCCTGCGTGGAGGAGCATGGGCCCGGCCATACTGCCGCGCCCAGAGTTCAGCAGCCACGCCGTGGGAATGACACTCTGATTTGGCCCCACTGTGACGGTCTGATCTGGCCCCGGCCGCGACACTCCGGGGTGGTTGTGACGGTCTGATCTGGCCCCACCTGACGCTGGTCGACGGCAAGTTCGTCGATG
>NZ_CAXWGX010000031.1:0-93889 GCF_964266745.1 Propionicimonas sp. T2.31MG-18
CATCGACGAACTTGCCGTCGACCAGCGTCAGGTGGGGCCAGATCAGACCGTCACAACCACCCCGGAGTGTCGCGGCCGGGGCCAGATCAGACCGTCACAGTGGGGCCAAATCAGAGTGTCATTCCCATCCACGCCGGTCGCGGTGGTACCGGGCTCCGTTGCGGAGTATGCCGACCGTCGTCCAGAACGCGATGCGAAGATCCTCACCGTCGCCCCATTCGATGGGATCCCCGCTGGCTAGACCTTCGAACTCCAGCCACACGAAGGTTCGGGCCGGCACCTGTTCATCCCAGGAGACCAGGATCTGTTCCGCATCGAGCCGGGGTGAGGAAAGAGCGACCACCCTTAAGGCACCGGCAGGATCGACATTGGCCCAGTCAGGAGATGGAGGCACCTCTTTGGCGTCAGGGACGACATCAAGCAGGGCGGCGAGGAGCGCTCGCGCCGCCATCGCGTCGGACACGAATCGGGTAGTCGAGACCGGGTCGGGCGGTAGCGAAGGGTCCAGATCGGATCGCGCGGCAGCAACGGAGTCGGCGAAGCGGTAGTACAACTCGCTCGCCAGGAACAGCGGAGCGAGCCCTACTCTGGCCAACCACGCAAGCAGAGCCCAGCCAGGCTCCGCATGCCGCTCGTCCACGTACACCGCAGCAGCCTAGCGAGGGCCGTCATCGACCACCGGCTGGTCATCCAGGTGGATGTCACGAGCCCGTGCACGCTGGTGCGGCCGGTCACCTGGCATAGCCACAGCCGGCTGTTCTGAACGGTTGAGAAGGGCTGAGATAGGACCGCGATGCAATGCCGGCCAAGATCCGGATATGCCGCGCCGCGGACGGAAGCTTCACAAGGGTCAGCAGGAGTGGAGCAGGTCGTCCGGGTCTCCGCTGACGCTCACGCCGCCGTCAAAGCCGACAACGATCGGGATGTCGCTGTCGCCTCCGTCCGACAGATCGATCTGGAGCGTCGTGTTGTCGAGCCATTGAACCGCGTTGATTCCGCTGTAGTCCCCATTGACGCAGCCCAAATCCATCGTGGTCCAGCCGTGCTGAAGCTGCAGCGGGTACATCGGGTCGATCCAGTCTGCATACCTGCGAACAATCAGGGTCCGATCGCCGTCCGGGGACGGATACCGTTCGTACTCCTCCGCAACGAGCCCGCAGCCAGCGGTAGACGCAAGGCCGACAAATGAGACAGCCAGCAGCGCCGCCCCACGGTTCCCGCTCGTACGCCTCACGCAGGCCAGTATCCCGGGGCATCAACAGTCGTACACGACAAACGCGCACTCCTGCAGCGGCTGGCGCGATTCGTTTGGGTTAGTCAGGTTGCTGGCCGTCGGCTGGCGCGTGTTCGTACCAGTCTGGCTCGAACGAGCTCTTGGGTGCCGTCACGCCGAGCGTTGTCCAGCCACCGGCCTCCGGGACGTGAATCCACGCCCGCTTCCGACCTGTCTTGTTCGGTGCGTATCGCGCACCTTGGGACAGCAGGCCTTTCGCGACCCAGTACACCTCGCTCACGCCGTCGCCGACGTACCAGTCGTGGAACCCAACAGGAGCACGCAGCGGGGGGAACTCAACCCGAACCAGATCACCGCCGGGAGCGTCCCAGCTGACCAATACCTGCTCGCCGGCCAGACGAGGTGCCGTCAGCGCGATGGCGTGCGGGAGAGTCATGTCGTCGTGTTCACCCGGCGGCCAATAGTCAGGATCGGGGACGGTCTCGACAGTGCCGGGCACCGCCAACTTCAGACTCTCGACGAATGCGAGTGCCGCGGCTGCGGCGTCGTCCAAGTCTGAATCATCCAACGGACTCGTCGGAATCAAGGGCCTAAAGTCGCCCCGGACGCGAACCGCCAGCCGTTGGACCCCGAGGAGCAGCAGCGCAAGCAGCGCAACGGGAGCAAAGAGAATCGCCAGCAGGACCCAGCCGGCGCCCTTGAACCCCTCGATCACCCGGTTGCCGTCGCCGCTAGCCACGACTAGAGGCTACGGCACCGTCGGCGTCTCAATCCCCCTTCGGTCGGTCCCTGCCAAATGACCGCTTCTGCCGCGGCTCGTGGGGGTGGATCGCGGGCATTTCAGCGATTGTCGCTGACCTTGGGCCCAGCTCGGTCTTGCAGAACTCGTTATGGGAGAGACTCTGGACTGGCGAGAGACGACAGAGGACGACGACTAAGCATCCGGGTTTCGCCGCGCTGTGCGAGTTTGGCCTTCCGGCTGGAGTGCCCGAGCACAACCACCCCCAGTTGCCGCCCGTCGCGAGCGCGGCGAAGCCCACGCCGACCCGGCTTCGATGTCGCCCTACCGGGGTCTGTCTTCCTCGAGGACGGCAGAGCACACTTGCATGACCGGCGCCTTGGCGGCGCAAAGGGATTGCCTGGAGGTCGAATGACGTCAACCCGAGGACTGATAGCGCGGTCAGTTCTTGCAGGTGCGTGTTCGGTTCTGGCGCTTACCTGCCTCGCGGGTTGTGTGAACTTCGCCGAGGACTCCCTCGACACGGTGGTGTACTTCGACAACAAGACCGACAGGACGCTCTGGGTGCGGCTGAAGACCGCTCCCGGGGTTCGCTACGAATACCTCCGCATCGATCCGCTCAAGACTACCCAGTTGCGGCTCGTCGATAGAGGCGAGTGCACATCAGGGCTCTTGATCACGGACATAGACGGCGCAACCGTGAAAGACCCCGGGAGGCTCTGTTGGCATGGCACAGTCACGATCCCCTGAGCACTCACCATCAGCCTCCGTAGCGCCGCCACCGGCGCGAACCTCCGGTCGCGACCGGACACCGTACGACCAACAGGGTCGTCCCGATGTCACTCTCATCCCGCAAGCCGCCTGCGAGCCAACTCAGCTCACCCATGAAGCGTTGACTCCATGCGCGGCGCCATATCAGCCGCGCCCGCCTCGCCTTGGCCCAGGTTGTGGGCCCAATCGACGATCCTGCGCGCCAGGTCGAGTCCAGCCTCCTCGCCCTTGTCGATCACGTACTGATCGAGCGCCGGACTCAGCGCTGCCGTGAGCTGCTGCGCGCATTCGATGGCCTCCGGAGAAACCTGGGCGTAGGTCCTCCCCAACCATTGGACGAGGCGCTTTGCGTCGGTGAGCACCTGCTCCGCACGCTCTTTCGTTACCAACGGGCACTTGAGTGCGCCATCTCGATAATCGACGTAGAGCGCCCGCAACTTCTCGCGGTGAAGCGCCGTCGAGTCCAAGGCACGGGCATCTGCGCGGAACTCTGCCAACTCGCTGAAGAAGCCGATCTCGACCAAGGATGCGGTCAACAACTTGTCCTCGTGTCGTGTCGCCTTCAGCTCGGCAAGATCATCGTCCGGAAACAGCCGGCTGGTGGCGAGTACCGCCTTGCCAGCCTCCTCCAGCGCCAACACAGCAAGCGCCATTGCGCGCGCCCACCGCTGATGCAAGAAGAGGAGGTCGGCATCAGACAGAAGTGTCTCAGCGTTCGCCTGAAGAGCCCTCACATACTCGACGAGTTGCGCGAGTTCCTCGCCTGCCGATCCTTGGTTCCAGTTTGCTGACACAGGGGCTCACTCTCCTTTCGGCCTCGGCCTCAACGCCGCTCATCATCGTGGCACCCACGGCTGACAACTCGCTGAGCACACTAGGTGTCGACACACGTTGGACGCTCCGAGCGCGGTCGCGACTCGCGCCAGCGGCGGGTAGCAGTCGACCGCTTCTGCCGCGGTGTGTGAGGGTAGCCTTCCGGCTGCCGGTCACCCGAGCACAACCGCCCTCAATTGCCGCGCTGCGCACGTTCGATGTTGCCGATGAGCGCGCACTTCCATCCATGCCGCGAGAGACTTAGCCGTGCCCAAGCGTGACTTCCCGTTCTCCCCTAAGTCCGCCACTCGGCTGGAGGTTGGCGATCTGATCGCCATTTCGGACAGCGACGGCGACTGGGCGGTGTTGCAGGTTTCCACCCTCCGACGCACCGGACCAGGAGCTCGCACGACCCTCGGCGTCGGGGTGTTGCCGTGGCGAGGGAAGAAGCAACCCACTGCGGAAGCAATCGCAGGTCTGGAGTTCGTGGAGCACGGCTTGACGTCTATCGAGATCTTCACCGACGGCGGAGCCGAAGTCGTCGGCAGCGCGGCTCTCGCAAACGGAGTTCAGTCCAACCTCCTCGACATTGGTGTTGGCGTGACCCACAAGGTCTGGGGTTGGCGCACTGCGATGGAGCGAGCTCGAGACGCAGGCGGCACCCGGTAGCCCGACCGGCAGTCCGCCGACCGCTGCGGTCGTCGGCGCGGCCGAACAGGCGGCAAGGCAACGGCCAAGAAGCCGGCAAGGCAAGACGCGGGTCGTCCGAGAGCATTCGAGACGGCTGGAAGTAGACCCGGCCTTGCGCCGCGCCACGGCCGACTTTGCCGCGCATCGATCGGGCCCACTTGAAGACGTGCTGTCGTACGGGAGGCGGCTATTTGGGCGTCAGACCATCGGGATGTAGGAACTCAGTCCTCGTGCGACCTCCTGGCGACCAGCACTCCATCCACGATCAAGCCGATCGGACCGGCGATACAAAGCACCATCGCTACCATGACCGTCTCTCGAGAGCTGGCGATGAATGCGATCGCAACTGCGAGCAGACAGACAGCCAGCCCGACCAGGATCCACCCGCTATGGCTCTCGCCAAAGAACCCGCGAACTCGCATGCTCGAGAGCCGTGAAGACCACTCACGAACACGAGTCATGAACCGACGCGCCTCCTCTGCCCAAGTTCGAGCCTAGCCCGCTGGCGTTGCCCCGCGAGCAGTTCACGCAGGTTCTCGAAGCCCCCTGCATTGCCGCAGATCGGGGTCGTTCGACTACTCGTTCACGAAGACCATGACGTGGTGGCCGTCGGCCGACCTCCACAGTTCCGCTTCGTACTGTTGCCTCCCGCGCGCTTCGGACGGCGGGCACCACTCGACGTCCCGCGGACCCCCGGAGATACCCAGCCACACACGGCGCGCTTCGGCCGGACCCACCCACTGCGCGATACCGGCACCACATTCGACCTGGACCGCGTCGAGCTCGTCCAACGTGAGGAGCCGCTCGACCTCCACGCGATCAAGGGTGCTCACGTGGTGGTACTCGACACCGCCGGGGCCGAAGAGCCGAGCTCTGCACAGGGGCCGTTCTTCCGCAGCGTGTTCGGCCACATCGGTACGATGGCCGGTGCCACGATAGTCGACGAGTAGAGAAGGTAGATCCCTTGATTCGTGGGATTGGGGCGCTTGCTGGTCGGCTCACTAGCATCCGGTTCCGTGGCATCTTTGGGGAGACGCACAGCGGGTGGCTCGCTATGTGGGTTGCGGTCTTGGTGTTGGCGGGGCTCGTGGCGTACTTCGCGAACTCACGCACAGGAGCGACTATCTCATTGGTTCTGGGAGTCATTGCAATCTTGGGATCCGTTGTGGACGCTGTCCTGTGTACTTTGGTAGTCCCTCGAAGTCGCGAGGATTCTATGGAATAGGACTCGCCGACGACTGGGTGGAGAGCCGTATCGACATACGGGCCGCGATCGTACCAAGCCCGCGTCGGAGTCACCCGAGATCGTCGGCAAGGCGGTGCGAACGTGGGGTAGGAACCGTCGAGCATCCATCTCGACGCCCACGACATCGCTGGCGCGATGGAGACCAAGGCGTGCAGGACCGCGGATCGGCTGGCGTACGTGGCCTCATCGCTCCAATTGGGGACCTTCGAAGCGTTGGCGGAGCTTCTTCGAGCATCCCCTGGGTGAAGAACGCACGGATCTGCCGCACCGGGTGCAGTCGATGTTGCCGACGGCAGTGTCCGGCAACCGGTAGACATAGCGTCATGAATGATGCACGGACGGTCTATGTGGAGACCCTGGCAAAGATGGCCGATATGGAAGGCAACGCTGGGCTGGACTCTCCGCGCCCTCGGAGCTGGAATCGTCTGGTCGACCGACTTCAGGCTGCGAGGCGAGACCTGTCCAAGTCCGAGGAGGGCCAAGCCGTCATCGCAGCCCTGCTCACTGACACACGCGTCACGGTTCGCCTCTGGGCGGCCAGCCATGCACTCCATTGGGACGAGCCCAGGGCCAGAGACGTGCTCACAGCAATCGCGAGCGACGCACACGCGGGACTGAACCGCCTCAATGCAGAGATGACCCTGAAGGAGTACGACGCGGGTCGTCTGAATCCCGACTGGTAGCCATCCGCTCATGCCGTGGTGTGTGAGGGTAGCCTTCCGGCTGCCGGTCACCCGAGCACAACCGCCCTCAATTGCCGCCGTCCGCGCGGCCTCATCACGTCCATGAGCCGGGTGTGCGAACATCTGCACATGGATGAGCCCGAGCCGGGATTCGTTGGTCTCCGCGTGTGGGACCGCTCAGTTCTCGTGCTGATGGATTGGCTGCTAACAACCGACGAGTCCACACTTCCCTACACGCATCCGGCGCAGAAACAGGCTCTCCGCGACTTGCTGACGGCAATCGAGTGGTCGCGTGGGCTGGGCTACACCGACGCGGAACTCGCGGTCGCCCAAGAACAGGTCTCAAGCAACATGTCGGACGAGGACCGCGAGATCTGAAGGTGGCACACGGCTCCGGTCCCGAGGGCACGACCGGTTCTGCCGCACCCGGGCCGGATCGATAGAGGGAGCGGCTCGCCGCCCTTACGCTTGGCGAATGGCCGAGAGTCTCTTCGACGAGATGCGTCTTCACATGTCCGCCCCTTTCCCCAGGTCAGTGGAGAAGGGGATCAACTACGGCGAGGTGGACGCCGTCATGATCGGCGCCGACATCTACGGTTGGGCGACTCGAGCAGGTTCCCTTTCCGCGTTCGAGAGATCACGGCTTCGCGAGGCCGCCGACCAGCTTCAGCGATCCATCGACTCGTTCCCGCTTGATGCGCGTCCCTACTACGGGCGCCTCGTCCGCATCGCTCGACTGGCACTGCTGGAGTAGTTCGAACTATCCGCTTCTGCCGCGCCGCGGACGGTAGCCTCACGGCTGCCCGGCCGCGACCTCATCTGCCGCGACGGGTGCCGCTGAGAAGCTTGGGCGTGTACGCCCGCCCGACGAGCCGGTGTTGATCAGAGGACGCGCACGTCGACGATCGTGGAGACTCCGTTAGCAGCAACGTCCACCTCGGCGCTGAGGTCGCTCGGGGATTCCTCGGCCGTCCAAAGCGGCAGGACAACGAAAACCGAGCCGTCAGGTCTTGCCAAGAAGTCAGTTCGATCGTGTGTCCAGATTTCCTCCGGCTGAGGCATGAGGACCGCCTTCTCCTTGCCATACCGGTCCACCCAGGTCATTAACTCAGGCCGAGTGCCCGCCACGAGGTCGGAGAGCTCTCGACGTATCGAGTCGCGAAATCGCTCGGGTACTACTGCCATGCACGGAATCCTATTGCCGGAGGCGCACTCTCTTACCGCGACCTCACCCGCCGCGAACTGCACGGGCGTTCGGGACGAGACTGGACGTCGACAGTCGCGTGAAGGGCCGCTGTCCTGCGAGAGGATCGCTCTCGCACGCCTCAGGGGTAAACGACCGTTTCGGAGGCACACACTTGGTCGACCTTCTTCAAGACATTGCCCTTCTCGTCGACGATCTCCCAGTTGGTGAGGCAGTGCCCCTTGGCGGGTGAGCCGGAACTCTTCTCCGTTGTGTGTGGCGTGGCGGTGACGGGCAGGAGTGGGCCGTCCCGCGTGACCTTCTGCAACGTGACGGTGACATCGGAGTTGTTCTGGAGCCAGATGCTCGGACGTGCACCTTCGAGGCCGCAGCCCGTCACAGTCAATGCGAGGGCGGCCGTGGCGAGCGCTATGCGTGCGAGCTTCATGGGTTCCTGCTTCTCCGGTCCCCCCAAACTATCCCCCGTGAGCACCGAAGGGACGCGCCTTCCACAGAGAGTTCACCGGGACCCAGTCCTGCGGCTCAGCCACCCGGACGTATCATGAAGCCAAGTAAGGAACGGACGAACTATGCGCAGAGTCGTGGCCGTGGCCGCCACTATTCCAACATTGCTATTGGGCGGCTGCCTAGCCGAGAACTCATTGGATATGGCGGTGTACTTCGACAACAAGACAGATGTGAGACTCTATTTGAGCAGACGTGATTTGGTTAAGAACGGCGACCATGAGACCATCCCTCCAAATGGAGTGACGTCGCTGATGCTCCTCGGTAAAGGAGATTGCAGCAGCCAATGGGTCATCATTGACCGAGACGGGACGACAGTTAAGGACCCGGGCAGGATTTGCTGGCACGACACAGTCTCGATCCCGTAGTCGAAAACTGAGGTTGTCGGAAGGACCGCAAGACCGCCCTATGTACCAACGCCTGTGGCCTCAGGCTCGCTCGTGGCCTGGCCTGGGCGAACTCGGCTCGCGGCATGCGAGGACTGGCGACGAGTTGGGCGCGGTCTTCGTTGGCGTCCGCGGGGACCCTCGCGCTCTCTGCATTCGCATTCGGATACGACGTAGTCGAGCCAACATTCAACGTCAAGAACCTCACCAGCTCCCCACCATCCTCCGCCCTCTGGACCGGTCGTCCTTCCGCCGTGATTCCGCTCCCGAGGAGACCATTCACGTCGAAGCAAGCGAAACAGGATGCGGCTCCTATGGCTGGATCGCCACCCCAACTTCCGGAGCCACGGTGGCTGAGGTGCCTCGTGGGTCCCCTGGCCATCGCTGGACGATTCGCGGAGTTAACGTCTCGACATGTGAGTGAGCCAGGTCTCGTCGAGCGGGCAGTCACGCGGACGGCCTCACTCCCCGGATGAACCCGCACGCACTGGACCCGGCCCCAATGTGAACGCACGATCATGCCGCGCCTCGCGCGGAAGTGCGGGTGAGCATTCAAGCGGTTGGTCTTCCGATGCGGCTTGAACTCCATGGCGGATGGTTCGGCGCGAGTTCCGAAATGCGCGACTACGTGATGAACTCGACGAAGTACAGATCGCGGTAGTCGGCTCGCCCGCTCAAGTCGGCGAATGTCAGATGGAAGCTGACCATCGACTCGTACTCGTCGCTCTCGCAAGGACGCACGAAGACGGGGGGATCCTCGCCGTCGCGCACCCACGAGTACTGCGGTACGGCAATCGCTCGGGTCCTGAACCAGCGCTGCAATGTGTCGGGGTTCGCGCTGGGCGCTTCGACCACCATGACCACTCGTAGCGTTGACTGATCACCGTTGCCACCGGAATCACCGACAGCGCTGGCGATCGCGACCCGCGTGGCACCTGCTGGTAGCGCGAGCGCGGCGACCTCATCCTGAAACGCCTGCAGCTCGCCCCGTTCGCGAACGATCGGCACCGCGATTAAGGCGGCTAGGACCACCACACAGATGGCGGCCACGGCTGTGCGGACGCGCATGCACGCACCCTACGCCGCACGGAAAGGGGAACCCGCGATATGACCCCAACCCGAGCCTCCGCGGCCACCACCGCACCTCATGGGAGCGTGAACGCTAGATCAGGAATCAAGGTGCCACGGGTCCAGCCGACGGCCTTGCCTGGCTAGAGCCGGCCAGCAGCGTCACGTCCCCACATGCCGCGCCGCGGACGGTAGCCTCCGGCTGCCCGGCCGCGACCTCATCTGCCGCAGTCGGCTAGTGCCATTCTGCGAGGAGTTCGGCTGCTCGCTGGTAAGTGGTGGTGCCGCTGGCGATTGCGATGACCAGGTTGTAGGCATCGTCGTCGGGGGCTTCGAGGGTGATGTCGTTGAGGCCGTAGAACACCACGGTAGCCAGCCAGCCGATCCGCTTGTTCCCATCGATCAGGGCGTGGTTGCGGACCAGCGACTCAAGCAGAACCGCAGCCTTGTTGTCGACACCGGGGTAGGCATCGGTACCGAACACGCTGACCTGGGGCCGGTGCACTGCCGAGTCGAGCAAGCCGATGTCGCGGATCGGCCCCACTCGCAGGTCCTCGATCAGACTCAGGACGTCCTCCAGACTCAGGTACTCGATCACTGGCCGAGACGATCGAGCAGGTCGGCGTAACGTTCCCGCGCTGCAGCCGAGAGCGCGGTGAGCTTGTCGCGGCGCAGCCGACGCGAGGCGGCCTCACGGATCGCGCGCACGGTCGCCTCCTGCTTGCTCACACCCTCAGCTTCGGCGAGCAGGGTGAGTGCTTGTTCGTCCTCGGGAGTCAACCGCAGGGTCATCGCCATACAAGAATGATACCAATCTGGTATCGCGAGATCCCTGTCGCGGTGTGCGAGGGCTGACGCCGGCTGAAGCCCCGAGCTCGACCGCCCTCAAGTGCTGGTATGGGGATGCGAGGCGGCGGCGCTGGATAGAAGTGACGCCCCCGGTGTCCTCCCGATCCTGCCGGACGTCTCCGCGTGGCCCGCGGAGCATCGCGTGCAGAGCCCGGACACCAAGCGACCGCGGAGTACCCGCGGCCGCCGGTGGTCGTGACCCTTGCCGTCGTCAGGACGGCTTGTATCCCCAGGCGTAGTAGCTGATGCCCTGGAGGTTGCCCTTCTGGTTGTAGACGTCGCGGTTGCTCACGGTGCCGTCGTAGTCGACGTAGTCGTAGGTCACCTTGGTGCCCACCTTGAGGCAGACGTAGGTGCCGAGGTCGAGATGGGTGGGAACGGTGGCGCTGTCGCCACTGACTTCCACCTTGTTCGGGAACAAGGACGTGTCGCAGTGTTGGGTGACGGCTTGTGCGGGCGCTGCCACCAGAAGTGATCCTGCGATCATCAACGAACCCAGTCCTGCCGTGATGAGCCTGTGCATCCCATTTCCCCCTTGAACGAGTGCGGTGGTCCAGGACGGGACGTGAATCCGGACCTGATGCAATCACGCTATTCCTGGCCACCATGATGCGGAAGATGGAGCGGTAGTCCTACCCCCCGCGTAACCTTTTGGCGTCCTCGAACGGTGCGTGTGGCCACATCCGCCGGCCACCGGGGGATTGGCGCTGGCTTCCTCACCACTCGGCCCGTCCTTGTCTTGACGACGAGTCTGGACTCAATCGCATCGGACCGAGGGGCCAGGGATCTCTGCGGCTCGTTCCTGCGTCATAACCTGCTAATAGGTTGCGAACGAGCCTCGACAACCAACGAGCCCGAACAAGCTGAGAGGCCCTGACTATCTATCTAGTCAGGGCCTCTTTTCGTAGCGGGGACAGGATTTGAACCTGTGGCATGTGGCCTCTCGGCTACAGGCTGTTCCCCTAGTGAGACTGCCCTGACTAGGTAACGCGCAACACTGTATCCGTTCGCTAGTTTGGACACAAGTGGACTCGCGTGCCATTATGGATTGCACGAAGATGGCACGACGAAGGGCGAGCCGATGGCGGCACGTAGCGGCATGAGGGCATTCGGGCGCATTCGGAAGCTGCCCTCCGGGTACTTTCAGGCGGGCTACGTCGGCCCGGACGCCGCGACGCACTACGCACCGCACACGTTCGAGGCGAAGGTGGACGCGGAGCGGTGGCTGGCTGACGAACACCGCCGGGTCGGCCAGCCGGATTGGCTGCCGCCGAAGCTCCGCCGGGCTCACGAAGAGGCGAACCTGCCGCCCACCCTGGCCGACTACGCCGCAGGCTGGCTGCGCTCAAGAGACCTGAAGCCCCGCACTCGCGCGCTCTATCAGGGCCTGCTGGATCGCTTCATCGTGCCCGAGCTCGGATCCGTTCGCCTGCCCGCCGTCACGCCGACCATGGTTCGGCAGTGGCACACCAGTCTTGGCCCGAACCGGCCGACGCAGCGCGCGCACACCTACTCGCTTCTGCGCTCGATCCTCAGCACGGCCGTGCAGGAGCAGATCATCCCAATGAATCCGTGCCTCATCCGAGGGGCGGGTGCCGCGAAGAGGAAGACGGTGACGGAGCCTGCCACGCTCGACGAACTCAGGGTGATCCGCGAGAACATGCCCGAGCGCCTCCGCCTCGCTGTCGACCTCGCCACCTGGTGCTCACTGCGGCAGGGTGAGTTGCTCGAGCTGCGGCGGGGAGACGTCGACATCGCGGCCGCCCTCCTTCACGTCAGGAGGGCGGTTACACGACTGCCGGGGGAGCCGCCACTGGTGGGCACCACGAAGTCGGCAGCGGGCGTTCGCGATATCCACATCCCGCCGCACGTCCTCCCGGCAGTTGAGCACCACCTGAGCCGGTACGTGCCCCCAGCGAAAGACTCTCTGCTGTTCGTTGGGCGGGACTCAGGCGAGCAACTCGCGTCCTCCACGCTCTACCGCTGGTTCTACCCCGCCCGCGAGGCCGCAGGGCGTCCCGATCTCCGCTGGCATGACCTCCGGCACACCGGGAATCACATCGCCGGCGCTGCGGGCGCCACCTTGGCGGACCAGCGATATCGGATGGGCCACAGCACGTTCGCGGCCGCGATGCGGTATCAGAACACCGCCAAGGGCAGAGACAAGATCATTGCCGACGAGATGTCCAAGATGGCGGGGGAGTGAGCCGTGGGCGAGCGCGACGACCTCTACCGCAGGGTGGCCCGGGGAATGCGGGAGCTGGCGGGGCACGTCGACGACCTGGGGCGTGGCTCAGAGTCCTTCGTCCGGCTGTTCGACGACGCACTGGCGATCGTCTGCGCCAACGAGTCGCACGCGCCCGATGTGGTTCTGGTTGGAACCATCTACCCCTCCGCACCCAGCATGATCGGCAGCACGACGCTGATTGGCAACACGCCAGCCGCGACACTCAGGGAGGCCCTCAAGGCTCCTGGGCGCACTCGAGCCCGCTATCGCCTGGAGTGCCCGCGGTGCGGGCTGACGGTCGAGTTCAGGCAGGAGAAGATGCCGATCGTCCAGCGCATCGTCGACCTTGGGGTGTCACGGCTGGACATATCTTCCCTGGAGGGCTATATTCGCAAGTAGCACCTCAGCGGGTGCGGCCTTGTGCTGCACTCTTGGAGGTGCTTCGTTGTATAAGCCCCAGAATCCTCCCTCGCCCACCGACCACCGCTGGGTAGGGATCGCTAGCGCCGCGACCTATGCGGGCGTCTCTACCAAGACCGTTCGCCGCTGGATCTCGAGCGGCAACATCGCCGGCTATCGCGTCGGCCCCCGCCTCATTCGCGTCGACCTCGCCGAGGTGGAGCGGATGATGCGACCGATTCCGACCATCGACGGGGCGGCCGTCGCGTGACCACACAGCAAAGCCGCCCCGGGCCGGGGGCGGCCGACAATGCTTCGCTTGCTGCTAACGACATCCTATCGGACGTCTCGCCAAAGGTAAGCCTCCGCGCGCGCCTGGTGATCGACCTCAACGGCCTGACTGACGAGAGTGCCAGCAAGCGACTCCGGGACGCGTCGATGGACGCCCGGCCCGGCTGCGAGGTGGTACTGAGGGTGCCGCCGGGGGGCTGGCTGCCCATGGCGGGGATCTTCGACCTTCAAGCGCACGGCCGGCATGCATCCGTCGTTGTGGAGGCCCCAGACACCGCCACGGGTGAGGCCTGGCTTCGCGCACTTGGCGGCGACCCGTGGCGGGCTGGTGCACTATGAGCGAACAACTCGAGGACTCCCGGCTCGGCGCGATGGTGTCGGCCAAGTGGTTGTTGGCACAGCGGTTCCCGCCCGTCGAGTACGTGGTGCCTGGCCTGATCCCCGAGGGGCTGACCCTTCTGGCCGCCCCGCCGAAGATCGGCAAGTCGTGGATGGTGCTGGGGCTGGGCGTCGCCTGCGCTGCCGGCGGGATGGCGTTCGGCCACATCAAGGTCGACGAGCGCCCCGTGCTCTACCTCGCCCTCGAGGACGGGCATAGGCGCCTCCAGTCTCGCCTCCGGTCGATCGGCGTCACGTCCTCTCCCGGCACGCTGCACTTCCTGACCGTCGTGCAGCCGGGCGCCATGCTGCCGACGCTGTCGGAGTTCATGGACCTCTACGCGGAGCGACACCCCCTGGTGGTGCTCGACACGCTCGGCAGGGCCATGCCTCCGGCGTCACCGAACGAGACCACCTACCAGCGCGACTACCGGACCACAAGCGCACTCAAGAGCGTGGCGGACGCCTGCCCCGGCTCCTCCCTGATCGTGGTGCACCACACCCGTAAGGCCGAGTCGGCAGACTTCCTCGATGCCGTCAGCGGCACTCAGGGGATCGCCGGCGCGGCCGACACGGTCATGGTGCTGCGGCGCGAGCGGCAGGATCACTCCGCGATCGTCAGCGTGACCAGCCGGGACGCGCAGGAGGGTAGCTACTCCCTCACCCTCGACAGCTCCGGGCTCTGGCTCCTCGACGGCTGCGACCTCGAGGAAGCCGCCAACGCCGCGCGGACGAACGCCACCACACAGGGCGTCGGCGATCGCATGGCCGAGCTGGTCGTGGAGGTGAACCGCCACCCCGAGGGCATCCGCTCCGCAGAACTCGCGGCAGCCCTGCACATGGACGACGCCACCGTGCGCCGCTACCTCAGGCGCGCTACCGACGCCAGCCGGATCCTAAATCCGTCCCGGGGCCTCTATACCCCTGTCACAAGTGTCACGTTGTCACAACTGCCCGAACCCGAATGTGACAACGAGACAGATGTGACACGCCCCTTGGGGGGCTGGGTGGCATGAGCACCATCCCACACACCAGAACCCGAGAGGACCAGCCCATGAACGCCGACGACCAGATCCGCCACACCTCCGACTGCGCCCGGGGCAACGTCACACAGGGCCGGGGCGCCGAGGGCGACATCGTCCAGCGCTGCCGCGACTGCGGTCGCATCGCCATCCTCGACGACGACGGCCAGCGGGTTGACCGGATGCGCAACTCCCGGGCCGGGCACATCACCGGGCCGGTCAACTTCGCCGCCCTGGCCGCCACTGCGAAGCGGCTGGGCGTCCCGGCGTGGCGATGGGACGACCACCACGGACGCATGGTGCAGATCGCATGAGCCAGACGGTCGACACCGCCACGCGCCTGCCGGCGGACGCGGTACTCCTGACTGGCGCGGCCGTGACCCGGACCCTCGAGGCGGTCAGGTTCGCGCAGCAGTACCGGCGTCAGATCGGGCTGTCCCCGTCCGTGGCATGGGCGCGACTGGAGATCGTGCTAGGTGAGGGCGTGGCCGAGCGCGGACAGACGGACAGCCCAAACAGCCCCATTCAGGATGCTGGCTTCGTGGACATCGCAACCGCCGCACAGATGCTCGAGTGTTCCGAGCGCACCGCCCGGCGCCTGGCTCCCCGGCTCGGGGGGCGCAAGCAGGCCGGGGTCTGGCTCGTCGACTCCACGGCAATCCGCGAGCACATCGCAGGCGCGATCGCAGCATGACACCTCAACCGAAAGGCAGCACCATGGCCCGCACTCCCTCGATCAACCTGGCCGAGCTGGTTCGAGTGCCCCTCGCCGACGTGCCGGGCATCCCGCACTTCATCCTCAACAGCGCGCTCAACGACTGGCTCCGCGCGAAACGTGTAGTCGTGAAGCCGGACCACGCCGGCCGTCCCTCCGTCGACCTTCCGACCGCGTACCGGATTCAGGAGGAGATGGAGGCCGAGACCGCAGCGGAGGAGGCCCGGCGACAGGCTCAGGCCGAGAAGCTTGCCGACGCGGTCGCCGAGGCGCAGCGACGCCGGCAGGAGGTCTACACCGCGGCTTACCTCGCCTGTGGCCTCAACCATTCCGCGGGCTTCGCTCAGGTCATCGACGCCCGCAAGGCGGCATGGAAGGCCGTAGCCAAGGCTGAGGCCGGCATGCCTGCCGAGGTTGCTCGGCAGCTCGGCGCGGTCAGCATCGACGGACTGCCTGGCGCGCAGAACTTCCCGATGATGAACCTCACTCTGGTGGATCCCGAATGAAGCGCATCCCCATGGCGACCACGCTCGACATCGTCGGCCTTTCGGCCCTCGCCGCCTTCGCGTGGTTCATCTGGCCGCCCATGGTTCTCCTGGCGGCCGGGCTCACGCTCCTGTTCGTGTCGTGGCGCCTCTCAGGCGGATCCGCGGCACAACTCCTTGCCCGCATCAAGGGCGCGCGGAAGGCGCGCGCGAAGAAGCCGGCGCCTCCGGTCGGATTCATTCACTGAAAGGACACACCCATGGGCACCTATGAGACCGCCAGCGGTCGCGGAGTCGGACGCGGCAGCGTCTACCCCGAATCGTGGGGTCGGCCGGTCGGCTCCTCCCACAGCACGGCACGCAAGGAATGGGTGCTGCGCAACATCACCCGCAACCCGCGCTTCAAGCTCGAGCAGCTCGCCGCCCGGGACCTTCACCGCATCCGTGCCGAGATCGCCGAGATCGACGCACAGCTCAAGGCCATGGGGATTGAGCCCCCGAGCGATCTTCCGTGATCCCTCGGCGGTCGTGGTGTGCGCCGCGCACAGCCGGGGAGGGGTTCCCCTTTCCCCCTCCCCGGCTGGTGGTGCAGGCGCAGGCCGCGAATGAGGAATTGGCTGAGGCGGGCGCGAGGTGGACATTCACTAGGGAAGCCCGCCCCGGCACCCCTTGCCCGCTGATCAATGCCGCTGCGACTACGGATGACGCCGATTCTTTGGGCGCGCGAGACAGCGGAAGACCGCTCTCGAAGTCCTTACACACACAGAGGTCGGAGGTTCCGAGCGGTGAATTGCCAGCCAAGCGGCAGCTCGGCACGGCCGTCCCGGCACTGAGGAATTCCATGGAAGCGGGCATGCGTGAGACATTCACTATGGAAGCCATGCCGCGGCGGGCCTTGGAATCGAACGCGGGCCGTACCGCGAAGCGAATGCCCTTGTCAACGCAGAGGGTGTTCGATTCTTTGAGCCGATCGGAGCGACGAAGACCGCTCTCGATGTCCATCTCCCCCCGCGACAAAGAAAACCCGGCGCGACTCTCCGTGGTGAATTGTGAGGCATCATGAGCGACCTTCAGACGATCCTCGCCGCCCTCCCGAACCGGCCGCGCGTGCTCCGTGACCTGGCTGCGCACCGCGACCGGGCCGAGGCCTACAACGAAACCGCCTGGGCGCGCCTGTGGGCGTATCTGTGGCTCGAGCTGGCGTCGCTCACCGACGCCGGATCGACGATCCGCACGCATGACCTGACCGACATTCCCCGCGAGCCCGACGACGTCGGCTGAAAGGTTCGTGACGCATGACCGAATGGTCCCCCTCGACGAAACACCGCGTTGAGGTCTGTTTCGACGGCTCCACCTGGGAGAACCTGTCGAGCCCCACCAACTACGTCGACCTGTCCGCCGAACCCCTGCGCATCGAGCACGGCCGCGATGGGGAGTACGGCGACGTCCTGAGTCCCGGCGTGCTCGAGCTGGTGCTGATCAACGACGACGGCCGTTTCTCCCCGGACCTGCCGACCTCGCCCTACTACCCGAACGTTGTCGCCGACGTCGGGATCCGCGTCTCCATGCTCGTCGACGGCACCTATGAGCCGCGATTCTGGGGCACCGTCCAGCAGTGGTCGGTCAGGGTCAACGACCCGGGCGCGCACTCCGCCATCTGCCTGGTGACCGCTACCGGCGCCCTGGGCGCATTCCCGGATTACACGCTCTGGCAGGCCTCTGAGCAGGCGGTGCGGAGCGCGGCGACCCCACCGACGCACTACTGGCCTCGGCTCGACGTCGACGGCACCGCATCGTCGAAGTTCAGTGACTGCGACCTTGTCGACAACGGCGTGAGCGCGGACGCGGGCACGCTCAAGCTCCCGCTCGACGAGGGCGACCCGCACCCGCTGTTCACCTGCTCCTCGGGCAAGCGGAAGCTGACCGCGACCATTCCGCAGATGCCGGACGGCTACCACTGGCGCGTCTCGATCGCGATCAGCAAGCCGTCCGCGTCGTGCAACATCCTGGAGATCACCGACACCTTCGGTCCGCACTACCTGTCGTGGGACGGGACGAAGCTCCAGTACTACGGCGCCGGTTTCGATGTGACCCCCGGCACGTCGGCCTCGTTCTGGCCGGCTGTCGTCTCGGTTCGCGTGTGGTATTCCGGCGGCTTCGAGTACACCGAGCTGCGGGTGATCGGCTCGAACGGCGTGCCGTACTCGACGTCCAGCTCGTTCAGCGGCTACGGGCTGAAGAAGGTCGTCGTCTGCCCGACCCTGTCTGGCGGAGCCACGTTCTCGGCCGGCCACCTCATCGTCGATTACAACGAGACGACGTCATGGGCTCCGGTGCTCCTGGCCCCGCGCATCCCGGCGTCGGTCTCCGCGATCAGCCAACTGTCGACCTGGGCCGGCGGCCCCACCATCACCGGCTCGACGGTCGGAGAGTGCGTCCTGCCGCTCCTCGAGGACCGCGACGCCGCCGACGTCGTCGCCGCCCTCGCAATCGGTGCCGGGGCGCGCCTGCGCGACAACCACGACGGCACCCTCGAATGGATCTCCTTCCCAACCTCCGGCACGCCCATCACCCTGCCCGCCGAAACCGTCGACCCCTCGATCGAATGGGCCACCAGCGACGCCGGATGGATCACCGACTGCACCTCCACCGCCACGGACGGCACCACCTACACCGCCACCCGCGCGGACGGTCGGCGCGTCAGCTACGCGATCGAAGGCGTGAACGCCAGCCGCTACCGCGACCGCGGGATGGCCGACTGGATCGTCAACACCGCCAACACCAAGGCCCGGCTCTCACAGGCCGTCTACGACATCACCACCCTGCCCACCGAGGCCGACCGCGCCACCCTCGCATCCGTCAGGATCGGCGACCGCATCACCATCACCGACCTGCCCGCCGCGATCCTGCCCGACACCCTCACCCTCATCGTCGAAGGCATCACCGACGACATCACCGACGACGGCTGGATGGTGACCTTCCAAACCAGCCCGGACGTCTACTCGCGGCTGTTCATCCTCGACGACGCCGCAGAGGTGCGCCGCAACTACGCGACCATTCCTAATCCGACGTCAACCACGGGCTGGATCACCAACAACGGAACCCTCTACGTGTCGAGCTACGACGCGACTGGCGGGCGGCGGGCAGGCACCGGGGCACGGAAGCTCACCCGAGCGGCCACCAGCCCCAGCGCAACCATCGCGTCGGTGTACGCGGCAGGCCTGTCGGCCTGGAGCGTGGCGCAGCGGGTTCCCGTCACAGCAGGGGAGGTGTGGACAGTCTCGTCGTACTCGAAGGCGAGCGTCGCGTTCACCACCTCTGTCGCGGTCCTGTTCTTCGACGCGTCCAACGTGCAGGTTGGCAGCGCCATGACGGGATCTTCCGAGGCTGGTTCGGCGGGCGGGTGGGCTCGGCCGAGTGTGACCGTGACCGTTCCTTCCGGCGCGACGAACATGGGCATTTCCGCGCAACTCGTCTCGACGCAGTCCGGCGTCACGTCCGGCGGCGAGGCGGTGTGGATGACCGACGCCCTGTACGAGAAGGTCTCCAGCGTCGATGCCTACTTCGACGGCAGCTACAGCCCCGACGCCGACGACCTGATCCCGTCGTGGACGGGGACGGCCAACGCCAGCCCGAGCATCCTCACCGGTGGCGCCGGGATTCTCGATTCGTCCTACATCATCGCCCCATAGAACGCCAGCAGGCCCCCGGCCTGTCTTGAGTTCTAATGGCCGTGCCCAAGCTAGAACGCGTCGACCGTCAGGGCCTGCATCGCCTCCTCGATCGCCCAATCGATCGCTGCCGCGAAGTCATCATCCGTCGCATCGCTGTCGACCAGCAGCAGGCCAGCCGCAGGCACGTAGAGATCCTCACCGAGCCCGTCGACGTACACCACGCGCAAGCCAGCCATGGCCGCGAGATCCTCCGGCCCCTCCATCACTGGCCCGCATTCCGGGCGAGCCGGGCGGCAACCTCGCCGAGCACCCAGTCGGCGATCTCCTCCAGCCGCTCTTCGGTCACGCCGGCATCGATCATCAAGACCTCGCGACCCCCGGCCTTGGCGACGCACTCGAGCCACGCGTCACGGTTCAGGTCCGCGACCGGCACCACAGCGACGCCCGCAAGGTCAAAGGTGGCCTGTACCTCATCAGAGATGATCACGACGCCGCCCCCTTGGCGAGCCGTGCCGCGACCTCGCCGAGTACCCAATCGGCGGCCTCCGTGAGCCGCTGTTCGGTCAGGTCGGCATTGATCAGCAGGAGCGCGCGATTCCCAACCTTGGCGACGCACTCGAGGACCGCGTCAGAGTTCAGGCCAGCGACCGGCACCACGACGACGCCAGCGAGGTCGAAGGTGACCTGCGCCTCGTCCGAGATGATCACGACGCCACCGCCACGGCCGGCACCGGCAGCACCGATTCGAGCCACGACACCAGCTTGTCGGCGCGCTCGGCGAGTGCTGCCGCATCGATCATCGCGAGCCCGTAGCGGTGGAGAACGAGCGCGTCATGGCCGAGGTCGTCGACGACGATGGGGCGGAGGTGCGCCCGCTCGAGCGGCTCGGCGAGCGCCTGGGGGAGTGTGGGCTGGGTCATGCTGGCTCCTTCGGTCTCACGGAGCCTCATTGCATGGAGATTGCACCGGGCGTGCAACGCAAGAGGCCCCTGACTAGTTCGTTCCCTAGTCAGGGGCCTCTTGGCGTTCGTAGCGGGGACAGGATTTGAACCTGTGACCTCTGGGTTATGAGCCCAGCGAGCTACCGAGCTGCTCCACCCCGCGTCGGCTTCACCAGCTTAGGCGAGAGTCCCACGATCCCCAAATCGGGAGGGGCCGAGAGTGCCTCCGGAGGGCCCCGGGAGCCCCTCCGCTAGACTCTTGGCGGCCTTCGCGCGTCGCGGGGCGAGACACCAGTGGAGGCAGATGATGCACGCCGTTTCGTCCCGGCGTCCCCACCGCGGACCGATCCGTGCCCTCGCGGCCGTGCTCGGCCTCGCCTTGGCGATCGTCCTGGCGGCGTGTACCCCGTCCAGCCCGCAGAGCACCGAGAAGCCCCTGCGCACCCTGGCGGTCGGCGCGACGCTCGAACCCGCGTCCATGGACCCGTGGCACAACACCGCCGCGTCCATCCCGCAGGTGCTGCTCTACAACGTCTACGAGACCCTGGTGAAGGTCGACACCAACGGCGAGATCAAGCCGCTCCTCGCCCAGGCGTGGGAGGTCAGCGCCGACCGCCGGGTCTACACCTTCCACCTCAACCCTGCCGCGAAGTTCGCCTCCGGGGCTCCCGTGGACGCCGCCGCCGTCGTCGCCAACATCACCAGGCTCAAGGGCGACGCCCGGCTCACAGAAACCCTGCGCGCGCAGCTCGCGGTGGTGGCGGGGGCACAGGCCTCCGGCAACAACCAGGTGCAGATCACGCTGCTGCGTCCCTCGACGATGTGGCTCTACGACATGTCGTCGACGCTGGGCATGATGCTCGACCCCACCGCGACCGGCGACCTGAACACCACCAGCGCCGGCTCCGGCCCGTACGCGGTGAAGGCGCACAACCAGGGCCAGAGCGTGGTGCTGGCGGCCAACACGGCCTACTGGGGCAACCCGCCGCGCTTCGACGAGGTCACCTTCCGCTACTTCACCGATCCGAACGCGATGAACGCCGCCATGCTGGGCGGCGACCTCGACGTGATCTCCAACCTCCAGGCGCCGGACGCGCTGTCGCAGTTCGCGGACACCACGCAGTTCACCACGATCAGCGGGACGACCAACGGCGAGGTCGTGCTCGGGCTCAACCACGACAACAAGGCGCTGGCGAAGCTCGAGGTGCGCCAGGCCCTCACCCGGGCCATCGACCGTCGCGCCCTGCTCGACACGGTGTGGAACGGCCAGGGCACGCTGATCGGCAGCATGGCCGTGCCCACCGACCCGTGGTACGAGGACCTGAGCGCCACCAACGCCTACGACCCCGACGCGGCCAAGGCCCTGCTGAAGGAGGCCGGCTACGCGTCCGGCCTGAGCCTGCGGCTGCGCGTGCCGGTGGTGCCGTACGCGGTGAAGTCCGCGCAGTTCGTGGCGTCCCAGCTGCGCGACGTCGGCGTGAAGGTGACGATCGAGGAGCTCGACTTCACCCGCTGGCTGGACGAGGTGTTCACCAAGGGCGACTACGACATGACGATCGTCGCCCACGTGGAGGCCCGCGACCTGGGCAAGTTCGCCAACCCGAAGTACTACTGGCACTACGGGGACGAGAAGTTCGCCGCGCTGTACGACGCCGCCGACCAGGCACCGACCGAGGAGCAGGCGGACGCCGGCATGAAGGCTGCCGTCCGCTACCTCGCCGACGACGCGGCCGCGATCTGGCTGTTCGCCCTTCCCAACCTGGTGATCACCAAGGCGACGATCTCCGGCGTGGCCCAGAACGCGACCACCCTGAGCTTCGACCTCACCACGATCACCAGCCGCTAGGGACGGGCGGGGTCCCCACATGCAGCTCGCCCTGCGCCTCGCCCGGCGCGCCGGGGTGTTCCTGGTGAGCCTTCTCGGGGCGTCCCTGCTGATCTTCCTGGTCACCAACGCCCTTCCCGGGGACGTGGCGCAGGTGCTGCTGGGCACGGACGCCACCCCGGAGGCGCTCGCGGAGCTCCGCGCCCAGCTCGGGCTCGACCAGCCGCTGGCCGTGCGGTACCTGCAGTGGCTCGGCGGCCTCCTCGTCGGCGACTTCGGCAGCTCCCACCTCAACGGGCAGCCCGTGCTCGGCCTGCTCGCACCGCGCCTGGCAGTGACGCTCTGGCTGGTGCTGTTCGGGGTGCTCGGCTCGCTGCTGATCGCCGTCCCGGCCGGCATGGTGGCCGCCGTCAAGCGCCGCTCCTGGCCCGGCTTCACGATCAGCGCGGCCGCGCAGGTCGGCATGGCGATCCCCGTCTTCTGGGGCGGGATCATGCTGGTGCTGGTGTTCGCGGTCTGGCTGCACTGGCTGCCGGCCAACGGGTACGTCCCGCTGCTGCGCGACCCCGCCCAGTGGGCGTCCCACCTGGTGCTGCCGGCGCTCACCCTGGCCGGGGTGCAGGCGGCCGTGCTCATCCGCTACGTGCGCTCGGCCTTCCTCGAGGTGCTCAACGAGGACTACTACCGCACGGCCCGCGCGATCGGGTGGACGCCGATGCGTGCCCTGCTGCGCCACGGCATGCGCAATGCCGCCATTTCGCTGGTCACCGTGCTCGGGCTCCAGGTCTCGAGCGTGCTGGTGGGGGCGATCGTGGTGGAGTCGGTGTTCACCCTGCCCGGCCTCGGCACGCTGCTGATCACCGCCGTCGGCCAGCGCGACCTGCTGGTCGTGCAGGGCACCGTGATGTTCCTCGTGCTCGCGGTGCTGCTGATCAGCGCGCTGGTCGACCTGTCCTACCTGCTGATCGACCCGCGCCAGCGCACCGCCGGGGGTGCGCGATGAAGCGCGCGCAGCTGGTGACCGGCCTGGTGCTGGTGGCGCTGGTGGTGCTCACCGCCGTCGTCGCGGTGTTCTGGACGCCGTTCGACCCGATCCGGGTCGTGCCCGGCCAGCGCCTGCTCGGGCCGGGCTGGCCGCACGTGCTGGGCACGGACGGCTTCGGCATCGACATCGCCAGCCGCCTGATGGTCGGCGCGCGGACGGTGCTGCTCGTCGGCATCATCTCCGTCGGCCTGTCCGCGGTGGTCGGCGTGCCGCTCGGGCTGCTCGCCGGCCAGGCCGGCGGCTGGGTGGACGAGGTGGTCATGCGGCTGGCCGACATCGTCTACGCGTTCCCCGCGCTGCTGCTGGCGATCCTGCTCGCCTCGGTCTTCGGCGCCTCGACACTGACGGCGATGGCCGCGATCGGCGTGGCCACGATCCCGGCCTTCGCCCGGGTGGCCCGGGCGGGCACCCTGGAGGTGATGGCCAGCGACTTCGTGCTCGCCGCGCGTGCGTCGGGGACGTCCCGCTGGGGGATCGCGCGACGCCACGTGCTGCCCAACATCGCCCCGCTGATCGGCGTGCAGGCGTCCGTCGGGTTCGCGATGGCGATCCTCGCCGAGGCCGCGCTGTCGTACCTCGGGCTGGCCACGCCCCGTCCCAACCCCACGTGGGGCAACATGCTGCGCGACGCCCAGCAGTTCCTGTTCGTCGCGCCGCTGCAGGCGCTGTGGCCCGGCCTGGCGATCGCGCTGGCCGTCCTCGGGTTCAACCTCCTCGGCGACGGGCTGCGTGACTACCTCGACCCCCGGCTGCGGGAGGTGCCATGAGCCTCCTGGACGTGCGTGACCTGCAGGTGGACTTCGGTCGCCGGCGCATCCCGGCCGTGCGCGGCGTCGACTTCTCCCTGGACGCGGGGCAGCGGCTCGGCGTGATCGGCGAGTCGGGCTCGGGCAAGACCGTGACCGCCCTTGCGGTGATGGGGCTGCTGCCGGAGAACGCGCACGTCGCCGGTTCGGTGGTGCTGGACGGGCAGCAGATCGTCGGCCTGGCCGAGCGTGGCCTGGCGCGGCTGCGGGGCAACACCGTGTCGATGGTCTTCCAGGAGCCGATGACCGCGCTCGACCCCACCATGCGGGTGGGCCGGCAGGTGGCGGAGGTGCTGCGGCTGCACCAGGGCGCGGAGTCCGGCCCGGCGCGCGAGCGGGTCGTCGCGATGCTCGCCGAGGTGGGCCTGTCGGACGCAGACCGGATCGCCGACGCCTATCCGCACCAGCTGTCCGGCGGGCAGCGGCAGCGGGTGGTGCTGGCGATGGCGCTGATCAACTCGCCGAGCCTGGTGATCTGCGACGAGCCGACCACAGCGCTGGACGTCACCGTGCAGGCCCTGGTGCTGGCCAAGCTGGACGAGGTGCTGGACGCGAGCGGCGCGGCCTGCCTGTTCATCAGCCACGACCTCGCCGTGGTCTCCCAGGTCTGCGACCAGGTGCTGGTGATGCTCGACGGGCGCATCGTCGAGTCCGGCACCGTCGAGAAGCTCTTCACCGCCCCCGAGCACCCCTACACGCGCGGGCTGGTCGCCACCGCGCGCCTGGACCTGACCGTGCCGGGCCAGCGGCTGCCCACCGTGGACGACTTCTACGCCGGAGGCGACCATGGCTGAGCACACCGCCACCCCGGGCGAGCTGTACCGGGCCGAGGCACTCACCCGCCGCTACCGCGACGGCGGCCGGGAGGTGCTCGCCCTCGACAGCGTCGACCTCCACCTCGACCGGGGCCAGCGGCTCGGCATCGTGGGGGAGTCGGGATCCGGCAAGTCGACCCTCGTCCGGCTCCTGGCCGGCCTCGACCGGCCCACGTCCGGGCGCGTGTGGTTCGAGGGGACGGAGATCACCCGCCTGCCCGAGCGCGACCTCGGCGTCCTCCGAGCGTCCGTCCAGATGGTCTTCCAGGACCCCCGCTCGTCGCTCAACCCGCGGATGCGCGTCGGTGACATCATCACCGAGCCCCTGCGCTCCCGGCTCGTGCGCCGCCAGTTGCCGGCCGGCACCGACCACCAGCACCGCCTGGCCGAGGTGCTGGAAGCGGTCGACCTGCCCGAGGACGCGGGCCGCCGCTACCCCCACGAGTTCTCCGGCGGGCAGCGCCAGCGGATCGCGATCGCCCGCGCCCTCGCCCCCAAGCCGGAGGTGCTGATCGCCGACGAGCCGGTCTCCGCGCTGGACGTCTCGGTGCGCGCCCAGGTGCTGAACCTGCTGACCGACCTCGTGGCCTCGCAGGGGCTCACGCTGGTCGTGGTCAGCCACGACCTGATGGTGGTGCGCCACCTGTGCGACCGCCTGGTCGTGATGCGGCAGGGCCGGATCGTGGAGGAAGGGCCCACCGAAACGGTCTACGAAACCCCGGCGACCGCCTACACCAGGGCCCTGCTGGACGCCGTCCCGAGGATCCGGACCAGCCGCGGCTGAGCCGGTGTGCGGAGCGGGTCCGCGACGGTGTTTACTGAGCCGGTGCCCCGCTCGTCCAGCAGCCTCGTGAGCAGCCTGCTCGGGCTGCGCGGGAACGGGCGCGCGTGCGTCTACACCGAGCCCATGTGGGGCCTGTCGATGATGCTGGTGCTGCCGTACGCCTCGGTGTTCATGCTGGCGCTGGGCGTGCACGACGAGCAGATCGGCCTCCTGGCGACGATCTCGATGCTGTCGCAGGTGGTGTTCGGCCTCCTCAGCGGCGTGATCACCGACAAGCTCGGGCGCCGGCTGACCACCGCGGTCTTCGACGTGGTGGCCTGGTCGATCCCGTGCCTGATCTGGGCGGTCGCGCAGAACTTCTGGTACTTCCTGGTGGCCGCGGTGATCAACGGCGCCTGGCAGGTCACGCAGAACTCCTGGGACTGCCTGCTCGTGGAGGACGTGTCCCGCTCCGAGCTCACCAAGGTGTACTCGCTGGTGAAGGCGGCGGGGGAGTTCTCCGCGCTGTTCGCCCCGATCGCCGCACTGCTGGTCTCCCGGTTCGGGCTCGAGCCGGCCGTCCGCCTGCTCTACCTGAACGCCTTCGTGATCATGACCGCGAAGATCGTGATCCTCTACCGCTGGTCCACCGAGACCGCCACCGGACGGCTGCGCCGCGAGCAGACCCGCGGGGTCAGCACGTGGCGGCTGCTGGGGGAGTACCGCGGTGTGCTCGGCCTCATCGTGTCGTCGAAGGGGACGCTGTTCTCGCTGGCGATCGCGGCCATCGTGGGGGCGGTGGCCCTCGTCAACGGCACGTTCTGGCAGGTGGTGATCAACCAGCACCTGTTGGTGCCCGACCCGTTGCTGCCGTTCTTCCCGATGGTCCGCTCGATCCTGTCGGTGCTGTTCTTCTTCACGATCATCCCGCGGCTCACCCACGCCCGGCACCTCCAGCGTCCGACCCTGTGGGGGTTCGGCGTCTACCTGGCGGGCCAGGTGTTGCTGGTCACGATCCCCGCGCCCGCGGGCACGGCGACCCTCTCCACCTACGCCCTGCTCGGCGTCTGCCTGCTGCTGGACGCCTTCGGCGGCAGCATCCTTTTCATGCTGGCCGAGTCGCTGGTCGCCCTGCACGTCGACCAGCACGAGCGCTCACGGGTGATGGCCATCCAGCGCACCTGCGTGATGCTGGTCACCGCCCCGTTCGGCTGGATCTCCGGCTGGCTGTCCGGCATGGACCGCACCTGGCCGTTCGTGCTGACCTCCGGGCTGCTCGTGCTCGGCCTGGCCGTCACGGCCCGGCTGTGGGTGACCACCCACACCGAGCCCTCGCCGGTGGCCTGAGGCACCGGCTCATACCGGCTCAGTCGGCGTCGATGGCCAGGCGGGCCACGACCTCGTCGTGCAGCACGCCGTTGGTGGCGATCGCTCCCGGCCCGTGCGGGCCGTCCCGCCCGTCGAGGTTGGTGAAGCGTCCGCCGGCCTCGGTGACGATCACGGTCAGCGCGGCCATGTCGTGCAGCGCCAGTTCCGGTTCGGCCGCCAGGTCGACCGCGCCCTCGGCCACGAGCATGTAGCTCCAGAAGTCGCCGTAGGCGCGGGTGCGCCAGCAGTCGCGCATCAGGTCGACGAACTGCTGCCCGCGCCCGGACTCGACCCACCCGTTGATCGAGGAGTACGACAGCGACGCGTCCTCGATGGACGACACCGCCGACGTGCGCACCGGCTGGCCCTGGAGCAGCGTCCGGCCGGTGAACGCGCCACCGCCGGAGTAGGCCCACCAGCGCCGCGACAGCGCGGGAGCGGAGACCACGCCCGCCACCACCTCATCGCCCACCATCAGCCCGATCAGGGTGGCCCAGACCGGGACGCCGCGCACGAAGTTCGCCGTCCCGTCGATCGGGTCGATCACCCAGCGCCGCGGGCCCCACCCGGAGTCGTCGCGCTCCTCGCCGTGCACGGCGTCCCGCGGGCGGGTGCGCGACAGCATGGTGCGCAGCGCGTCCTCCACGGCGGTGTCCGCGTCGGTCACCGGCGTGAGGTCGGGCTTGGCCGTGACCCTCAGGTCCGACGCCTTGAACCGGGCGGTGGTGATCGCGTCGGCCTGGTCGGCCAGGACGTGGGCAAGGCGGAGGTCGTCCAGCAGGGCTTGGTCGGGCATGCCCAGCAATCTAGTGGCCGGGTGCCCGATCCGTCGGACGCGCCCCGCCGGGCGGGCTACCCGAACGCCTTCTCCATGCGGCGGAACGACTCGAGGCGCTCCGCCGACAGCCGGCCCTCGGCGACGGCGGTGTCGAGAGCGCACTCCGGGGACGCCGTGTCGTGGCGGCACCCGCGCGGGCAGTCCTCCACGATCTCCGACAGGTCGGGGAAGGCGGCCACGATCGAGTCCGGGGTGACGTGGCTCAGCCCGAACGAGCGGACGCCGGGGGTGTCGATCACCCAGCCGTCGCCGTCGGGAAGGCGCAGCGCGATGGCGCTCGTGGACGTGTGCCGGCCCCGGCCGGTCACCTCGTTGACGTGGCCCACCTGGCGGTCGACCCCCGGGATCAGGGCGTTGACCAAAGTGGACTTGCCGACCCCCGAGTGCCCGACGAGCACGCTGTGGTGACCCCGGAGGGCGTCGCGGAGCTCGCCGAGGTCGGAGCCCGGCTCGACGGCGACCACCGGGAGGCCGAGGGGGCGGTAGGTCGCCATCAGCCCGTCGGGGTCGGCCAGGTCGGCCTTGGTGAGCACCAGCAGGGGCTCGAGCCCCGCGTCGTAGGCGGCCACCAGGATGCGGTCGATCATGCCCACCCTCGGGGGCGGGTCGGCCAGGGCGGCCACGATCACCAGCTGGTCGGCGTTGGCGACGATCGGGCGCTCGAAGGGATCGTCGTCGTCGGCCGTGCGCCGCAGCACCGTCCGCCGCTCCTCGACGCCGACGATCCGGGCCAGCGTCCCCTGGTCGCCGGAGGTGTCGCCCACCAGGCGCACCCGGTCGCCGACGATCACGCCCGTGCGGCCTAGCGTCCGGGCCTTGGTGGCCGTCACCAGCGGTCGGTCTTCCGCCGCGAGGCAGCGGTACCGGCCGCGGTCGACGGTGACGACCGTGGCCACCTCGGCCCGGTCGTAGCTGGGACGGTCCTTGGTGCGCGGGCGCGAGCGGCGTCCGGGCCGCTCGTAGCCGTCGTGGGGGTCGTCGGTGATCCCGTCCCGTCCGGCCCGGCTCACGCGGCGCCGCCCATCAGGCAGGCCCACAGGCCGGGGAAGTCAGGGAGCGTCTTGGTGGTGCACCCCACGTCGTCGAGTTCGACCCCCGGCGTGACCAGCCCGACCAGCGCCGCCGCGTGGGCGAGGCGGTGGTCGGCGTGGGTGGCGAAGGTGCCGCCGTGGCGGGGTGCGGGCGTGATCCGGAGGCCGTCCGCGGTCTCGGTGACGCCGACGCCCAGCCCGGACAACCCCCCGGCGAGCGCGGCGAGCCGGTCGGTCTCGTGCCCGCGGATGTGGGCCACGCCGCGGATCGTGCTCGGCCCGTCGGCGACGGCGGCCAGCGCGGCCACGGCGGGGGTGAGCTCGCTGACGGCGTGCAGGTCCACGTCGGCGCCGCGCACACCGTCGCCGGACACCTTCACCCGGCGCTCCCCGGACGCGGTGGTGTCGAAGCTGATCCGTGCGCCGAAGGCTGCGAGCACCTCCAGCAGCTCGTCCGCCGCCTGCACGGACGCCTGCGGCCAGGCGGTCGTCAGCTCGCCGCCGGTCACGAGCGCCGCGGCGAGGATGGTGGCGGCGTTGGTGAGGTCCGGCTCGACGGTCTCGTCGACCGCGGCGATCGGCCCGGGCTCGACCCGCCAGGTGGACGACTCCGTCCGCTCGACCCGGACGCCGCGGCGCCGCAGCAGCGCGCACGTCATCTCGATGTGGGGCAGCGAGGGGAGCGGGCCGCCGGCGTGGGTGACGGTGACACCGTCGGGGAACCGGGCCCCGGCCAGCAGCAGGGCAGAGACGAACTGGCTGGTCGGGCTCGCGTCGAGGGTGACCGTTCCTCCGCGGAACACCGGCCCGCCGGCCACGGTGAACGGCAGCGCGGGCGGGTCGCTGACGGTCGCGCCGAGCGCGGCCAGTGCTCCCAGCAGCCCGGCCACCGGACGAGCGGAGGCCGCCTCGTCGCCGACGAAGCGGGTGGGCGTGGCCGACAGCGCCGCCACCGGCGGCAGGAACCGCAGCACGGTGCCGGCCAGGCCGCAGTCGACGGTGCCACCCCCGGTCACGGCGTCCGCGGGGACGACGCGCACCCGGGTGGCGGAGACGTCCTCGATCCGGGCACCCAGCGCGGTGAGCCCCGCGCGCATCAGGGCCGTGTCGCGGGAGTCGAGCACGCCGTCGATCAGCGACGGGGCGTCGGCGAGCGAGGCGAGCAGGAGGCTGCGGGCGCTCGCGGACTTCGATCCGGGGACGACCACGTGGCCGCGCAGCGGGGACGTGGCGACCGGGGCCGTCCAGGGGATCAAGAAAGCACGCCCTCCACGCTCTTGCGAGCCTTGCGCACCGAACGGCGGGCGATCCGTGCCGCGTCCTCGGCCGCTCCGCGGGCGTCGCGCTCGAGCTCGGCCTTGCGGCGGGCGGCGTCCTTGGCGAGCAGCTGCTTCTGGGTGCGCAGGCGCCAGGCCAGGGTGGGCTTGCCCTCGGTGTCCTGGGCGGCCAGCAGCACGCCCCCGAGCAGCGCCACGTTCTTGGACAGCAGGGCGCGGGTCGTGGCCTTGTCCGGCCCCTTCAGGGGGTTCGTCGCGAGGACGTGCGGAACCATCGTGGCGGCGAGGATGCCCGCCCCGCAGCGCCGTCCCAGCCCCGTGGCGAGGCTGAGGCCACCGACCACCTGGAGCGCCCCGGTGAGCTTGACCAGACCGGCGGTGTCCTCGGGCAGGTAGCCCCGCACCGACTCGGGGACGGTCGAGGCCACCAGGGGCAGCACCTTGTCCGCGACCGGCTCTGCGGCGGGCACCAGCTCCTCGGGGTGCTGGATCGCCTTGATGCCGTTGATCACGAAGTAGCTGGCGAGCATCGACCGGGCGACGAAGCGCAGAAGACTCATGCCCTATTACTACCCCGATCGACACCGGGTGCCAAGCGCGTCCCGATCGCGTGTATCCCTTCGGCCCGCCGGCGCGTCAGTGCTGGTGAGGAAACCCGAGGAGAGGAAACGGTCATGACGACCAACGTGGGAAGCACCGACAAGATCATCCGGATCGGCCTGGCGGCGGTCGCCGCACTGATCGCCGTGCTCACCGGAGCGGGCACGGTGGGCGGCATCCTGCTGTTCGTGGTGGCCGGCGTGCTGCTGGTGACCGCACTGGTGGGCTTCTGCCCCCTGTACCGGCTGTTCGGGGTGAACACGTGCAAGGTCCCTTCGGCGAAGTGAGCGGGGACGCGCCGTCGGACGGCTAGATTTCGAGCCGTGCAGGAACTGGGGGAGCGAGTGGCCGGCGAGGTGCCGGGCCTGCTGCGGTACGCCCTCCTGCTGACCCGGGACCGCGAGGCGGCCGAGGACCTCGTCCAGGACACGGTGGTCAGGGCGCTGGAGCGCGCCGACCAGTTCCGCGGGGAGGCGTCGGTGGCCACCTGGCTGCACCGGATCATGTTCACCCGGTTCGTCGACGGCACCCGTCGGACGGCGCCCGAGCTGCGGGCGGAGGAGGAACTGGTCGACGCGGTCGAGGCCGCCTGGCGCGACGACGCCTACACGGTCGCCGCGGAGGTCGTGATCGAGCGGGCCGAGCAGCGCGAGGAACTGCGGGACGCCCTGCTCCGCCTGCCCGTCGCGTACCGGACGGCCGTCGTCCTGCACGACGTCGAGGGTCTCACCGCCCGCGCCGTGGCCGAGGTGCAGGGCGTCTCGCTGGCGGCGTCCAAGCAGCGGATCCGGCGGGGACGGGAGATGCTCGTCTCCGCCCTGGCGCGCGGCGCCGAGCGGCGGGCGGCGCTGACCGGGGTGCCGCTGAACTGCTGGCAGGCGCGCAGCCGCATCGACGACTACCTGGCCGGCGAGCTGGGCACCCGCGAGCGCACCCGCCTCGAGGCGCACCTGGCCGGCTGCCCCACCTGCCCTGCCCTGTACGCCGGCATCGTCGGGGTGACCGCTGCCCTGGGCGGCCTGCGCGACCCGGACTCGGTCGTGCCGCCGCGCCTGGCAGGACGCGTCCGGGAGGCCCTGGGCGCGTCCGGTGCGCACCGGCCGGGTGTCGGGGGCACGGCGTAGGGTCGGTGCCATGTGCGGACGCTATGCGCTGTCGCAGGCGGGGGAGGACCTCGAGGAGTACTTCGAGATCGACGAGGTGGCCGGACCCCTCCCCGGCCCCGACTACAACATCGCCCCGACCGACCCGGTGCCGGCGGTGTTCGAGCGCGACCGGCCGGGCGGCCGCGCCCGCGTGCTGGCCGGGGTCCGCTGGGGACTGGTGCCGTCGTGGGCGAAGGACGCCTCCGGCGCGGCGCGGCTGATCAACGCCCGCATGGAGACCGTCGCCGAGAAGCCCGCCTTCCGCAAGGCGTTCGCCTCCCGGCGGTGCCTGCTGCCCGCCGACGGCTACTACGAGTGGTATCCCGTTCAGGTGGGCGGCAGGCCGGCGAAGCAGCCCTACTTCATCCGGCCTGCGGGGGGTGGGTTGTTCGTGATGGCCGGGCTCTACGAGTTCTGGAAGGCGCCCGACGGGCAATGGCTGACGACCGCCACGGTGATCACGACCTCCGCCGCGGACGAGGTCGGCCACATCCACGACCGGATGCCGCTGGCGGTGACCAGGGAGAACTGGGACGCCTGGCTCGACCCCTCCTTCGCCGGGGACGCCCGGGGCCTGCTGACGGTGCCCGCGCCGCAGCTGGAGGCCTACCCGGTGTCGATGGCCGTGAACAAGGTGGCGAACGACGGGCCGGAGCTGATCGTGCCGCTGGCGGAATAACCGCCGCCGTCACACCCGTTGAGGAGGGCGTGATCGACACCCTGGACCCGGCCGCCCGCCTCGCCGTCCCCGGGACCCGTCGTGAGCACCCGCTAGGCTCGTTCGTGATGAACCTGCCAACCATGCCCGAGGCGACAGACCTCGACCGGCCGGAGACCGACCAGGAGCGTGCCGAGCGGTTCGAGGGCGAGGCCCTCGCCTACCTCGACCAGCTCTACGGCGCCGCCCTGCGGATGACGCGCAACCCGTCCGACGCCGAGGACCTCGTCCAGGAGACCTACGCGAAGGCGTACGCCTCGTTCCACCAGTTCACGCCCGGCACGAACCTCAAGGCCTGGCTGTACCGGATCCTGACGAACACCTTCATCAACACCTACCGCAAGAAGCAGCGCCAGCCGCAGACGTCCGGGCAGGAGGTCGAGGACTGGCAGCTCGCCCGCGCGGAGGCGCACACCTCGACCGGGCTCCGCTCGGCCGAGATGGAGGCGCTCGACCGCATGCCCCACTCGGCGGTGACCGACGCGATGAACGCCCTGTCGCCGGACTTCCGGCTCGCCGTGTACCTCGCCGACGTGGAGGGCTTCTCGTACAAGGAGATCGCCGAGATCATGGGCACCCCGATCGGCACGGTGATGTCGAGGCTGAACCGTGGACGCAACCAGCTGCGTGCCTCCCTCGCCGATTTCGCCCGTGAGCACGGCCTGATCGGTGGTGACCGCGATGATGCATGAGTTCGAGGACTGCACGGAGGTGCTGCAGCACCTCTACGAGTTCCACGACCACGAGCTCACCGAGGAGGAGGCGGACGAGATCCGCGCCCACCTGCTCGCCTGTGAGCCGTGCCTGGACCACTACCAGGTCGAGGACGCCATGCGCCTGCTGATCCGCAAGTGCTGTTCGGAGGAGAAGGCGCCCGACACCCTCCGGCTGCGCGTGCAGGCCACCTACACCCGCACCGTGGTGATCACCGAGACCGACTGAGCGCGGCGGATCCGCCGGCTCGCGTCCCCGGGAATGACGAAACCCCCGCCCACGGGCGGGGGTTCGACGTTCCGGCGGCGATCCTCAGGCGTTCGGGCGCTTGCCGTGGTTAGCAGCGCTCTTCCTGCGGGAACGGCGCTTACGGCCACCCTTACCCATCGTGGTCTCCTAGCAGTCGACGTTTCGGCGCGTCGATCGACGCGAGGGCCCATTCTGCCAGCCCCTGCCCGGACGGTCCAACCGGAGTCAGTAGGGTGGCGGGCATGGAGACGATGGAGCAGGTGATCAGGCGCCATTGCGTTCTCACCGACGAGGACTGCCAGTGGCTCACCCAGCTCGTCGACGAGTGGTCGCTGCTGGCCGACCTGGCGTTCGCCGACCTGATCCTGTGGGTGCCCGACAGCGACCCGAACGTCTTCTGGGCGTGCGCGCAGGTGCGTCCGACCACCGGCCCGACCTCGCTGGAGGACGACGTGGTGGGGGAGGAGATCGCCTACGACCCCGAGCACCTGGTGACCGAGGCGTTCCTGTCCCAGCAGATCAGTCACACCAGCGGCAACAAGCTCCACGCCGGCATCCCGGTCGACGTCCAGGCCATCCCGATCATCAAGGGCGACCAGGTGCTGGGCGTCGTCGAGATGCACACCAACCAGATGGGCGTGCGGGCACCGGGCGCGCTCGAGGACGCCTACCTCGAGGCGGCGCAGGTCATCGCCGGCATGGTGCACCGGCACGAGTTCCCGCTCGGTGGCGACCGGCGGGTGCCGTGGGTGTCACCGCGGGTCGGCGACGGCATGATCCGGGTGGCCCCGTCGGGCCAGATCGTCTTCGCCAGCCCCAACGCGCTGAGCGCGTACCGCCGCCTCGGCCTGGCCAGCGACCTGTACGGCGAGGACTTCGTCGCGGTCACCCGCTCGCTGCTGAAGGAGCGCACGCCGGTGGACCGTCCGCTGGCCGCGACGCTGGTCGGCCGCGGGTCGTCCGAACTCGACCTGGAGACGAGCACGGCCAACGTCCGCCTCCGAGTGCTCGCGCTGACGTCCGGCGACGGGCCGGACGGGCTGCTCGTGATGTGCCGCGACACGACAGAACTGCGCTCGCGCGAGCGGCAGCTCGTCACCAAGGACGCGACCATCCGCGAGATCCACCACCGCGTGAAGAACAACCTCCAGACGGTGGCCGCGCTGCTGCGACTGCAGGCCCGCCGCATCGCCTCCCCCGAGGCCAAGGGCGCGCTGAACGACGCCATGAAGCGGGTGGCGGCCATCGCGGTCGTCCACGAGATCCTCAGCCAGGCGTTCGACTCCGCGGTGAAGTTCGACGACGTGGCGGACCGGCTGCTGCGGATGGTCGGCGACGTGGCCGCCACCGGCGGCAAGGTGCGGATGGTGAGGCAGGGGTCGTTCGGCTACGTGCCGGCGGACGTGGCGACGAGCCTCTCGCTCGTGCTCACCGAGCTGTGCCAGAACGCCGTGGAGCACGGCCTGCGCGACCAGTCGGGCGAGGTGCTGGTGCGCCCGCAGCAGCAGGACGGCGAGCTGGTGGTGGAGGTGGTCAACCACGGGGAGCCGCTGCCCGAGGGCTTCCGGATCACCAGCTCGACCAGCCTCGGGCTGTCGATCGTCAGCACCCTGGTCGCCGACCTGGGCGGGGAGTTCTCACTGGCCTCGGAGGACGACGCCACCACGGCGACGGTCCGGGTTCCCCTGATCTGAGAGGCCCGCTCCACGGGCCGGTCGGGGCGCCGCTCGGGCGCGGGAGTGGTCAGCTGTTGCGGACGCGCATGCGGGCGGCGCGGCGCTTCATGGCGCGGCGCTCGTCCTCGCTGAGCCCGCCCCACACACCATGGTCCTGTCCGGCGTCCAGCGCCCACTGCAGGCAGGCCTCGCGCACCTCGCAGCGTCGACAGACCTTCTTGGCCTCGGCGATCTGCATCAAGGCGGGTCCGGTATTGCCGATCGGGAAGAACAGCTCCGGATCCTCGGTCAGGCAGGCAGCCCTGTGGCGCCAGTCCATGAAGTAACACTCCTTGAGTAGGTGGGCCGGAAAACGGCGGTAGGCCCGATGCAGACCTCACCGGGCGCTGCGACAAAGCACACGCCCGGCGTCCAGACTGACAACTGTAGCTTGCCAGCACAAGATCCCCGCGTGTTTTTGCACATGTGCCGCGGCGTGGCTCGCCCCGATGCACGGACCGCCCGGAGCCCGGCGCTACGCTGGCGCGCATGCCCGGCACCGCTCCCGAACGCCCGCTGCCCCTCGTGGTCGCGGTGGTCGGCGCCGCCCTCGCCGGGGTGGCGCTGGTCGTCCTCGCGATCGCCTCGCTCGCCGCAGGGCACGGCAGTTTCAGCGGTGGTGTCGGCCTGGTGCTCCTCGTCTACGGGGCCGCCATGCTGGCCGCCGCCTGGGGCCTGTGGCGCCGGAGCCTGTTCGGCCGGGGGCCCGTCGTGGCGTTCTCGCTGCTCAACCTGGCCGCCGGCGTCACCTTCACCGGCTCGTCCGGGTGGCTGTGGCTGGGGGTCGCGGTGTCCGCGGTCACGGCGGTCGCCGCCGCGCTCCCCGCGACTAGCGCAGCCCTCCACCTGCGGCGCGAGCCGGGGCAGGTCAACGAACTCGGCGAGCCCCTGCCGAGGGACGACCGAGGAAGGTGACGGGCTGCGGCAGCCCTGCGGCGGCGAAGGCCGCGATCACCGCCTCCGACACCGCGTCCACCCGGTCCGCGGACACGAGGGCCAGCACGCAGCCGCCGAAGCCGCCACCGGTCATCCGCGCCCCCAGTGCGCCCTCGGCCAGAGCGACCTCCACCGCCAGGTCGACGCTCGCCTCCGTGATCTCGTAGTCGTCGCGCATGGACGCGTGCGACGCCGTCATCAGCCGCCCCAGCCCGGGGTAGTCGCCCGCGGCGAGCGCCGTCATCGCGTCCAGCACCCGCTGGTTCTCGGTGACGACGTGGCGGACACGCCGTCCGGTCTGCTCGGGGAGGCGCGCCAGGGCATCGTCGAGGTCGGTGACGTCACGAAGGGCCGGGACGCCGAGGAGGCGGCACGCCTCCTCGCAGCTGGCCCGCCGCGCGGCGTACTCGCCGTCCACATGGCTGTGCCGGGTGCGGGTGTCGATCACGAGGATCTCCAGCCCGGCCGCGGTGACCGCGAGCGGCACCTGCTGCGTCTCCAGGGTCCGGCAGTCGAGGAACAGGGCGTGGTCGGCGACGCACAGGGTGGACGCCGCCTGGTCGAGCAGTCCGGTGGGCGCGCCGACGTAGGCGTTCTCCGCCACCCGGGCGAGCTTGGCCCTGTCCATCGGCGCGATGTCGAGGCCGTTGAGGTCGGCGAGCGCGGTGAGGGCCGCGCACTCGATGGCCGCGGAGGAGGACAGTCCAGCGCCGAGCGGCACGTCGGAGGTGAGGACAAGGTCTGCACCAACGACCTCGTGGCCGGCCTCCCGCAGCGCCCACACCACGCCGGCCAGGTAGGAGTGCCAGCCCGGGGTGCCCGGCACCAGCTCGTCCAGGCCGAGTTCGACGGTGTCGTCGAGGTCGACCGAGCGGAGCCGCCACCGTCCGTCCGTGCGCGGGGACGCGGCCAGGAACGCGGCCTGCGGCAGGGCGAACGGCAACACGAACCCGTCGTTGTAGTCGGTGTGCTCGCCGATCAGGTTGATCCGGCCGGGTCCGGACCAGACCCCGACGGGATCGGTGCCGGTGAGTGCGCGGAACGCGCCCGCCGCCTGGTCGGTGAGCACCTCAGTCCTCCTCGTCGTCGAGGCGAGCCAGCCAGGTGGCCAGTCGCTCGACGGCATTCTCGTGCTCCGGGTACAGGTCGACGAACAGGCTCAGTTTCTCGGACAGCCAGGCGAGGCTGACCTCCTCCTCGCCTCGCCGGTCGGCGAGCTCCTCGATGCCGCGGTCGGTGAAATACATCAGCCGGCCAGCGCCCGGGCGATCAGGTCGGCCTCCTGGGCCTGGTGCACCTTCACCGAGCCCACCGATGGCGCGGACGCCGCGGGGCGGGTGATCCCGGTCATCCGGAGGTCGTAGCCCGGCAGGAACGCCGCCACGGCCGCCGGCAGGTGCAGCTGGAGGAACCACCAGGCTCCCTGGTTCTCGGGCTCGTCCTGCGCCCAGCGGATGTCGCTGACGTGCGGGTACTTCGCCAGTTCCGCGGCCAGTTCGCGCGCGGGCAGCGGGTAGAGCCGCTCCAGCGGCAGGATCGCGACCTTCTGGTCGAGCCCGGCCTCGGCACGCGCCTGGACGAGCTCCCACCGGATCTTGCCCGAGCACAGCACGATGCGCTCGACCGTGGTCGGGTCGGTGATCGTCGGGTCGCCCATCGCCGGCTGCCAGCGCCCCTCGAGGAACTCCGAGCGGGGCGAGACCGCCATCTTCGAGCGCAGCATCGACTTGGGCGTGGCGATCACCACCGGCCGGTGCCAGTTCACGTACGCGTGGGTGCGCAGGAGGTGGAAGTAGCTCGCCGGCGTGGACGGCTGGCAGACAGCCAGCGCCCCCTCCGAGCACAGCGTCAGCCACCGCTCGATGCGGGCCGAGGAGTGGTCGGGCCCCTGGCCCTCGTACCCGTGGGGGAGCAGCAGGACGACGCCGGACTTCTGCGTCCACTTGGCGTTGCCGGACGCGATGAACTCGTCGGCGATGGTCTGGGCGCCGTTGGCGAAGTCGCCGAACTGACCCTCCCAGCAGACCAGTGCGTCCGGGGCGGCGACCGAGTAGCCGTACTCGAAGCCCATCGTGGCGTACTCGCTGAGGAGGGAGTCGAACACGTGGAACTTGCCCTGGTCGGGCGCGAGGTGCTTCAGCGGCACGTAGGCGCGGTTGTCGACGCGGTCGATCACGGCTGCGAACCGCTGGCTGAAGGTGCCGCGGCGGCTGTCCTGGCCGGTGAGGCGGACGGGCCGTCCCTCCATCAGCAGCGACCCGAACGCCAGCAGTTCCGCGGTCGCCCAGTCGACCGGGCCGTTGCGGATGCTGTCGGCGCGTCGCTGGAGTTGCGGCAGCACCTTGGGGTGGACGGTGAAGTCGTCGGGGAAGGTGAGGTGCGCGGCGGCGACGGCCTCCATCTGCTCCGCGGTGATCGCCGTGCCGCGGTCCTTGCCCAGCTTGGCGGGGTAGTACGGCACCTTGCGGTAGTCGTCGTCGTCGGCGTCCGTCGCCTCCCGCACCTCGCGGAAGACGCTCTCCAGGCGGTCGCGGAACTTCGCGATGACGCCCTCGGCGTCCTCGGTGGAGATGTCGCCGCGTCCGATCAGGGCCTCGGTGTAGAGCTTGCGGACGCTGCGCTTCTGCTCGATCAGGTCGTACATCAGCGGCTGGGTGAAGCTGGGGTCGTCGCCCTCGTTGTGGCCGCGGCGGCGGTAGCAGACGAGGTCGACGACGACGTCCTTGGCGAAGCGCTGGCGGAAGTCGTAGGCGACCTGCGCGACCCGGGCGACCGCCTCGGGGTCGTCGCCGTTGACGTGGAAGATCGGCGCCTGGACGGCCTTGGCCACGTCGGTGGCGTAGATGGACGAGCGGGACTCGATCGGCGCGGTCGTGAAGCCGACCTGGTTGTTCACCACCAGGTGGATCGTGCCGCCGGTCTTGTACGCGCGCAGCTGGCTCATCTGGAGGGTCTCGTAGACCACGCCCTGGCCGGCGAACGCCGCGTCGCCGTGCAGGAGGATCGGCAGCACCGGCCAGCCGGGCACCTTGCCCACTCGGTCGATCTTGGCGCGCGCGATGCCCTGCACCACCGGGTCGACGGCCTCGAGGTGGGACGGGTTCGCCGCCACGGAGGTCTTGATCGTGCGTCCGCTCGCCGCCGTGAACTGGCCCTCCGAGCCCAGGTGGTACTTCACGTCGCCCGAGCCCTGGGACAGGCGGGGGTCGTAGTTGCCCTGGAACTCGCGGAAGATCTGGCCGTAGGACTTGCCGACGATGTTGGCCAGCACGTTCAGCCGGCCACGGTGCGGCATGCCGATGATCGCCTCGTCCAGCCCGGTGTCCGCGGCGCGCTCGCACAGCTCGTCCAGGAACACGATCGTGGACTCCCCGCCCTCGAGGGAGAACCGCTTCTGGCCGACGAACTTCGTCTGGAGGAAGGTCTCGAAGATCTCCGCCTCGTTGAGCTTGTCGAGGATCCGCAGGTGTTCCTCCCGCGGCCACGGCACGAAGGGACGCTCGAACCGCTCCTGGATCCACGTGCGCTGCTCGTTGTCGGAGATGTGCATGTACTCCACCCCCACCGAGCGGCAGTACGAGCCGCGCAGCATCGCGAGGATGTCGCGCAGCGTCGCCACCTCGCCGGTGTGCCCGCCGAAGCTGCCCACGGGGAACTCGCGGTCGAGGTCCCACAGGGTGAGGCCGTGGTACTCCAGCGCGAGTTCGGGGTGGGTGCGCTGGCGGTACTCCAGCGGATCGATGTCGGCCATGAAGTGGCCGAGCGTCCGGTAGGCGTTGATGAGGGAGAAGATGCGGGCGCTGCGGGGGATCGAGCCCAGCTTCTCGTCGCTCGCGTCGCTGGCCCAGCGGATCGGCGTGTAGGGCACGCGCAGCGCGTCGAAGATGTCGTCGTAGAAGTCGTGGCGGCCGATGAGCAGCTCGTGCATGCGGCGCAGGAACTCGCCGGACTGCGCGCCCTGGATCACCCGGTGGTCGTAGGTGGACGTGAGCGTCGTGACCTTGGAGACCCCGAGCTGGGTGAGGCGGGCGTTGCTCGCGCCCTGGAACTCCGGCGGGTAGTCGATCGAGCCGACGCCGAGGATCAGGCCCTGGCCGGCCATCAGCCGGGGGACGGAGTGGTTGGTGCCCAGTCCGCCGGGGTTGGTCAGCGTCGCGGTGGTGCCGGCGAAGTCGGCCACGGTGAGCGCGTTGTCGCGGGCCCGCTTGACCAGCCCCTCGTACGCCGACCAGAACTGCGAGAAGTTCAGGTCCTCGCAGTTCTTGATGTTCGGCACGAGCAGCTGGCGGGTGCCGTCGGCCTTCTTCACGTCGATCGCGAGGCCCAGGTTGATCGAGGCCGGAGTGACGAGCACCGGCCTGCCGTCGACGACGTCGTAGGAGTTGTTCATCTCCGGGTAGGCCTTGAGCGCCTGCACCATCGCCCAGCCGATGAGGTGGGTGAACGACACCTTGCCGCCGGTGGAGCGGGACAGGTGGGCGTTGATCATCTGCCGCTGGTCGATGGCCAGCTTCATCGGGACGTCGCGCACGCTGGTGGCGGTCGGCATCGCCAGCGAGGCGTCCATGTTGCTCGCGGTGCGCAGCGGTGCCCCGCGCAACGGCGTCCGGACCGGCTCGGACTGCTCCTTCTCCACGACCGGCTGGACGCGGGGGCGGTCGGCGGACAGTCCCCGTCCCGAGCCCGGGCTCTCGGGCGTGCCGGGCGTGGCGCCACCGGGCTGGACGGTGGGCGCGGACGCCTGTGGACGGGGGGCCTCGACCGCGGGCTCGGCGGGGGTCGTGGCAGCAGGGGCGTCGGCTGGCGGGGCCACGGGCGCGGGAGTGCCGGCGGAGGCGGCGGGCTGCGACCCGTTCGCGGGAACCGGAGCGGGTGCCGCCGGCGCGGCGACCTCCGGAGCGACCGGGGAGGCCGCACCCCCCGCAGTGGCATCCGTGGCACGACCGGAGCCGTTGGTGAAGTACTCGACCCAGGCGGGGTCGACAGAGGTGGGGTCGCTCTCGAACTGCTCGCGCATCTCCTCGATGAGCCAGTCGTTGGCTCCGAAGTCGACGGAGTCCTCGGCGTTCCTCACGTCCTGCGGCGTGTGGGCCACAATCGCCTTCTTCCCTGATCACGACCGGCTGCTGTCCGGCTCGATGTTACCTACGGGTCACCCCGGGGAGAACGTACCCGCCGGGGCGGTGGTCGATTTGGTGAAATGGGGCGGGAAATGCGGAACCGGCGGACCGTGTGGTCCGCCGGTGGGTGTCCTGCGCCGATGGCGCCCCCGAGAGGATTCGAACCTCTGCTCCCGCCTCCGGAGGGCGGTGCTCTATCCCCTGAGCTACGGGGGCCCGGCCCGCGTGGGCCGAAGGCGACTGTAGCAAACAGTTGTCCGGCTAGTCTCATCGGCATGGGGGGACGGGTGCGGCGGCTGCTGGTCGCGCTGGCCTGCGTCCCCGCACTCGCCGCGTGCGTCGCGCAGGCGGCGCCCGCTCCCGCGGAACTGCGGACCAGCCCTCCGCCGTGGCCGGCGCCCCGTGACGGCATCTCCTACTTCGACGCCGCGGGGGTGCCCGCCTCCCGGCTCGACGACAGGTCGAACCAGAAGGTGCTCACGCTCTCGATCGAGATCGACGGTGTCGCGGTCCCGCTCGTGCCGAACATCGGGATCGATCGCCCGCGCGCTCTCCAGGCGCCTGCGCACACCCATGACGACAGTGGCACCGTCTGGCTGGAGGGTGCCGGGGTGAAGGAGATCACCCTCGGCCAGTTCTTCACCGTCTGGGGCGTCCGCTTCGACGAGCGCTGCCTGGGTGCCGCCTGCGGCCGGCTCGAGGTGGCCGCGGACGCCGTGCCCGTTGCCGATGCCGCGGGCCTGCGGCTGTGGGAGGCCCGGGACGTCCAGATCCGGGTCACGACGGGCGGCTGAGCGGGCGACTGTGGCACTGTTGCCGCCATGACTCACATGCACGTGGCGGGCTCGATCCACGCCGACGTCACCACGCCGGCGCCGGTGTGGCTGACGCGGCCGGAGGACGTCAATGCGCTCACTCCCAAGCTGTGGAGCTCGACCGTCCACCGCGAGGACGACGGGGTCATCACCGTGGGCGGCGTCCGCCTCACCGACCTCGCCGAGGTGGTCGGGACACCGGCCTACGTGCTCGACGAGGCGGACTTCCGTGAGCGGGCACGCGCGTGGCGCGACGCCTTCGCCGGCTGGACCGTGTACTACGCGGGCAAGTCGTTCCTGTGCGGCACGGTCGCGGCCTGGGTCGGCGAGGAGGGGCTCAGCCTCGACGTCGCCTCGCTCGGCGAGTTGACCGTCGCCCTGCGGGCGGGCTTCGACCCGGCGCGGATCGCGCTGCACGGCAACAACAAGTCCGAGACCGAACTGCGGCTCGCCCTCGAGCGGGGCGTCGGCCGGATCATCGTCGACTCCTCCGACGAGATCACCCGCCTGGAGCGGCTCTGCGCCGAACTGGACACCACCGCCCGCGTGATGGTCCGCGTGACCACCGGCGTCGAGGCGCACACCCACGAGTACATCGCCACCGCGCACGAAGACCAGAAGTTCGGCTTCTCGATCACGGGCGGGCAGGCCCTGGTCGGCCTGTTCCGGTGCCACCACAGCCCGCGGCTGGACCTGCTCGGGATCCACTCCCACATCGGCAGCCAGATCTTCGACACCAACGGCTTCGAGGTTGCGGCGCGTCGCACGCTGAAGCTGTTCTCCCAGTTCCGGGAGGCCACCGGCATCGAACTCGCCGAGCTCGACCTGGGCGGCGGCTTCGGCATCGCCTACACGAAGGAGGACGACCCGTCCTCCCCCGAGCAGCTGGCAGCGGGGCTGCGCGAGATCGTCGCGCACGAGTGCCGCGGGTTCGGACTGTCGGTGCCGGAGCTGTCGATCGAGCCCGGGCGCGCGATCGTCGGACCGGCGGGGCTCGCCCTGTACCGGGTGGGCACGGTGAAGCCGGTGGACGTGGGCGGCGGCCTGAACCGCCGCTACCTCTCCGTCGACGGCGGCATGAGCGACAACATCCGTCCCGCGCTCTACGCCGCGGAGTACTCGGCCAGCCTCGCCTCCCGGGCGTCCGCTGCGGAGCCCGTCGTCTCCCGCGTGGTGGGCCTGCACTGCGAGGGCGGCGACATCCTCGTCCGCGACGAGTTCCTGCCCGCGGACGTGGCGATCGGCGACCTGCTCGCCGTGCCGGCGTCCGGCGCGTACAGCCGGTCGATGGCCAGCAACTACAATCACACCCCGCGGCCCCCCGTGGTCGCGGTCCGGGACGGGCAGATCCGTACGCTGCTGCGCCGCGAGACCCTGGACGACCTCCTGGCGCTCGACGCCGGGCTCGCGGAGAACGAGGTATGACGATGGACGAGGCCACGCCCCTGAAGGTGGCGCTGCTCGGTTGCGGTGTGGTCGGCTCGCAGGTCGCGCGGCTGCTGATCGAGCAGGCCGACGACCTCCGTGCCCGGATCGGCCGCCCGCTCGAGCTCGTCGGGATCGCCGTCCGGCGGCTGTCGCTGGAACGTCCCGGCATCGACCGGGCCCTGCTGACCGACGACGCGATGACGCTGGCCAGCCGTCCCGACGTCGACCTGGTGATCGAGCTGCTGGGGGGCATCGAGCCCGCCCGCAGCCTGATCCTCGCCGCGATCGGCGCCGGGTCGTCGGTGATCACGGCGAACAAGGCCCTGCTCGCCTCCGACGGCGGCACCATCTACGCCGCGGCCGAGGCAGCAGGGGTGGACGTGTACTACGAGGCGGCCGTCGCCGGTGCGATCCCGATCATCCGTCCGCTGCGGGAGTCGCTGGTGGGCGACGAGGTCACCGCCGTCATGGGCATCGTCAACGGCACCACGAACTTCATCCTCGACAAGATGCACACCGCCGGCGCCGACTTCGCGTCCGTCCTCGCCGAGGCGCAGCAACTGGGCTTCGCCGAGGCCGACCCCACCGCCGACGTCGAGGGCTACGACGCCGCGGCCAAGGCCGCGATCCTGGCCAGCCTGGCGTTCCACACGCGGGTGAAGCTGTCGGACGTGTCCCGCGAGGGCATCACCGGCATCACCAGCGCCGACATCGCCGCGGCACGGGAGATGGGCTGCGTGGTGAAGCTCCTCGCCCGGTGCGCGCTGAGCGAGGACGGCACGATCGCCGTCGGCGTCCACCCGACGATGGTGCCGGTCTCGCACCCGCTCGCGGCGATCCCCGGCGCGTACAACGCGGTGTTCATCGAGTCGCGTCACGCCGGCCGGCTGATGTTCATGGGTCCGGGTGCCGGCGGGTCGCCGACCGCGTCCGCTGTTCTCGGTGACCTGGTCACGGCCGCGCGCAACCGCGTCCGTGGGGCCCGGGGCCCGGCGGAGTCGACGTACTCCGCCCGCGGGATCACCCCGGCCGGGCGCGTCCGCTCCCGCTACTACGTGTCGATGACCGTGCACGACGAGCCCGGCGTGCTCGCCCAGGTGGCCACCTGCTTCGCCAGCCACCAGGTGTCGCTCCAGGCCGTGCGGCAGGAGAGCGAGGGCGCGGAGGCGCGCCTCGGCGTGATGACCCACCAGGCCACGCAGGAGCAGGTGGACGCGGCCCTGTCGGAGCTGCGGCTGATGCCGGAGGTGCACCCGGAGATCGCCGTGATGCGGGTCGAGGGGGCCTGATGGACCTGGCCTGCCTCGACCTCGAGGGTGTCCTCGTCCCCGAGATCTGGATCCGGGTCGCGGAGACCACCCGGATCGAGGAGCTCAGGCTCACCACGCGGGACATCGCCGACTACGACGAGCTGATGCGGCACCGGCTGCACGTGCTCGATGCCCACGGGATCCGTCTGTCGCAGATCCAGGACGTGATCGCCGCCATGGGCCCGATGCCCGGCGCGGCCGGATTCCTCGACTGGCTGCGCGCCCGGTTCCAGGTCGTGATCCTGTCCGACACGTTCTACGAGTTCGCCATGCCGCTGATGGCCCAGCTCGGCCACCCCACGCTGCTGTGCCACAGGCTCCAGGTCAGGGACGACCGGGTGGTCGGCTACACGCTGCGGCAGCCGGACTCGAAGCGGGCGGCCGTGCGGGCGTTCCACCACCTCAACTACCGCGTGGTCGCCACGGGCGACTCGTACAACGACGTCGCGATGCTCGCCGAGGCGGATGCGGGCATCCTGTTCCGTCCGCCGGCCAACGTGGTGGCGGAGTTCCCGAGGTTCCCGGTGGTGACCGACTACGACGGCCTGCGGGAGGCGTTCTCCACGGCGCTCGCCTAGCGTTCCTCGCTCGGGGCCGCCCGGGTGCTACAGTGGAGTGCGCGCCTGGAGCGCGACGCCCCTCAGATCGGGCAGGACGGACGCGAAGTAGCCACCCATTCGTCGAGAAATCCCTGCAGCACGTCTTCGTGAATGCTGTTCGGCATTTCGGATCTGGATGTCATTCAGAGCAGCTCATTGCGAGCACGGGGCGTGCCTGCCCGGCAGGGCCGGAGGGCCGCCCGATCCGAAAGGAAGTCAGTGACCGACACGATCGAAGCCACGACCACAGACGCCAAGCGTCGCGGGTCCGGGCTGGAAGGCATGCTCTTGCCCGAGCTGAAGCAGCTCGGCTCGTCGCTGGGCCTCAAGGGCACCGGCGCCATGCGCAAGGGCGACCTGATCGAGGCGATCAAGGCGGCCCAGGGGTCCGCCCGGTCCGGCGGCACGTCCGGCCGGCGCGGTGCGAAGGCTCCCGCCGACGCCCCCGCCCCGGAGCAGCGTGACGCCGACCAGCGTGACGGCGGCCAGCGGGACGGTGACCAGCGCGACGGCGACGGTGGCCAGCGCTCGCGCCGGAGCCGTGGCGCCCGCGCCGAGGGCGCCGAGGCCGCCGCGCCGGTGAACACCGCCGGTGACGCGCAGCCCGCCCTGCCCGGTGGCGACGACGTCGCCGCCCGCCTCGAGGCGCTGCGCGCCGAGGGCGGTGGCCGGCCGAACCGGCGCCGCGGCGGCAACGCCGACGAGTCGTCCTCCGGCGGCGAGGCACGGGTGGCCGAGCAGCCGCGCCAGCAGCCGTCGCAGCAGCGCAGCAACAACAACAGCAGCAACAACAACGACGACGACGAGTTCGGCGGGGGCCGCCGCAGCCGCCGTCGCCGCAACCGCGATCGCCAGAACCGTCGCGGCGGGCGTCCCACCGGCGGCATGGGCCTGGAGCGCATGGAGTCCGAGCCGGTGCTGTCCGAGGACGACGTGGTGATCGAGATCTCCGGCATCCTCGACGTCCTGGACAACTACGCGTTCGTCCGCACCACCGGCTACCTGCCCGGCCCGAACGACGCCTACGTGTCGCTGTCGATGGTCAAGAAGTGGGGCCTGCGCAAGGGCGACATCGTCACCGGCGCGATCAAGGCGCCGAAGGACGGCGAGCGCCGCGAGAAGTTCAACCCCCTCGTGCGCATCGACACGATCAACGCGGACGCGCCGGAGAAGGCCAAGGACCGGCCGGAGTTCCAGAAGCTCACGCCGCTCTACCCCCAGGAGCGCTTCCGCCTCGAGACCACCCCGCTGAACATGACGGGCCGGATCATCGACCTGGTCTCGCCGGTCGGCAAGGGCCAGCGCGGCCTGATCGTCTCCCCGCCGAAGGCCGGCAAGACGCTCGTGATGCAGGCGATCGCCAACGCGATCACCGCCAACAACCCCGAGGTCCACCTGATGGTGGTGCTCGTGGACGAGCGTCCCGAGGAGGTCACCGACTTCCAGCGGACGACCAGCGGCGAGGTCATCGCGTCCACGTTCGACCGTCCGGCCGACGACCACACGACGATCGCCGAGCTGGCGATCGAGCGTGCCAAGCGCCTGGTCGAGCTCGGGCGTGACGTGGTCGTTCTCCTCGACGGCATCACCCGCCTCGGCCGCGCCTACAACCTGGCCGCTCCGGCGTCGGGACGCATCCTCTCCGGTGGTGTCGACTCCGCCGCCCTGTACCCGCCGAAGAAGTTCTTCGGTGCGGCGCGCAACATCGAGAACGGCGGCTCGCTCACGATCCTGGCCACGGCCCTGATCGAGACCGGCTCGAAGATGGACGAGGTGATCTTCGAGGAGTTCAAGGGCACCGGCAACATGGAGCTGCGCCTGCGCCGCGACCTCGCGGACAAGCGCATCTTCCCCGCGATCGACCCGGTGGCCTCCGGCACCAGGCGCGAGGAACTGCTGCTCCGTCCCGAGGAATTGGCGATCATCTGGAAGCTGCGCCGCGTGCTCAGCGCCCAGGAGCCGCAGGCCGGCCTGGAGATGCTGCTCAACCGCATGCGCAAGACGCAGAGCAACCGCGAGTTCCTGATGGTGATCTCGAAGACCACGCCGAACCCGGAGTAGTCCCGCCCGTCCCACCAGTCCTTCTCGCCCCCGAACGCAACGCGTGCCCCCGGAATTCCGGGGGCACGCGTTGCGTTCGGCAGCGAACCGGGGGCCGGGCGGGTGGGTGGTCGGCCGGCGAGGAGTCGCGTCAGAAGATCCAGCTTGCGGCGGGGGCCTGGGGCCAGCCGAACGCCGCGGTGGCGCGGGGGAGGCTGCCGGGGGTCCGTTCGGTGACCAGGCCGGCGGCGGCCAGTTCGGTGAGGGACGTCCCGCCAAGGAAGGCGGCGCCGAGCTCGCGCACATCGAGGGCCAGCTCGGCGTCCGCGTCGGTGCGCTCGACCGACGCAGGGCCGAAGGCCGGTGCCACCAGCCGCCAGCGTCCGGCGTTGGCCGGCAGGAGCGCGTCCGTGACCTCGAGGACGACGTCGAGCGGCGCCTGGTACTGCCGCCCGGCCAGTGCAGCGGGCAGGTCGATGATCCGCAGCCAGGTGTTGTCCTGCCAGGTTCCGCGCGCCGCGCGGGCGTCCACCAGCAGGCTGAGCAGCGGGTCGTCCACGGCGAGCGCTCCGCTGGTGATCTCGATGGTGAGGTCGAGGTCGAGCAGGGTGGTCCACAGCACATGGGCGACGGCGGCGTCCGGCGCCACGACCTCCGCGACGTGCACCGACCCCTCCGGGCCGGCCGGGCCCCACTTGCCCCTGCGGCGGAAGAGCGCGTAGCCCACCGGTTCGCCGTCTCGCTCGACCACCACGATCCGGGCGATCTCGCGTCCCTCGCGGAACAGTGGCGAGTCGTTGAACAGCGTGGCGACGAGCTCCGGCGTCTCCCGGCCCACCCAGCCGGGGCGGGTCACCGCGCCGTGCAGCCCCAGCAGCAGGTCGGCGTGGCGGTCGGCCGACCGGGTCTCGATCCGGACGGTCAGCCCGTCCGTCCCAGGCACCGGACGCAGTTCGGCGCGCCGCCCCAGGGTGAGGTTCAGCTGCCGGGCGCACATGCCGTACCCGAAGCGCCCGTAGATGGCCGGCTCCGCCGCGAACAGCAGGGAGACCGGTTCGCCCCGGTCGAGGCAGTCCTGGAAGTGGGTCTCCATCATCGAGCGCAGCAGGCCACGGCGCCGCCACTGGGGGTGCACACCCACCCACGTCAGCCCGGCGACCTTCATCCGGCCCCCGGGCACCGGCGTGTTGCCGAAGGGGTAGGAGGCGTGCATCGCCACCAGTTCGCCGGGACGGTCGGCCCGCTCGATCCCGCGCGCCCGGTCCCAGCTGAGGGGGTTGGGCAGTTCGACGAGGCTCTCGAGGCTGTCGGAGGTGGGGAAGGCCCACATGTCGAGTTCGACGACGTCGGGCAGCCGGTCAGGGGTGAGTGCGACGGCCTCGAAGCCGTCCGGAAGCGTTGCCATGTCGCCACTCTGCCGTGTGGCCGTCCTGCTGCGCTACGCGCCGCGTGGGGGCGGCCCGTACGAACCTCGGCACCGCGAGTGACGACAAGGAGGCGGGAATGAACCGGGGGAGCGCGCGGTTTGGATCCCCGAGGCTCATCAGGCAGAATGGTGGGTCGGTTCCGGTTCACGCCCGGGGGACACATCCGCCCCCACTGCACGTCCGACGGCGACCCGGACCATCGAACAGGAGAAACCATGAAGCAGGGCATCCACCCCGAGTACGTGGAGACCCAGGTGACCTGCACCTGCGGTAACACCTTCACGACCTACAGCACCGCGAAGAACGGCGTGATTCACGCCGAGGTCTGCGCGGCGTGCCACCCGTTCTACACGGGCAAGCAGAAGATCCTCGACACCGGCGGCCGCGTGGCCCGCTTCGAGAAGCGCTACGCCAAGCAGGCCGAGGCCAAGAAGAAGTAGCTTCGTCGACGCCGGGTACCAGGCCAGTCCTGGTGCCCGGCGTTTGTCGTCCGGGACTCCCGCCACCGCGGAGCCCTCCACCCAGGCATCAGGAGGCGCCATGTTCGAGGCCGCGGACGGCCTGCGCGAGGAGTTCGCCCAGCTCGAGCAGCAGCTGGCCGACCCCGCGATCCACGCCGACCTGGCCGCATCCCGGCGAATCGGGCGCCGGTACGCGGAGCTCACCCCGATCGTGAAGAACCTCGCCGCCCACGAGCAGCTCACCGCCGACCTCGCCGCCGCCCGCGAACTGGCCCAGGAGGACCCGGCCTTCGCAGAGGAGGCGGACGCGATCGCGGCAGAGTTCGCCGCAGTGGAGGAGCGCCTCACCCGCCTGCTCGCCCCGCGCGATCCCAACGACTCCTCCGACTGCCTGATCGAGATCAAGTCGGGGGAGGGCGGGGAGGAGTCCGCGCTGTTCGACGGCGACCTGTTCCGGATGTACTCCCGCTACGCGGAGACCCGCGGCTGGAAGGTCGAGGTGCTCGACGCTCAGGAGACCGACCTCGGCGGCTACAAGTCGATCACCATGGCGGTGAAGGCGGCCGCGACGGCGGACCCGGAGAACGCCCCTTACGGCGTGATGAAGTTCGAGGGCGGCGTGCACCGCGTCCAGCGGGTACCGGTCACCGAGACCCAGGGACGCATCCACACCTCCGCCGCCGGCGTGCTCGTCATGCCGGACGTCGAGGCCACAGAGGTCGAGGTGCGGGACGACGACCTGCGCATCGACGTGTACCGCTCCTCCGGCCCGGGCGGCCAGGGCGTCAACACCACCGACTCGGCCGTCCGGATCACCCACCTGCCCAGCGGGATCGTCGTCTCGTGCCAGAACGAGCGCTCCCAGCTGCAGAACAAGGAGTCGGCGATGCGCATGCTGCGCGCCCGGCTGGTGGCGCGCGCGGAGGAGGAGGCGGCCACCGCAGCATCGGCGGCCCGCCGCTCGCAGGTGCGGACGGTCGACCGCTCCGAGCGCATCCGCACCTACAACTTCCCCGAGAACCGGATCGCCGACCACCGCATCGGCTTCAAGGCCTACAACCTCGACCAGGTGCTCGCCGGCGACCTGTCGGCGGTCGTCGCCGCCCTTCAGGCGGCGGACCTGGCCCAGCGCCTGGGCAGCGCCGGCTGATGGCCTCCGTCGCGGGGCTGCTCTCGGACGGGGCCGCGCGGCTGGGCTCCGCTGCCGAGGCCCGGACGCTGCTCGCGCACTGCGCCGGCGTCGAGGCGTCCCGGCTCGCGGTGCTGGACGCGGTCCCGGAGGCGGCGGCCCGTGACTACGCCGCGCTCGTCGCACGCCGGGCGGCCGGCGAGCCCGTCCAGTACCTCACCGGACGGGCGTGGTTCCGCACGGTCGAGGTGGCCGTCGCCTCCGGGGTGTTCATCCCGCGTCCGGAGACCGAGGTGATGACCGGCTGGGCGATCGAGCGGCTCCGTGCGCTGGACGGCGAGCCGGTGGTGGTCGAGCTCTGCGCGGGCAGCGGCGCCATCTCCGCGGCGATCGCGGCCGAGCGTCCCGGGTGCCGGCAGTACGCGGTGGAGCTCTCGCCGGACGCAGCCCGGATGGCGGAGGGCAACCTCGCCGGCACCGGCGTGGCGCTGGTCGAGGGCGACATGGCCGACGCGTTCGCCGAGCTCGACGGCACCGTCGACCTGGTGATCGCCAACCCTCCCTACATCCCGCTCGAGGCGTGGGAGCAGGTCGCGGTCGACGTCCGCACCCACGAGCCGGAGCTGGCACTCTTCTCCGGCGCGGACGGGCTGGACGCCCTGGCGGTCGTGGCGCGCGTGGCCGCCCGCCTCCTGCGCCCGGGGGGACTGGTGTGCGCCGAGCACGCCGAGGTGCAGTCGGAGGCCGTGGTGGGGCTGTTCGCCGCCGCCGGGACCTTCGTCCAGGTGGCCGACAACCTCGACTACACGCGGCGCCCCCGGTACGTGACCGCCGTCCGCGCGCCCAAGCTGGCAGGATGAGCGCCATGGCGAGGGTGTGGGACATCTCCAGCGATCCGGACGGCGCGATCGACGCGGCCGCTGCCGCCGTGGCGGACGGCCGCTGCATCGTGCTGCCGACCGACACCGTCTACGGCATCGGCGCGGACGCGACGAACGCCGCGGCCGTCCAGGGCCTGCTGGACGCGAAGGAACGCGGCCGCGACATGCCCCCGCCGGTGTTGATCGCGGAGGTGGGTATGCTGCGCGCGCTCACCGACGAGGTGAGCGAGGACCTGCTGGCCCTGGCGGACGCCTTCTGGCCCGGAGCGCTCACCGTGGTCGTCACCGCCCACCCCCACCTGCGCATGGACCTCGGCGACCGCGGGGCGACGATCGCCGTCCGGGTGCCCGACCACGACTTCACCCGTGCCCTCCTGCGCGCCACCGGCCCGCTGGCGGTGAGCTCGGCGAACGTCTCCGGCCGGCCGGCGGCGACCACCGTGGAGCAGGCGCGCGAGCAGCTGGGCAAGAGGGTGAAGGTCTACCTCGACGGCGGGCCGGCCGCCGATGCCGTCCCGTCCACCATCGTCGACCTGACCGGCGAGCCGCGGATCCTGCGCGAGGGCCGGATCTCCCGCGACGAGCTGGGACGGGTGGTCCCAGCGCTCGCCCCCGCGGACCCCGACCCCACGGCAGCGGAGCCCACGGACACCGAGCCCACGGACACCGAGCCCACGGACGCGGAGCCCACGGACGCAGGTCCCGCGGCGGCCGAGGGCTGACATGCGCGAGTACCTGCTGGTGCTGCTGGTCGCGGCCGGGGTGACCTACCTGCTCAGCGGGCTGGCCCGCCGGCTCGCCTTCCGCTACAACGCGGTGGCGATGGTCAGGGACCGTGACGTGCACACCAAGCCGATCCCGTACTTCGGCGGGGTCTCGATGTGGTTCGGCCTGGCCGCGGCGATGCTCGTCGCCGCGCAGTTGCCCTGGCTGGGCGGGTTCCCGCTGGTCACCCACGACGCGGCCGCCGTCCTGTTCGCCGGCGGGCTGATCTGCGCCGTCGGCGTGGTGGACGACATGGTCGAGCTCAACGCCCTGGCCAAGATCGCCGGGCAGCTGCTGGCGGCGGGCGTGGTGGTCCTCAACGGCGTGAAGGTCTACTGGATCCCGCTGCCAGACCGCATCGTCTCCCTCGACGACGGCACGTCCATCGTGCTCACCGTCGTGATGATCTTCGTCTGCGTGAACGCGATCAACCTCATCGACGGGCTCGACGGGCTCGCCGCGGGGGTGGTCGCGATCGGCGCCGGCGCGTTCTTCACCTACGCCTTCCTGCTGTCGTACGAGCAGGAGCTGGTCCGGGCCACCACGGCCAGCCTGATCACCGTTGCCACGATGGGCGTCTGCCTCGGCTTTCTGCCCTACAACGTGCACCGGGCGCGGATGTTCATGGGCGACTCCGGGGCGATGCTGCTGGGCTTCCTGCTGGCCGCCTCCACGATCAGCATGACCGGGCAGCTGGACCCTTCGGGTCTGGACGCCTTCGGGGCGAACGCGCTGGCCGCCTACCTTCCGCTGCTGCTGCCGCTCGCGGTGATGGCCCTGCCCTTCCTCGACCTCGTGCTGGCCTACGTGCGCCGCACGCTCGCCGGCAAGCTCTGGTACCAGGCGGACAAGCAGCACCTGCACCACCGCATGCTGAACCTCGGCCACAGCCACGGCCGGGCCGTGGCGCTGCTCTGGCTGTGGTCGGCGCTGGTCGCGTTCGGCGTCGTGCTCATCGGCCTGCTGCCGCACCCGGCCACGGTGCTCGTCCTGCTGGCCGGGCTCGCGCTCGCCACCTACCTCACGTGGGGCCGCAGGGCCGCCCGTCCCTCCGATGGCTGATCGGGCGCCCGCCGCGCCGAGCCCGAACGTGCTGCGGGCCCGCCGGCTGCTGGCCGGCGGTGCTGTCGGGGGCCACCTCGCCCTGCTCACCTGCGTCGGCGTCTTCCTGGTCACCGGGGGCGTCGCGGGCGGGGCGTCGGCCGCGGTGGCAGGAGTGCTGACCATCGCGTTCTACACGATCGGGCAGGCGGTCCAGGTGCTGGTGGCCGACGCCGACCCGCGACGGGTGCTCGTGGCCTCGCTCGCGTCCTACATCGGCCGCGTGGCGGCGCTCGGGGCCCTGCTGGGGCTCGCGCTGGCCAACCAGTCGCGGCTGGCGGTGATGGACCCCACGGCGGTGGTGGTGACCACCATCGCCGTCGTGATCGGCTGGCTGGCAGCGGAGGTGTGGGTGTTCTCGCGCCTGCGGATCCCCGTTTTCGACGAAATGGACGACCCTTCGGACAGGTCGCTGTGAAGAGGTGAATCTGCCTGCGGGTGGCTGGTAGAGTCCGCAGGGCCATGGGTGAGCAGAGCGGAATGGACACCGGTCTCCGGGTCCTCAGCATTCTGATCTCCGGACTGGTCTTCTACGGGGGCCTGGGCTGGTTGGCGGATCGCTGGCTGCAGACCTCCTGGTGCCTGCCCGTGGGCCTGGTCGTCGGCACTGCAGCCGGTGTCTACCTGGTCATCGCACGCTACGGACGCTCGACGTGATCGACAGACAGGAGAGTGAATGCCCGGCCTGATCGGTCTGCTGATTCCGCTCGAAGGTGGTGCAGGCGAGGCCGGCACCGGCTTCCCGCCCGGCGTGGAGAGCTTCCACTCCCGCCCGCTCTTCCCCGGCGCAGGGATGGACTGGCTGAACAACCACCTCGTGCAGGCGATCCTCGCCGCCGTCGTCGTGATCGCCTTCTGGTTGTGGGTCTCGCGGGGCCAGAAGGTCGTGCCCGGCCGCAAGCAGTTCGCGGGGGAGTTCCTCTACAACCTCCTGCGCAACACGATCGCCCGCGACATCCTCGGCCACGACTACCGCAAGTTCCTGCCGTACCTGGTCGCCCTGTTCAGCTTCATCCTCGTGAACAACCTGTTCGGACAGTTCTTCCTGTTCATGTTCCCGACCTTCTCCAAGATCGGGTACGCCTACGGGCTGGCGCTGCTCTCCTGGGTGCTCTACAACGGCGCAGGCATCGCACGGTCCGGGTTCTTCGGCTACCTGAAGAAGGCGACGCTGCCCGCCGGCGTGCCGAAGGCGCTGTGGGTGCTGATCATTCCGCTGGAGTTCCTGTCGAACTTCATCGTCCGGCCGATCACGCTGGCCCTTCGTCTGTTCGCCAACCTGTTCGCCGGGCACCTGGTGGTGCTGGTGTTCGTGATCGGCGGCACGCTGCTGCTGGAGAGCGGCCAGGCGTTCTACATGGCCGCCGGCGGCGTCTCCCTCATCTTCAGCTTCGCCATCTTCGCCCTCGAGATCTTCGTCGGTGTCCTGCAGGCCTACATCTTCACCGTCCTGACCGCCCAATACGTCTCCTCGGCCCTGGCCGAGGAACACTGAGCAACGCCAAGTAACCCTCGAAAGGAAAGCGCACATGCTCCCTCTGGAAATCGTCGGCTCCATGAACATGCTCGGCTACGGTCTGGCGACGCTCGGCCCGGGCCTCGGCGTGGCCTGGATCTTCTCCTCGGTGATCAACGGCACCGCCCGCCAGCCCGAGGCCCGCGGCGCGATGATGGGCACCGCCTGGATCGGCTTCGCCGTGGTTGAGGCGCTGGCCATCATCGGCATCGCCCTCGCGTTCGTCATTCAGTGAGGTCTGCCGGCATGTTGCCGCTGGAAACCGGGGGGATCGATCTCGGCCCCCTGCTGCCCGAGCACCTGTCGGAGATCATCGCCGGCATCGTCTTGTTCCTGATCATCTGGTGGGTGGTCGCGAAGAAGGTCGTGCCGGTGTTCGAGCAGACCTACGCCGAGCGCACCGCCGAGATCGCGGGCGGCATCGAGAAGGCGGAGGCCGCGCAGCGTGAGGCGGCCGAGGCCCTGGCGGAGTACCAGGCGCAGCTCGCGTCCGCGCGTGCGGAGGCCGGTCGCATCCGCGAGGAGGCCAGGGCGCAGGCCGTGACCCTCGCCGCGGAGATCCGTGAGCAGGCGCAGGCCGACTCGGCACGCATGGTCGCCGCGGCGAAGGCACAGCTCGAGGCCGAGCGTGCACAGGTGATCAGCCGGCTCCGCGCCGAGGTCGGTGGCCTGGCCACCCAGCTCGCCGGACGCATCGTCGGCGAGGCGCTCGACGACGACGAGCGTGCCCGGCGCAGCGTCGACCGGTTCATCGCGGAACTCGAGACCGAGTCGGTGGAGAAGGCATGAGCGCCGCCGCCGAGGCCCGGCTCTCCGAGCTCGACCGGGTGCTGGACGCCCAGGAGGCGAGCCCGGAGCTCGCGGCGGAACTGTTCGCCGTGGCGGACCTGCTCGGCGGCCAGGCGCAGCTGCGCAACGCGATGGCCGACCCGACCGTGGCCGACGACCGGCGGCGGGACTTCGCGCGCACGGTGTTCGGCGGACGGATCGGTGCAGCAGCGACCGCCGTGGTGGTCGCCGCGGCCGGGCTGCGCTGGGGGACGGCCTCCGGCCTCGGCGCGGCCATCGACCGGCAGGGCGTGCGCGCCCTGTTCGGGCACGCGCACGCTGCGGGCACCCTGGACGCGGTGGAGGACGAGCTGTTCCGCTTCGGGCGGACGGTCGTCGCCGACCAGGCACTGAGGCGGGCGCTCGACGACCGCACCGCACCGGTGGCCGTGCGCCAGACGCTCGTCTCCGACCTGATCGAGGGCCGGACGAGCGCAGACACCGTCGCGCTCGCGCGGCGTGCGGTGGCGACGGCCGCGGTCTCCTTCGAGGCCACGGTCGAGGCCTACCTCGGCCTGGCGGCGGAGATCCGCGCCCGGGCGATCGCGACGATCACCGTCGCGCGTCCGCTCGAGGCGGACCAGAAGGAACGGCTCCAGGCGGCGCTGCAGCGCCAGCTGGGCCGGCAGGTGAACCTGCACATCATCATCGACCCGTCGGTCCTCGGCGGTGCCCGGGTACAGGTGGGCGACGAGGTGATCGAGGGCACCGTCGCCGGCCGCCTGGCTGCCGCCGAGAAGCAACTGACCCAGTAGAGAACGAAAGCAGAAGGTGCACAAATGGCGGAACTGACCATCAGCCCCGAAGAGATCCGGGATGCGCTGGACACGTTCGTTTCCAACTTCAATCCCGACACCGCGACGCGGGACGAGGTTGGCACCGTGGTGACCTCCGGCGACGGGATCGCCAAGGTCGAGGGCCTTCCGTCGGCGATGGCCAACGAGCTGCTGGAGTTCGCCAACGGCACGCTCGGCATCGCGCTGAACCTCGACGTGCGGGAGATCGGCGTCGTCGTGCTGGGCGACTCCGAGGGCATCGAGGAGGGCTCGGTCGTCAAGCGGACCGGGGAGGTGCTCAGCGTCCCCGTCGGCGACGGCTACCTGGGCCGGGTCGTGGACGCCATGGGCAACCCGATCGACGGCCTCGGCGAGATCACCGACGTCGACGAGCGCCGCCCGCTCGAGCTCCAGGCCGCCGGCGTCATGGACCGCCAGAGCGTGAACGAGCCGCTGCAGACCGGCATCAAGGCGATCGACTCGATGACCCCGATCGGTCGCGGTCAGCGCCAGCTGATCATCGGTGACCGCAAGACCGGCAAGACCGCCATCGCGATCGACACGATCATCAACCAGAAGGCCGCCTGGGCCACCGGGGACGCGAAGAAGCAGGTGCGCTGCATCTACGTCGCGATCGGCCAGAAGGGCTCGACGGTCGCCGCCCTGCGGACCGTCCTCGAGGAGGCCGGTGCGCTGGAGTACACGACGATCGTGCACGCCCCCGCATCCGACCCGGCCGGCTACAAGTACATCGCGCCCTACACCGGCTCGGCCATCGGCCAGCACTGGATGTACGCGGGCAAGCACGTGCTGATCGTCTTCGACGACCTCACCAAGCAGGCCGAGGCGTACCGGTCGATGTCGCTGCTGCTGCGCCGGCCGCCGGGCCGCGAGGCCTACCCCGGCGACGTGTTCTACCTGCACAGCCGCCTGCTGGAGCGCTGCGCCAAGCTCTCCGACGAGCTGGGTGCCGGTTCGATGACCGGTCTGCCGATCATCGAGACCAAGGCCAACGACGTGTCGGCCTACATCCCGACCAACGTGATCTCGATCACCGACGGCCAGATCTTCCTCCAGTCCGACCTGTTCAACGCCAACCAGCGTCCGGCCATCGACGTGGGCATCTCGGTGTCCCGCGTGGGCGGCGCGGCCCAGGTGAAGGCCATGAAGAGCGTGGCCGGCACCCTGAAGATCGGCCTGGCCCAGTACCGCGACATGGAGGCGTTCGCGATGTTCGCCTCCGACCTGGACGCCGCGTCCCGCCGCCAGCTCGACCGCGGCGCCCGGCTGGTGGAGCTCCTGCGCCAGCCCCAGTACAGCCCCTACCCGGTCGCCGACCAGGTCGTCAGCGTCTGGGCGGGGACGACGGGCAAGTTCGACGCGATCCCGGTCAGCGACGTGCTGCACTTCGAGCGCGAGTTCCTCGACTACCTGCGGCACAACACCAAGGTGCTCGACACGATCGGCGAGACCGGGCAGTTCACGAAGGACACCGAGCAGGCCGTCGTCGAGGCGCTCGAGACCTTCCGCTCCCAGTACGTGGGCGCGGACGGCAAGCCCCTGGCGTCCGGCGACCAGCCGACGAAGGCGATCGCGGCCGAGGAACTCGACCACGAGCAGATCGTGGTGAAGAAGAAGCGGAGCTGATCGGATGCCAGCCAGCCTGCGCGAGCTGCGACAGCGCCGGAAGTCGGTCACCGCGACCAAGAAGATCACCCGGGCGATGGAGCTGATCGCATCGTCGAGGATCATCAAGGCGCAACAGGCCGCCGCCCGCGCGCTGCCGTTCACCCGCGAGCTGAACCGGGCCGTGTCCGCGGTGGCGAACAAGTCCCACCTGGACCACCCCCTCACCAGGGACGTGACCGACCCCAAGCGGGTGGCGGTGCTGTTCATCACGTCCGACCGCGGCATGAACGGCGCGTACTCCTCCAACGTCATCAAGACGGTCGCCGCCTTCCGGCAGCGCGCGGAGGAGGAGGGCCGCGAGCTGTTCCGCTACGTGGTGGGACGCAAGGGGATCGGGTACCTCAACTACCGCAACATCCCCATCACCGCGCACTGGGAGGGCTTCTCCGACGCCCCGACCTACGACCGGGCGGTGGAGATCGCCGACCGGCTCCTGGAGGACTTCCTGAAGCCCACGGAGGAGGGCGGGGTCGACGAGATCTGGGCGGTGTACACCCGCATGGAGTCGATGCTCACCCAGACCCCGCGCGTTCGCCGGCTGCTTCCCCTGGAAGTGGTCGAGGGCGTCACCGCCGCGGATCCCGAGCACCCCGAGCCGCTGTACCTCTTCGAGCCGGACCCCGAGACGGTGCTGGACGCGCTGCTCCCGCTCTACGTGCGCAGCCGCATCTGGTTCTACCTCCTGCAGTCGGCCGCGTCCCAGCTGGCCAACCAGCAGCGGGCGATGAAGTCGGCCACCGACAACGCCCAGCAACTCATCGAACGCCTGACCCGGGAAGCCAACCAGGCCCGGCAGGCGGAGATCACCCAGGAAATCAGCGAGATCGTCGGCGGCGCGGGCGCGCTCGCCGATCTGACCGAGAACGAGTAGGCAGACATGACTGTGACGACGCAGACCCCGACCGAGTCCGCAGCCGAGGCCGTGACCGGCCGGGTCGCGCGGGTGATCGGCCCGGTGGTGGACGTGGAGTTCGCCGCCGACCGGATGCCCGACATCTACAACGCGCTGCTGATCGAGATCGACGACGGCGACACCACCCGCACGATCACCGCGGAGGTCGCCCTGCACGTGGGTGACAACATCGTGCGCGCGATCTCGCTGAAGCCCACCGACGGCATGCGCCGCGGGGCGAAGGTGACCGACACCGGGGCGCCGATCTCGGTGCCCGTGGGCGACGTGACCAAGGGCAAGGTCTGGAACGTGACCGGCGAGTGCCTCAACGAGGACATCTCCACCCTGGAGATCACCGAGCGCTGGCCGATCCACCGGTCCGCCCCGAAGTTCGACGCGCTGGAGCCGAAGACCCAGATGCTCGAGACCGGCATCAAGGTGCTCGACCTGCTCACCCCGTACGTGCAGGGCGGCAAGATCGGCCTGTTCGGCGGCGCCGGCGTCGGCAAGACCGTGCTGATCCAGGAGATGATCTACCGCATCGCCCACAACTTCGGCGGCACCTCGGTGTTCGCCGGCGTGGGGGAGCGCACCCGTGAGGGCAACGACCTGATCGCGGAGATGATCGAGGCCGGCGTCATGAAGGACACCGCGCTGGTGTTCGGCCAGATGGACGAGCCGCCGGGCACGCGCCTGCGCGTGGCCCTGTCCGCCCTGACCATGGCCGAGTACTTCCGCGACGTCCAGAACCAGGACGTGCTGTTGTTCATCGACAACATCTTCCGGTTCACCCAGGCCGGCTCCGAGGTGTCCACGCTGCTCGGCCGGATGCCGTCCGCCGTGGGCTACCAGCCGAACCTGGCCGACGAGATGGGGCAGCTCCAGGAGCGGATCACCTCGACGCGTGGCCACTCGATCACCTCGATGCAGGCGATCTACGTCCCCGCAGACGACTACACCGACCCGGCCCCGGCGACCACGTTCGCGCACCTGGACGCCACCACCGAGTTGTCCCGCGAGATCGCGTCCCGTGGCCTGTACCCGGCCGTGGACCCGCTGTCGAGCTCCTCGCGGATCATGGACCCCCAGTTCGTCGGACAGGAGCACTACGACACCGCCACCCGGGTGAAGCAGATCCTCCAGCGCAACAAGGAACTGCAGGACATCATCGCGATCCTCGGCGTGGACGAGCTGAGCGAGGAGGACAAGATCATCGTCGCCCGCGCGCGGCGGATCCAGCAGTTCCTCAGCCAGAACACCTACATGGCCGAGAAGTTCACCAACGTCCCCGGCTCGACCGTCCCGCTGAAGGACACCATCGAGTCGTTCAAGATGATCTGCGACGGCGAGGTCGACCACGTCGCGGAGCAGGCCTTCTTCAACGTGGGCGGCATGGACATGGTGATGGAGAACTGGGACCGCATCCAGAAGGAAGGCTGACGTGGCGGACGTGCTGCGCGTGGAGGTGGTGTCGGCGCTCGGCATCACCTGGGAGGGTGACGCGCTGAGCGTGATCGCCCGCACGACCGAGGGCGACCTCGGCGTGCTGCCCAACCACGAGTCGTTCCTCGCCGCGCTGGTGCCCTGCGCTGCCGAGATCCTGACCGCGGACGGGAACCGCGAGGTGGTCGCGATCGACGGCGGCTTCGTCTCGGTGGCGGACAATCGCGTCTCGCTCCTGTCGCAGTTCGCCAAGGTGGCCAGGGAGATCGACCTGAAGGCTGCCGAGCACGAGCTCGCGGCCGCGGAGAAGCGCCTCAACGCCGGTGAGCTGGACGAGGAGACCCGCCAGCACTTCCTCAGGGCCCAGGCCCAGGTGCGTGCCGCGCACCTCGCCCAGCAGTCGAAGTAGGGCGCGGGACCACGAGGATGGACTGGCTGGGCATCACCGAGACGGTGGCGCTGGCGCTGGTCGTCCTCCTGCTGGTCCCCGTGGTCTTCCTCGGCGCGCGGCGTCGATGGCTCTCGCGCCAGGGCGGTCTGTTCGACTGCTCGCTGAGGCTGTCGGAGAAGACGCCGGGCACCGGATGGGTGCTCGGCGTCGCCCGTTACTCCGGGGACAACCTCGAGTGGTTCCGCACCTTCTCGGTGGCGCTGAGACCACGCCTGATCTTCCCGCGTTCGCAGGCGAGCGCCGGCCAGCAGCGCGACCCGGACTCGATCGAGTCCGTGCTCCTGTACGACGAGCAGCGGATCCTGCGGCTGGAACTCACCGACGGTTCCTCGTGGGAGCTCGCGATGTCCGTGGCGTCGCTCACCGGCCTGCTCAGCTGGCTGGAGTCGGCTCCTCCGGGGTCTCGCTACCGCTGATCCGCTCGCGCTGGCGCCGTGCCCTCGGCTCGGCCACCTCGCGGTCCTTCCCCGGCACCCACAGCACCTCCCCGGCGGCCTGCCCGGTGACCCGGGCCAGGATGAACAGCAGGTCGGAGAGCCGGTTCAGGTAGGTGAGGGCCAGCAGGTTCACGCCGCCGGGATGGCCCTCGGCCGCCGGCTCGGTGCCGTAGGCCTCCGCCGCCCGCCAGCCGGCGCGCTCCGCCCGCCGCACGACGCTGCGGGCGAGGTGGAGGTAGGCGGTCGTCTGCGTGCCTCCCGGCAGGATGAACGACCGCAGCGGCGGCAGCGGTTCGCCGTACTCGTCGCACCAGGCCTCGAGCCGGTCGATGTAGGGCTGGATGACTCGCAGCGGCTGCCACGGCGGATTCGCCGACAGCGGGTTGGACAGGTCGGCGCCACAGTCGAACAGCTCGTTCTGGATGTGGCGCAGCGTGGCCCGGACGTCCTCGGGGAGGTCGGCCTGCATGGTGACGATGCCCAGCAGGGAGTTCGCCTCGTCGACGTGGCCGTACGCCTCCACCCGCGGGTCGGTCTTCGCCGTCTCGGACATGTCGGACAGGCGCGTCCGTCCGGCGTCCCCGGTGCGGGTGTAGATGCGGGTGAGGTTGACCATGCGTCCAACCTATCCCGGCGGGGCAGCCGGGCGCCCCTGCCGCCACTGTGGCAGGGTGGGCCCGTGAGGAAGGCCATCCTGATCCTGCCCCTGCTGCTGGCCGGCGCACTGCTCGTCGCCTGCACGGCGGCGCCGTCCGCCCCCGCCACGTCGTCGGCTCGCGCGGAGTCTGCGTCCGCGTCGGCTCCGGGGGCGACCGATGCCGCCGGTGGCGCGACGTGCACCTACACCGCGGACGGGCAGGCCGCGCGGCCGGTGGCACTCCCGCCGCAGGCGGGCGTCCCGGACAGTGGCACGGCGGTCGCGTCCATCGCGCTGGGCGCGGCGACGGTACGGGTGACGCTCGACCGGGCCGCGACGCCCTGCACCGTGAACTCGTTCCTCTCCCTCGCTCGGCAGGGGTTCTACGATGGCACCGCCTGCCACCGGCTGGTGGACGGCCCCGGGCTCTTCGTGCTGCAGTGCGGCGACCCGACCGGCACCGGCAGCGGGGGACCCGGCTACGCCTTCGACGACGAGCTGACCGGGTCGGAGACCTACCCCGCGGGCACCCTGGCCATGGCCAACGCCGGGCCGGGCACGAATGGCTCCCAGTTCTTCTTCGTGTACGCCGACAGCCAGCTGCCGCCGAACTACACGGTCTTCGGCCACACGGACGCCGCCGGCGTCGCGGTGGTCGCCTCGATCGCGGCCGGCGGCCAGGACCGCGCGTACCCGGACGGGTCGGGCCGTCCGGTGGAGCCGGCGACCATCGTGGGCGTCACCGAGGGCTGAGCTCAGCCCCGGGGTCGTCGACCCTCGCCGCGAAGCCGAGGAGCTCGGACAGGAAGGCCTCGGGCGCGTCCGCGTGCAGCCAGTGCCCGGCGCCGGGCACCACGACCTTGGCGACGTTCGGGAAGAGGCGGGCCATGTCGGCGTCGTGCTCGTCGCGCACGTAGTCGGACCGCTCGCCGGCCAGCCACAGCACCGGACCGGCGTAGGGCGGCGTCCTGACCTGGGGCCAGTCGCCGATCGCGGCCAGCGACGTCCCGAGCAGGCCGAGGTTGTGCTGCCAGTGCCAGCCGCCCTTGCGGCGCAGGTTCTGGAGGAGGAACTGGCGCACCTGCGGATCCCGCACCCGCACGCCGAGGAGCTCCTCGGCCTCTGCGCGACTCTCCAGCGCGGACAGGTCGAGGGAGCGCATGGCCGCCACCAGTGGGGTGAAGGTGTCGACCACCTCCGACCGGCCGGGTGCGATGTCGACCACGACCAGGCCGGAGACCAGGTCCGGGTGCTCGAGGGCGGTGAGCATGGCCACCTTGCCGCCCATGGAATGGCCGACGAGGATCAGTTCGGCCGAGGAGCCGAGCTTCTCGGAGATCTCCGCGGCGACCGCTGCGGCCATCTCCCGGTAGTCGAAGCGCTCGGTCCACGGGCTGCGGCCGTGGTTGGGCAGGTCGAACAGGACGCTGCCCTGGCCGGCTTCACTGAGCGCGTGCGCGACGCCGGTGAAGTTGCGCCCGCGCCCGAAAAGGCCGTGCAGGAAGGCGAAGCGGGGACGGCCGGTGCCCACCAGCTCGGTGTAGAGGCCCATCTCAGCGCCGCCGCTGCCAGCAGGAGGTGTGCCAGTGGCGGCGCTCCTCGACCGCGGAGGGCGAGCCGATGCTCGCCTCGCGGGGCCAGGCCACGACGTGCGCCGTCCCGGTGGCGACCGGCTGGAGGCAACCCGGGCAGGTGTAGGTCTTGGTGGCCGAGTCCGCGGGCATCGACTGCACCATCCAGGCCCCGTCCGCCTTGTGTTCCAGGCGCGCGAAGGCTCCGCTCGACAGGGGTCTGGGCGCACGCAGGTGCTTGGAGGGACGTCTGGCCATAGAGGCAGTCCTATGCCACGCGCGCGCCACGGGGCAAGTCCGCAACGCTGCGGCGGTGTAGGTTGGGCGGGTGCGTCTGTTGATTGCCCGCTGCCAGGTGGACTATGCCGGACGACTCTCGGCCCACCTCCCGATGGCGACCCGCCTGATCATGGTGAAGGCCGACGGCTCGGTCTCCGTCCACGCCGACGACCGCGCGTACAAGCCTCTGAACTGGATGAGCGCGCCCTGCACGCTCACCGTGGGTCCGCCGCCGGACGACGTCGAGGCCGTCGCCGCGGCAGAGGAAGCGTCGCTCACCGAGGTGTGGGAGGTCCGCAACGGCGACGGCGACACGCTCCAGATCGCGATCGGCGAGGTGCTGCACGACTCGAATCACGACCTCGGCGTGGACCCGGGCCTCCAGAAGGACGGGGTCGAGGCGCACCTCCAGGTGCTGCTGGCCGAGAACCCGTCCGCCTTCGGCGATGGCTGGACGCTGGTGCGACGCGAGCACCCCACGCCGATCGGGCCGGTGGACCTGCTCTTCCGCGACCACACCGGCTCCTACGTCGCGGTGGAGGTCAAGCGCAGGGGTGAGATCGACGGGGTGGAGCAGCTCACCCGCTACCTGGCGCTGATGAACGCCGACCCGCTGCTGGCCCCCGTCCGCGGCGTCTTCGCCGCACAGCTGATCAAGCCGCAGGCACGGACGCTCGCCGGCACCCGCGGCATCGACTGCGTCCTGGTGGACTACGACGCCCTGCGCGGCCTGGACAACGCCGAGGACCGGCTCTTCTAGCCGCGACCCGCGGCACACCCCGAACGGGACGGCGGCGCTACGAGCGGTCGAGGTGTGGCACCAGCACCTCGCGGTAGAGCAGCAGCAGCGCGGCCATCGTCGGGATGGCGAGGATGGCGCCCAGCAGCCCGTAGAGCACGCCGCCGGAGATGGCGGCCAGCATCACCAGCACAGCGGGCAGTTGCACCGACTGGGAGAAGATGCGGGGCTGGAGCACGTACGCGTCGAACTGCTGGTAGGCCAGGAAGAACAGCAGGGTGATCAGCCCGGTGGTGGGGGAGAACGAGAAGGCGACCACCGACACGATCACCATCGAGATCGTGGTGCCGATCAGCGGGACGAAGGCGAACAGGCCCACCACCACGGCCAGCGCCACCGCGTACTGGGAGATGCCGACGATGTTGAGGAACAGGAAGGCGACACTCATCGCGATGAGGACCACGAGGAACAGTCCCGAGACGTACCCGCCGACGCGCTTGAACATCTCGTTGGCCAGGTAGCGGGCCCGCGGCCGCCGCGAGGACGGGGCCAGCTGGTAGATGACCTCCTTGATCGCCGGAAGGGTGATCAGGAACCACAGGGTCAGCACGATGCCGACGATGAGGGAGAAGATCGCGTTGGCGACCACCTGGCCCGCGCCGAGCAGGCCGCCGAACAACGCGGTGATGAGCTCCCCGGAGGTGAGGAACGCCACGGCCCGGTCGATCACCTGGAACTGGGCGTCGAAGGCGGCGATCTGGGGGTTCTGGCGCAGGTTCTCCAGGTAGCCCGGTGCCTGGATCAGCAGCCGGTTCACCTGCTCGCTGACCACCGGAACCACTGCCCAGCCGGCGAGCGCCAGCAGGGCGATGAGCCCCACCGCGACCATCAGGACGGCGACGCCACGCCGCACGCCGTGGTGGTGCAGCCACTCGACGGCCGGGTTCAGGCCCAGGGCGATCGCGAGCGACAGCAGGATCAGGACGAGCACCGTCTGGAGCCGCGCGACCAGCAGGATGAGGCCGAAGGCCGTCATCGCGCCCACCGTCAGGAAGAAGCCGATCTGGAAGGGGTTGCGGTCCAGCAGGGAGACGCGCCGCTCACGAACCCGGTCGAGGCCGTCGGTGAGATCGGGCGGCGTGGGCTGGGTGGTCCGGCGCCACTTCCGCAGCCAGCTGCGGGTGGCCGGCGGTCCGGACGGGGTCCGCGCGGAGCCGGGCGTCCGTGCCGGGGCGGACGCAGACGAGGCCGGCGTGGCCGGCTGCGAGGGCCGCGGTTCTGGCTCGTTCGTCGTCACTGGGCAGGGTCTCCGTCCCCGGTATGGCCGGTCATCCGGTGGGTGGGTGCGCTCGCGGGGCCGATGCCGCTGGCCCGGTCCGGAGGGACCGGGCCAGGCGTGGATCCGGCCTCAGTGGGCGGACACCGCGGGCTCGACGATCTCCAGCAGGATGCCGCCGGTGCTCTTCGGGTGCGCGAAGTTGATCCGCGAGCCGCCGGTGCCGATCTTCGGGGTGTCGTAGAGCAGGGTGACGCCGCGCTCGCGCAGGGTCGCCGACGCCGCGTCGATGTCGGCCACGCGGTAGCAGACCTGCTGGACGCCGCCACGGCCGCCGTTGCGCTCGATCCACTTGGCGATGGTGCTGTTCTCGTTCAGAGGGGCGAGCAGCTGGACCTGGGCGTTCTCGGTGAGCTGGTCGCCGGTGCCGAGCATGGCCTCCTCGACGCCCTGCTCCTCGTTGACCTCGCGGTGCAGCACGCGCCAGCCGAACACCTCGGTGTGCAGCTTGATGGCGTCGTCGAGGTTGGGGACGGCGTAGCCAACGTGGTCGATACAGATGAAGACATCGTCGTTGTTCATGGTTCCCACCCTATTCCCGCGGGTCAGGACAGGACGGCGTCGACCACCTGTTTGGCCTCGGCCTGCACCTGTGCTAGGTGCTCGGAGCCCTTCAGCGACTCGGCGTAGATCTTGTACACGTTCTCCGTGCCCGACGGGCGCGCGGCGAACCACGCGGAGGCCGTGGTGACCTTCAGTCCGCCGATCGCCGCGCCGTTGCCGGGAGCGTGTGTGAGCGTGGCCGTGATCGGTTCCCCTGCGAGCTCGGTCGCGGTCACGTCCGAGGCGCTGAGCCTGCCCAGCTTGGCCTTCTGCTCGCGGTTGGCGGGCGCGTCGACGCGGGCGTAGCTGGACGCCCCGAACCGCGCCTCGAGTTCGGCGTAGTGCTGGCTGGGGGACTTTCCGGTGACCGCGGTGATCTCGCTGGCCAGCAGGGCGAGCAGGATCCCGTCCTTGTCGGTGGTCCAGGTGGAGCCGTCCCGGGCGAGGAAGGACGCACCCGCGGACTCCTCCCCGCCGAAGCCGAGGTCGCCGCTCATCAGGCCCGGCACGAACCACTTGAAGCCGACAGGGACCTCGACCAGCTTCCGGCCGAGGTCGGCGGCCACCTTGTCGATCAGCGACGAGGAGACCAGGGTCTTCCCGACGCCGGCGTCCGGACGCCAGTTCGGGCGGTGGCGGTACAGGTACTGGATCGCCACCGCGAGGTAGGCGTTGGGGTTCATCAGGCCGGCGTCCGGGGTGACGATGCCGTGGCGGTCGGAGTCGGCGTCGTTGCCGGTGGAGATGGCGAAGCGGTCGCGGTTGGCGATCAGGCTGGCCATCGCGTACGGCGAGGAGCAGTCCATGCGGATCTTGCCGTCCCAGTCCAGCGTCATGAACCGCCAGGTCGGGTCCACGGACGGGTTGATCACGGTGAGGTCGATCCCGAGGCGCTCGCCGATGTACTGCCAGTACTGCACGGACGCACCGCCGAGCGGGTCGGCGCCGATGTGCACGCCGGCAGCGGCGATGGCGTCGATGTCGAGGGCGTTGCGCAGGTCCTCGCAGTACGCGCCGAGGTAGTCCACGCGGGTGACGTCGGCGGACGCGCGTTCGTAGGGCGTCCGAACGATGGCGGACGGGTCGCGCAGCAGGTCGTTGGCGCGGGCCGCGATCCAGCCCGTGGCGTCGGTGTCGGCCGGGCCGCCGTGCGGCGGGTTGTACTTGAACCCGCCGTCCCGGGGCGGGTTGTGCGACGGCGTGACGACGATCCCGTCCGCGCGTGGGCCGTCGTGGGTCTTGTTGTAGACGATGATCGCCCGCGACACCGAGGGGGTCGGGGTGAAGTCCTCGTCCCGTTCGGCACGGATGGCGACGCCGTGGGCGTGCAGCACCTCGATGGCGGTGCGCCAGGCCGGCCCGGAGAGCGCGTGCGTGTCCTTGCCGATGAACAGCGGCCCGGTGACGCCCTGGGCCGCCCGGTACTCGACGATGGCCTGCGTGGTGGCGGCGATGTGCGCGTCGTTGAAGGCGGTGTCGAGGCTCGACCCGCGGTGGCCGGACGTCCCGAACACCACCTGCTGGTCGGGGTTGTCCGGGTCGGGGACGAGGTCGTAGTAGGCGCCGATGAGGGCGTCGACGTCGATGAGATCCTCGGGCAGCGCGACCTGCCCGGCGCGTTCGTGAGCCATGAGGCCATCTTGCCCTCCCACCCGCCGGGGTGGGGAAGAGGTGGCAACATTCGCCCCGGTTCTGGACGTGGGGCAGAATGGCTCCTCGTGACACCTGCTGGTTTCAATCCGACCCGAGCCATGGACCTGTCCGGCATCGTTGCGGCCGCCAAGGCGCCGCCGCCGCCTCCCGGGGCGTCCTACGTGCTGGACATCGACCAGGACACCTTCGAGGCCGTCCTCTCGCTGTCCGCCCGCCACCCGGTCGTGCTCGAGCTCAACTCCCCGCGTGCCAACGCCCAGTCACTGTCGGACGCCCTGGTGGAACTCGCGAACGAGGCCGCCGGCGCCTACCTGCTGGGACGCGTGGACGTCGACGCGAACCCGCAGATCGCCGCGGCGTTCGGCATCCAGGCCGTGCCGGCGGTGATCGGCGTCGTCGGCGGCCAGCTGGCCCCGCTGTGGCAGGGAACGAAGTCGAAGGAGGAGGCGCGCGCCTACATCGGCCAGCTCCTCCAGGCCGCCGCGGCCAACGGCGTCGTGGGTCGCGCCGACCCGGTGAGCATCGCCGCCGACGCCGGCCCCGACCCCCGCTTCGCCGCCGCCGACGCCGCGCTCGCCGCGGGCGACTTCCCGCTCGCTGTTGCCGAGTTCGACAAGCTGCTCGCAAACACCCCCAACGACCCGGAGGCGAAGGCCGGTCGGGCACAGGCCGCACTGTTGGCACGGCTCGGCTCGATCGACCCGACCGCCGTGCTCGCCCGGGCGGCCGACGCACCGACGGACGTCGCCGCGCAGCTGGCGGCCGCGGACACCGAGCTGATGGGCGGGGCGCCGGACCTGGCGTTCGCCCGGCTGGTGGAACTGATCCGCAACACCACGGGAGCCGAGCGCGACTCCGTTCGGGTGCGCCTGCTCGAGCTGTTCGAGACCGTCGGCCCGTCCGACCCGTCGGTGCTGAAGGCCCGCCGGGCACTGATGAGCGCCCTGTTCTAGGCACGATCGACCCGTTGCCGGGCGCACTCCGGCTGGCTAGCGTGGCGCGATGACCGACGCCGTGACCGACTGGCTGCTGGACGCCGACCCGGCGCTGCGCTGGCAGGTGCTCCGCGACCTGCTGGACGCTCCGGAGGAGGCGTGGAGTGCCGAGCGCACCCGCGTGGAGACCGAGGGCTGGGGCGCGCGGCTGCTCGCCCTGGCCGACGCGGACGGCCAGTGGGCCGGCGCGGCGTTCTGGCCCTCCGGGTTCACAGAGGAGGACTGTCGGGAGGGCCAGCCGTGGACGGCGACGTCGTTCTCCCTCGACCTGCTGAGGGAGTTCCTGCGGGGGTAGAACGCCAGAAGCAGAGCGGCCAGCAGCCCGGCCACCACCGTCGACAGGTAGATGTCGCGGAAGCCGCCGTTGAGCGTGTCGGCGAACGTCTGCTCGATCCGGGGGCCGAGCGCGTCGATCTCGGCGAGGTAGGTGTCCTTCGCCTCCTCGAACGCCCCGGGGACGGCGTCGCGCAGCACGACGAGCTTGCGGCGGGTGTCGGCCAGGTCGGCCAGGACGCCCTCCAACTCGGTGCGCGCCGTCACCAGGTCGGCCCGGTCGGCGACAGCCGTGGCCAGCTTGTCCTCCAGCGTGCCCAGCTTCTTCTCCAGTGCGGCGCGCTCGGCCCGCAGGCTCGCGCGGGAGGACACCAGCGCGTCCCGCTTGGCGACCAGCGCCTTGCGCCCGGTACGGGCGCCGTCGATGGCTGCGTTCAGGTCGTCGAGCTTCGCGTGCAGCTCCTGCGCGGGCGGGGGCTCCGGGGTGCCCGGCGGGAGGGCGCCCATGATCGCGTCGTACGCGGCCTGCACGCCGGCCCGGGCCTTCTTCAGGTCCGCGATGTCGCCGTCGATCTTGGCGATGCCCTTGTTCATCCCGGCGATGCCGCTGGTCATCCCGTCGATGGCCTTGGTCATGCCGGCGATTCCCGAGCGCATGCCCTTGGCCGCCTTGGTCATCCCGACGACGCCCTTGTCGATCCCCTTCACGGCCTTCACCAGCTTCGCGTGGGCCTTCTCGACGTCCCTGGTCGCGCTGTCGAGGCTGGCCAGGCCGGTGTCCACCCCGTCGGTGATGTCGGCGATGACCGAGGGCGTCTGTTCGGCGAACATCCGTTCGGCCACGGTCTTCGTGCGCTCGGTGATGTTCGTGACGTCGGCGGTCTTCAGCAACTCGACGAGGTCGTCGGGCAGGCTGGTGCCGGAGTCCATGTCGATGTCGATGGTGGTCTTCGAGCCGAGGTCGGGGAACTCGACGTCCTTCAGCTTGTCCTTCAGCTGCTCGTCGCTCTTCAGCTCCTCGAACCTGGCCTGGAGCTCCGCAGCGTAGGGCAGCGCCGGCGCGGCCACCGACGTCGGCAGCTCGGCGACCAGCGCGTCCTGGAGCTGGGTGCCGGCGTGGGCAAGGAAGCCGATCAGGAACGCGGGGGCGAGCGTGGTGCCGATCGACCGCACCAGCGACAGGGTGGCCAGGGCGGAGTTCGACTCCTCCGCCCGGGTGCGTTCGAGCATCATGTAGTTCAGCGGCGACCCAACGGTGAAGCCCAGGCCCAGACCGAGGAGGGCGAGCGTCGTGCAGACGCTCCACCACGACGGCGAAGGGATCGCCCACAGGATCCCGACCGTGGCCGCCACCGCGGACATGACCACCCCGAACCCGAGCACGAGCCGCGGCCCGAACCGGTCGGTGAGCGTGCCCGACAGGGGAGCGCCGATGCCGGAGAAGAGTCCGAGGATGATCACGAAGTAGCCGCCGTCCCCGGTCGGGATCCGCAGGGCGTTCTCCGCGAACTGGGGGACGAAGATGACGCCCATCAGGATGACGCCGGACAGGAACGCCAGCAGCAGGGTGACCACGATCGCCGGGTCGGTGAAGAAGCCGAGGTTGAGCACGGGGTCCTCGGCGCGCCGTTCGGCGAGCAGGAAGAGCGGGAGCAGCACGACGAAGCCGAGCAGGTAGGGGTACACGTCGGTGCTGGCCAGCGAGGGCCCGAGGTCGAAGAAGTCGATGTTCCGCATGCCGTAGAGCAGCGACATGATCATCGCCACCAGGAGGGTGATGCCGAGGAGGTCGATCCGGGCGACCCGTTCGACCCTGTGGTTGGGCAGCAGGAGCAGGCCGGCGGCGACGATCGCGATGCTGATCGGCACGTTGACGTAGAAGATGTACTGCCAGTTCTCGGTGCCGACGATGTCGAGGATGAGGCTGCCGGCGCTGGAGCCGAAGATGTTCGCCACGCCGTAGACGCCCCCGACGAGGCCCAGGGCCATGCCTCGCTTCTCCGGGGGAACGGAGGTGCCGAACTCCGCGGTGGCGATCGGGACGATGCCCCCGCCGCCGATCGCCTGGATGGCCCGGGCGATGATGAGCATCTCGAAGCTGCCCACGTCCTGGCTGAGGCCGCACAACAGCGACCCCACGCCGAACAGGGTGATGCTGAGCAGGTAGATCGGCTTGCGGCCGTAGCGGTCGGCCAGCTTGCCCATCACCGGGATCGACGCCGCGTAGGCGAGGGTGTAGATGGTGAGCATCCAGATGCCGGTCTGGTCGTCGACCCCGAGGTCGTTCTGGATGATCGTCCGCGCGGGGGTGATGATGCCGGTGTCGATGGCGCCCATGAAGATGCCGAGCAGGTAGACGGCCATCAACGCGCCCAGGCGGCGCACGGGCTGCCCCGCCGACGGCGGGCTCCCGACGTCGGCCCGCTCCGCGCTCACGGCAGCCTCCAGAAAGTTAGCACGGAGCAAACATTACCCCTCAGGGAAAGTAAAGCACGACTCCTGAACAGTGGTAAAGGCGCGTAGTCCCCGCAGGAAGTACGGGCGTGGCGGTCCGCCCTCAGCTGATCCGCGCCCCGCGCTCGAGGTAGAGCGTCCGTTCCAGCGTGCGCGCCTCCAGGGCGGCGTGGAGGCGGCCCCGGGCGAAAGACGCCATGCGGGCCGCGGCCTCGTCGGGGTGCAGCCAGTGGACGGCGCGGATCTCGCGGAGGTCGGGCCGCAGCAGCGGGACCGAGCGCGCGGGCATGTGGCGGCCGTCGAAGACCAGCTCGACCGCGTCCTCCCACCCGAGGTACGGCGCGAGCCAGTCGACCACGAGCAGGCGGCCGACGCTGACGGTGTGGTTCAGCTCCTCCTCGACCTCGCGCACCAGACCCTCTCGGGGGCTCTCGCCCACCTCGAGGATGCCGCCCGGCAGTTCGAAGTCGGCCTTGAAGGTGGTCTCCAGGATGCAGACACGGCCGGCCTCGTCGGTCACCAGGAGATGGCTGATCACGCGCTTGCGCGCGGTCACGGTGTTCATCACGGCCGTGAACGCCTCGTGCCCGCTGTCGGCCTCACCGCGCAGCAGCGCGTACCGGGCGATGTCCAGCGGGCCGTCCGGGCCCGACGCGGCCTGCCGCGCCACGCCCTCCAGGCGGAACCCTGCCCGGTGCAGCGCCCGCCGGCGGGGGTGGTCGTCGGTGCAGACGTCCACCTCGACCCGACGCACGGTGTCGTCGTCGAACGCCAGCCTGCGGGTCGTGGCGAGCAGCAGGTCGTAGCGCTCGACGGCGTCGTCACCCCGGAAGTCGACGGAGGCGACGCCGTCGCGCACCGAGGTGGGCAGGTGGTCGGAGGTCACTCCTCGCCGACGTACTCGAAGTAGACCGCGCCGAGCGGTGGGACGACGACCAGCGCGCTGGCCGGGTAGCCGTTCCACCCCTCCCCGGTGGCCACGACCTGGCCCAGGTTGCCGTGGGCGTCGGAGCCGTCGTAGATGCCAGCGTCGGAGTTGAAGATCTCCCTCCACACCCCGGGCTTCGGCAGGCCGAGCCGGTAGCGCGTCCACGGTTCGGAGGAGAAGTTCACCGCGACCGCGACCTGGCGTCCCTCTGCGTCGCTGCGCAGCCAGCTGAAGGTGTTCGCGCTGGCGTCGTCGGCGTTGATCCAGCGGAAGCCCGCCGGGTCGGAGTCCAGCTCCCACAGCGCGGGGTGCGCGCGGTACAGCTCGTTGAGGTCCTTGAACATGCGCTGGAGGCCGTGGTGGCCCCACAGGTCGCAGACCCACCACTCGAGGCTGTTGGCCTCGTTGAACTCGGAGCGCTGCCCGAACTCGCAGCCCATGAACAGCAGCTTCTTGCCGGGGAAGGCCCACATGTAGGAGTAGAAGGCGCGCAGCGTGGCGAACTGCCGCCACGTGTCCTGCGGGACCTTGTTGATCATCGAGCCCTTGCCGTGGACCACCTCGTCGTGCGAGATCGGCAGCACGAAGTTCTCCGAGTAGGCGTAGACCATCGCGAAGGTCATCTCGTTGTGGTGATACTGCCGGTGGATCGGCTCGAGCGCCAGGTAGCGCAGCGAGTCGTTCATCCAGCCCATGTTCCACTTGAAACCGAATCCGAGCCCGCCGTGGTGGACGGGCTTGGTCACGCCGCCGAACGACGTCGACTCCTCCGCGATCATCACCACGCCGGGCACGCGCTCGTAGAGGTGCTTGTTCACGTAGCGCAGGAAGTCGATCGCCTCGAGGTTCTCGTTGCCGCCGTAGATGTTCGGCACCCACTCGCCGTCGTTGCGCGAGTAGTCGAGGTAGAGCATGGACGCGACCGCGTCCACGCGCAGGGCGTCGATGTGGAACTCGGTCACCCAGTACAGCGCGTTCGAGACCAGGAACGACTTCACCTCGTTGCGGCCGTAGTTGAAGATGTAGGTGCCCCAGTCCTTGTGCTCGCCCTGGCGCGGGTCCTCGTGCTCGTAGAGCGCGGTTCCGTCGAAGCGGCCCAGCGCCCACTCGTCCTTGGGGAAGTGGCCCGGCACCCAGTCGAGGATGACGCCGATCCCGGCCTGGTGGAGGCGGTCGACCAGGTGCCGGAACTCGTCGGGACGCCCCAGGCGCGACTGCGGCGCGAAGTAGTTCGTCACCTGGTAGCCCCAGGACGGCTCGAACGGGTGCTCGGTGACCGGCATCAGCTCGACGTGCGTGTAGCCCTGCCAGGTCACGTACTCGACGAGCTCGTCGGCGAGTTCGAGGTAGGTCTTGCCCTTGCGCCAGGAGCCGAGGTGCACCTCGTAGATGCTCATCGGTTCCTTGTGGGGCTGCGCCGCGGAGCGGCGGGACATCCACTCGTCGTCCGCCCACAGGTACTTGCTGGTGTAGACGATCGAGGAGTTCGCGGGCGCCTGTTCTGCGAAGAAGGCCATCGGGTCGACCTTCTCCCGCCAGGTGCCGTCCGCGCAGAGGATGTTGTACTTGTAGAGCGCGCCGGTGCCGACGCCCTCGACGAAGAGGGCCCAGATCCCCGAGCCGGGGACGCGGTGCATCTGGTCACCGGTCCACCAGTTGAAGTCGGCGTTGAGACGCACGTCGTGTGCGTTGGGGGCCCACACCGCGAAGCGCGTCCCGTGGATCTCGCCCCGCTCGTCGTCGAAGATGGTCACCTCGTGGGAGCCGAGCCGCCGCCAGCACTCGGTGTCACCGCCGTTGTGGAAGCCCTCGAGATCCCACCCGGTCAACCCGCCTGCCACGTCGTGTGCCATCACTGCTCCTTGTCAGTAGGTGCCGGGGGATCGAGAGATACCCTCCTGGCCTCATCTTGGACTGCTCCCCACGGGATGTGTGCCCAATTGGGACGATTGCGTACTTCGTAGACCACCTCGTAGACGGCCTTGTCGAGCTCGTAGGCGCGCAGCAGGGCCGGCTCGGCGCGGTGCGTGCCGCTGTAGCCGTCCAGGAAGGCCTCGCGGGCCGCCGCGCACCACTGCCGGGCCGCGTGGCCCTCGGGGTCGGGGTGGGCGCTGCGGGCGTAGTCGAGGCTGCGCAGGAGGCCGGCGACATCCCGCCAGACGGAGTCGAAGGCCCGGCGCTCGGCCAGCGACTTCAGCGGTTCTCCCTCGAAGTCGATGATCACCCACGCGGGCCCGTCCCCACCGTCGCGGTGCAGCACCTGTCCGAGGTGGAAGTCCCCGTGCACGCGCTGGGTGGGCAGCTGGGTGGTGCCCGGGGCGGCGAACAGCAGCTGCGCCGCGTGCCGGTACCCGTCGAGCTCGTGCACCTGCTCCGCGGCCTCGGCGAAGCGCCGGGTCATGTCCGCCGACAGGTCGGCGCCGGGTCGCGTCGCGGTGCCGAAGGCGTCCGCGAGGCGGGCGTGCAGCTCGCGCAGCTCCGTCCCCAGCTGCCGGCACTCGGTGCTGATGTCGCGTCCGGTCGCACAGGCCTCGGTGGCGAAGACCCACCCGTCGGTCACCCCGAGGATGCGCTGGCAGAACATGGCGAGGTCGTAGCCGCCCGCGGCGAGGACGCCGTACAGGTCGGGGGTGATCCCGGATCCGCTCAGCGCACCCAGCACCTCGGCGTCCAGGTTGCGCCCGGCCTCGAGCTTGCGGAAGAGCTTGAGCAGGGTGTGGTCGCCGATCATCACCGTGGTGTTGCTCTGCTCGCCGGTGAACAGGCGCATGGGCGCGGCGGGGTCCACCTCGTCCGCCTCGGTCCACGCCATGCCGTCGGGCGGAGCGGACCGCAGTGCCGTGACCATGGCCGCGATCGCGGGGGCGTGGCGCGGCGCGTCGACGACGTCCACCTCGCCGAGGCCCGGCAGCACCGTCGTGGTCACCGGCAGCCCGGCCGGAGCGGTGCCGACGGGGAGGTAGGCGACCAGGAGGTGGTAGTACTCGGTGCGCCCGTCGGTGTAGGCGATCTCGGCGATCTCCGAGCGGACGGCCGGCCAGTCGCCGTCCGCGGTGTACCACGGCAGCGGGGCGAGGGACGCGATCCTCGCGCCCAGCCCCTTCCCGCCGAACCAGCGCGCCTGACGAAGGTAGTCCTCCCAGGCGGTGGCGGTGCTCATGCCGCGTCCCTCAGCCCCGGAGGACGTGCAGGATGTGCGCGGGTGCCGCCGGGCTGAGCCGGACGAAGTTCCGCTCCCCCCAGGTGAACGTCGCACCGGTCAGCTCGTCGCGCAGGTCGAGGGTCGGCCCGTCGATCCCCAGCCAGCCGAGGTCGAGCCGGACGTCGCTCTCCACGCCCTGGTTGGGGTCGAGGCTGCAGATCACGATGACCGCGTCGTCGCCGTCCCGCTTCGCGTAGGCGATCACGCCGTCGTGCGGGGCGTCGAGGAACCGCACCTGCCGCAATTGCTGGAGCGCAGGGTGGTTGCGGCGGATCTGGTTGAGCGAGCCGAGCAGGACGTTGAGGTTCGGCTGGGCGTGGTAGTCGCGCGGACGGTATTCGAACTTCTCCGAGTTCTTGTACTCCTCGCCGCCGGGCTTCAGCGGCTCGTGCTCGAACAGCTCGAAGCCGGAGTAGACACCCCAGGTCGGCGACAGCGTGGCCGCGAGGATGGCCCGGATGGCGAAGGCCGCCGGGTTGCCCGACTGGAGGAAGAACGGGTTGATGTCCGGGGTGTTCACGAAGAAGTTCGGCCGGTAGAAGGCGTCGGTCTGCGTCGCGAGCTCGCCGACGTACTCCTCCAGCTCCCACTTCGCGTTGCGCCAGGTGTAGTAGGTGTAGCTCTGGTGGAAGCCGACCTTGCCGAGCGCGTGCATCATCTCCGGCTTGGTGAACGCCTCGGCGAGGAAGAGCACGTCGGGGTCGGTCTCGCGCACCTTGCGCATCACCCACGCCCAGAACTGGACGGGCTTCGTGTGCGGGTTGTCCACCCGGAAGATCCGCACGCCGTGCGACATCCACAGCTTCAGCGTGCGCAGCACCTCGTGGTAGATGCCGTCGGGGTCGTTGTCGAAGTTGATCGGGTAGATGTCCTGGTACTTCTTCGGCGGGTTCTCGGCGTAGGCGATCGTCCCGTCCAGCCGGGTCGTGAACCACTCGGGGTGGGCGGTCACCCAGGGATGGTCGGGGGACGCCTGCAGCGCGAAGTCCAGCGCGATCTCCAGGCCCACCTCCCTGGCCTTGGCGACGAACCGGTCGAAGGAGTCCCAGTCGCCGAGGTCGGGATGGATGGCGTCGTGGCCGCCCTCGGCCGAACCGATCGCCCACGGCGAGCCCGGGTCGCCCGGGGCAGGGATGAGGGTGTTGTTCCTGCCCTTGCGGAACGCGGTGCCGATGGGGTGGATCGGCGGCAGGTACACCACGTCGAAGCCCATGCCGGCCACCTCCTCGAGCCGCTGATGGCAGTCGTCGAAGGTTCCGGAGGTCCACTTCTTCGTCGCGGCGTCGTAGGTCGCGCCGATCGAGCGCGGGAAGAACTCGTACCAGCTGCCGAACAGCGCCCGCTTGCGGTCCACGAACAACGGGAAGTCGGCGGTCGGGCTGAGGAGTTCGCGGGGGCCGTACTGGGTCATCGCCCGGGAGATGCCCTTGGCGGTCGCGACCTCGATCAGGTCGGTCGCGGGACGCTCCGGGATGAGCAGCATCGCGGTGGCCTTCAGGATGGAGGCCTGCACCGGGTCGCCCGCGCGTTCGGCGATCGCCGCCGTGCGGTCGAGCAGGTCGCGGCCCTCGAGGCAGACCAGTTCGATGTCCACCCCGGCCGGCAGCTTCGCCTCCGCGTTGTGCAGCCAGGTGGCCCAGGGGTCGGACCAGCCCTCGACGCGGAACGTCCAGTCGCCCTCGGTGTCGGGGCGCACCCACGCCTCCCACGGGTCGAGGCCGCGCGGCTCCATGGGGGTCATGTCGACCCGCACCTCGCGGCCGTCCGGCGCGGTGAGGATCACCGAGGCGTTGACCGCGTCGTGGCCCTCGCGGAAGACCTTCGCGCGGATCGGGATCAGCTCGCCGACGGTCGCCTTCGCGGGGTAGGCGCCGCCCTCGATGACGGGGCTGACGCCACTCACCGGGATGCGCCCGAAGCCCCGGGGCAGCGAGACCGCGGGGCTCAGGTCGAGGGGCTCGTGGGGGGCGTCCCCGGTCACGGCCGTGGTCGCGGCGGCGGTCGGCTCCGTCGCCGCCTTCGTGCCGGCCGGACGGGCCTGCGGACGCTGCTGGCGCTTGCGGGACGGGTTCGCGGTTGCACTCACAAGTGCCAACCTAGCGTCTGGCCAGAGCCAGCGGGAGGGAATGACGGCGGCGATGGGCGGCCCTTCGGGAGGCGGTGGGACGCGCTCCGCCGGGCTCACGCCCTGTGGTCGCCGGGGGTGTGCCGGGAGGCCTCCGACGTGCCCGCGCCGCCCCTGGAGGCGCCGTGCGGGGCCGACACCAGTTGGGCGCCGCTGCGCACGTCCGCGGACAGCACGAGGACGGTCCGGCCGGGCAGCGTCAGCGTGGAGCCGGGGGTGAGGCGCTTGCGCGGCAGCTCCGAGGCGAGCCCGCTGTGGGCCTCCACGGTGTAGCGCAGCGCCCACGGCGCGCCGGGCAGGGACACCTCGATCGGGTCCCAGCCGGAGTGGAAGTACACCAGGAAGGCCCCGGTGCGGTCCGACAGGTACATGCCGAGGGTGTGCCGTCCCGGGTCGTGCCACTGCTCGGTGGTCATCTCGGTGCCCGATTCGGCGAACCAGGCCACCGGGGAGCGTCCGAGCCCGTGCCCGTGGAGGTCGGTCACCTCGCCGTGGTAGCGCCAGGCGGACGGGCGGAGCAGCGGGTGGGCTGCGCGGAGCTTGAGCAGGGTGCGGGTGAACTCCTCCTGTGCCGCCCAGTCCTCGCGGCTGTACCAGTTCACCCACGAGACGGGGGAGTCCTGGCAGTAGGCGTTGTTGTTGCCGCCCTGCGAGCGACCCATCTCGTCTCCGGCCAGGATCATCGGGATGCCCGCGCTCAGCACGAGGGTGGCCATCATGTTGCGCGCCGTCCGCTGGCGGTCCGCGACGATCCGCTCGTCGTCGGTCTCGCCCTCGTACCCGTGGTTCCACGAGCGGTTGTCGTCGGCCCCGTCGCGGTTCCGCTCGGCGTTGGCCTCGTTGTGCTTGAGGTCGTAGGTCACGACATCCCGCATGGTGAAGCCGTCGTGGGCGGTGACGAAGTTCACCGAGGACGTGATCGCGCGCCCCCCGTGGTCGTAGATGTCGGACGACCCCGACAGCCGGGTGGCGAGTTCCTGGACGCCGCCGATGGCCCCCCGCCAGAAGTCGCGGGTGAAGCCACGGAAGCGGTCGTTCCACTCCGACCAGTCGCGTCCCCAGCGTCCGACCTGGTAGCCGTAGGGGCCGAGGTCCCACGGCTCGGAGATCATCACCGTGCCGGAGAGCACGGGATCGGCGGCGACGAGCTGCTTGAAGGGGTGGTTCTGGTCGACGTGGTGCGCCGCGTCACGGATCAGGGTGGTGTTCAGGTCGAAGCGGAAGCCGTCCACGCCCATCTCGGTCACCCAGTAGCGCAGCGAGTCGAGCACCATCCGCAGCACCCCGGGGTTCGAGGTGTCCACGGCGTTGCCGCAGCCGGTGACGTCGTAGTCGTTGCGGCGGTCGTCGGTCAGCCGGTAGTAGGCGCCGTGGTCGATCCCCCGGAAGCTCAGCGTCGGGCCGTCGTGCCCGCCCTCGCCGGTGTGGTTGTAGACGACGTCGAGGATCACCGCGATGCCGGCGGCGTGGAGGGCCGAGACCATCTCCTTGAACTCCGCGACCTGCCCGCCGAGCGTGCCGGAGGTGGAGGACGCGTAGGCCCCGTGCGGCGCGAAGAAGCCCAGCGTGTTGTAGCCCCAGTAGTTGGTGAGCCCCCGGCCGACGACGAAGGGCTCGGACACGAAGTGGTGCAGCGGGAGGAACTCCACGGCGTTCACGCCGAGGTCGACCAGGTGCTCGACGACGGCCGGGTAGGCCATGCCGGCGTAGGTGCCCCGCAGGTGCTCCGGGACGGCCGGGTGCTGGCGCGTGTAGCCACGCAGGTGGGTCTCGTAGATGACCAGCTCGGACAACTCCAGCGGTCGTGCCAGCGGCTGCGGGGCCGGGGTGTCGGCCACCACCACGCTCAGGGGGACCGCGGCGAACGAGTCCTCGAGGTCGGGCAGGAAGTTCGACTCCGCGGTGTGGTCCCGGATCGGTCCGGAGTAGTCGACGCCGCCGGTGATCGCGCGGGCGTAGGGGTCGAGCAGGAGCTTGGCCGGGTTGAACCGCTCGCCGGTCTCCGGCGACCAGCGCCCGTGGACGCGGTAGCCGTACCGCTGGCCGGTGCCGACGCCGGGCAGGTGGAGCGACCAGATCCCGTCCGCGCCGGCCACGAGGTCGTGGTTGGTCTGGCGCCGGTGCTCGTCGACGAGGGCCAGCTCGACCCGGGTGGCGCGCGGGGCCCAGAGCGAGAAGGTGGTCCCTCCGTCGCGCACCAGGGCGCCCAGCTGCGCAGGGGGCGTCGCGCCCTCCCGCGGTTCCACCACCGACGGTTCCAACGGATTCAAGCTTCCCCCTCCTGGAACGCGGACCCCCATAGTGTCACCTAATCTTCAACGGGAACCACCACCGACCCTCGGAAAACCGGGGAATCGTTTGACCAGATGGACGGGAGGCGCGCGATGACGGCCCGGACCTACCTGGACCATGCGGCGTCCTCGCCCTGCGAGCCGCGGGTGGTCGAGGCCATGGCCGAGGCCTTCGCCGTGGCCGGCAACCCCAGTTCGCTCCACGCGTCCGGACGCAGGGCGCGTCGCGTCCTCGAGGACGCGAGGGACTCCCTCGCCGCCGACCTCGGGGCACTGCCCGGCGAGGTGGTGTTCACCTCCGGCGGGACAGAGGCGAACAACCTCGCGCTGCTGGGCGCGCGCCCGCCCGGGCGTCCCGGCCTCGCCGTGTCCGCCGTCGAGCACCCGTCGGTGTCTGCGGTGCGGGAGCGGCTGCCGGGCGTGGCCGTCCTGCCGGTGACCACCACAGGCCACCTCGACCTGGACGCGGTCGCCGCCCAGTTCGTCGCCCGCACGGGCCTGGTCTCGGTCATGTGGGTCAACAACGAGACCGGCGCGATCCAGCCGGTGGCCGAGGCAGCCGCCCTCGCGCACGCCGCGGGTGCCCTGGCGCACTCCGACGCCGTGCAGGCGTTCGGCCACCTGCCGGTCGACATCGCGGCGTCCGGCCTGGACCTGGCGAGCGTGTCGGCCCACAAGCTCGGCGGTCCGGTCGGCATCGGCGCGCTGGTGGTCCGCCGGGGGACGCCGCTGTCGCCCCAGGGCTTCGGTGGGGGGCAGGAGGCACGCCTGCGCTCGGGCACGGTCCCGGTGGCGCTCGCTGCGGGCTTCGCGGCGGCGAGCCGGCTGGCCTCGGTGAGGCGGGAGAGCGAGGCGGTCCGGCTCGGCCGTCTCCGCGACCGGCTGATCGCCGGTGCCGTCGCCGCGGTGCCCGACGTGCGGGTGAACACCGTCGGGCCGTGCAGTCCCGCGATCGCCAACCTCACCTTCTCCGGCGCCCGGGCCGACGACGTCCTGCTGCTGCTGGACGCGGAGGGCTTCGACGCGTCCACGGGCTCGGCCTGCTCCGCGGGGGTGCACCAGCCCAGCGAGGTGCTGGTCGCGATGGGCCGCAGCGTGGACGACGCCGGTTCGAGCCTGCGCTTCTCCTTCGGTCCGGACACCGCGGACGCGGCGATCGACGCACTCCTCGCCGTCCTGCCCGGTGTGGTGGCGCGGGCCCGCTCGGCGGCCTGATGCCCGGCCAGTTCAGCGTCGGTGCCGGCTACCGGCTCTTCGTGTTCTGCGGGGTCGCGCTGCTGGCCTGGGCCGGCTGGACCGCCTGGCTGTGGCGGCGCGGGCGCGCCCGCCGACACGTGCTGGCCCGCAGCGGTTTCGCGCTGTACCTGGTGCTCGCGTGGCTGCTGGTCCTGATGCCCTTCCCGGACGAGTCGGTGCTCCGCGACCCGGCGCCGGTGAACCTCGTCCCGTTCGGCTGGCTGGCGGACGCCAGCGCCGGCGTCCGCTACGTGGGCGGGGGGCTCGGCGCCTGGCTGACGAACCGCACGGTCGTGTACGTGTTCTCCAACGTCCTGCTCACGGTGCCCTTCGGGGCGTACCTGCGGCGGGCCCACGGCTGGGGGGCGGCCCGGGTGTCCCTCGCAGCGCTCGGGCTGTCGCTGGCCTTCGAGTTGACGCAGCTGACCGCGGTGTGGGGGATCGCGGGCACCCGCTACCGGACCTTCGACGTCGACGACCTGATCGCCAACACAGCTGGAGCGCTGCTGGGGTGGCTCTTCGTCCCGCTGCTCCGGGCGTGGCCGCAGCGCCGCGCAGGCCAGGGGGGTGCCGCGCGCCCCACGCCCCTGCGCAGGGCACTTGCCCTCCTGCTGGACGTGGTGGCCTGGCAGGCGGGCTACCTGGTGGCGTGGCTCGTGGTGTGGACGGTGGTCTCCGCCGTCGGCGGCACGGCGGGGCAGCCCGTGGCCCTGGCGCTGTGGGCCGCGACGGGTGTGGCGGTCCTCGCCGGGTGCCCGCTGCTGGCCGGCGGGGCGACGCCGGGTGCACTCCTGCTCGACCTGCCGGGGTGGGGACGACGCCCGCCGGGTCCACGTCCCTAGACCTCCGGTCGGCCACTCGCACGCGGGTGATGTCTGGCTGAGGCCCGGACGTAGACTCATCGCGTCCTGGGGGCCCGACGTCGGAGGAGGTGCGCGCATGCGGGTGCTGGCCGCGATGTCCGGCGGCGTCGACTCCGCCGTGGCCGCGGCGCGCCTGGTGGACGCGGGACACGACGTCGTCGGAGTGCACCTCGCCCTGTCGAAGAACCCCGAGGCCTACCGCAGCGGGGCGCGGGGGTGCTGCTCGCTGGAGGACTCCCACGATGCCCGGCGCGCGGCCGATGTCCTCGGCATCCCGTTCTACGTGTGGGACTTCGCCGAGCGCTTCGCCGCCGACGTGGTCGCGGACTTCGTCAGCGAGTACGCGGCCGGGCGCACGCCCAACCCGTGCCTGCGCTGCAACGAGAAGATCAAGTTCGCCGCGGTGCTCGAGCGCGGACGAGCCCTCGGCTTCGACGCCGTCGCCACCGGGCACTACGCGCGACTGGAGCGCGACGGCGACCGGGTGTCGCTGTACCGGGCCGCCGAGCCGGCCAAGGACCAGTCCTACGTGCTGGGGGTGCTGGACGCCGACCAGTTGCGCCACTCGCTGTTCCCGCTCGGCGGGGACACCGCCAAGGCCGGGGTGCGTGCCGAGGCCGCGGCCCGCGGGCTCAGCCTGGCGAAGAAGCCGGACAGCCACGACATCTGTTTCATCCCCACCGGCGACACGGCAGGGTTCCTGCACTCCCGGCTCGGGCGACGCGCCGGAGACGTCGTCGACCTCGACGGGCAGGTCGTGGGCGCCCACAGCGGCACGCACCAGTTCACGGTCGGCCAGCGGCACGGACTCCACCTGTCCGTCCCCGCCGAGGACGGGCGACCCCGGTACGTGGTGGGCGTGGATCCGGCCGCGAACACCGTCACCGTCGGGCCCCGGACCGCGCTGGCCGTCCGGGTCATCGAGGGGATCCGGCCCACCTGGACGGAGTCCCCGGTGGACGGCTCCTGGCGCGGGCTCGTGCAGGTGCGCGCCCACGGCGAGGCCCTGCCCGCGCTCGTCACCGCGACGGACGGCGGTCTCCGGATCGCCCTCGACCAGCCGGCCTACGGAATCGCGCCCGGACAGGCCGCGGTGGCCTACGACGGCGACCGCGTGGTGGGAGCGTGCACCATCGCGGGGACGGCCGCCGGATGGTGACGTTCACCGGGCTCGGCTCCCTTCCCGGAACCGACCTCGCCGCTGCCGCGCGGATGACCTTCGACAAGGTCCCCGACCTGCCCTACCTGCCCGAACTGCCCGCGCGCGGGCCCTGGGCGTCGATGATCGGGCGCGGGCTCGGGCTCCCCGCTGGGCTGCCCGCGGACTTCTCGGCAGGGGAGTGGCGCCTGGCCGACGCGCCGGGGCTCGACCAGCGTCGGAGCCGCGCCACGTGGCGCGACGACCTCGACCAGCTCGAGGAGGCGGCGCACGGCTACAGCGGACGGTTCAAGGTGGCCGTGACCGGCCCCTGGACGCTCGCCGCGGCGGTCGGCGTCGCCCACACCGGTCGCGTCCTGGCCGATCCGGGCGCCCGCCGCGACCTCGCCCAGTCCGTGGCCGAAGGGGTCGGCGACCTCCTGGCCGACCTCCGCCGTCGGCTGCCCGGCGTCGACCTGGTGCTCCAGGTGGACGAGCCGTCGCTGCCGGCCGTCGCCGCGGGCGCGGTGCCCACGCCGGGCGGGTTCTTCCGGCACCGCTCGATCGACCTGCCCGAGCTCTGCCGGGCACTGTCCTGGGTCACCGGCGAGCCGGCGCGTCGGGGCTTGACCGTGCCGACCGTCCTGCACAGCTGCGCGCGGTGGGACGGCGGCTGGCCGCTGCCGTCGCTGCTGCACGGACACTCGACCGCCGCCGGGTTCGACGGCATCTCCGTCGACCTCGACCAGCTCGTCGCACCCGACTGGGACGCGCTCGCCGGTGCCGCCGACGCGGGTGCCACCCTCTACCTCGGGTGCCTGCCGACCGGCGGGGACCCGCGTCCGGCCGGCGTCGACGCCGTCCGCCGGCGGGCGTTGGAGGCGCTGGACCGGATCGGGGCCACGGACGCGACGTCCGGCGCACTGGTGCTCACCCCCGCATGCGGGCTGGCCGGGTGGACGCCGGCGGAGGCCGCTCGCGGGTTCGAGGTGCTCGCCCGTGCCGCCGCGCAGGTCGAGGCCGAACTCGCGTAGCTCAGCGCACCACGGCGAAGCGGGACGCGACGAACTCGCCGCTCACCGCGGTGTCCAGGCGGCGCAGTTCCGCACGGCGGGGGAGCAGCGGGCGACCCGTCCCGAGGGTCACCGGCGCGATGTTCACGACCACCTCGTCCAGCAGCCCGCGGTCGAGGAACTGCCCGGCCAGCTCCCCTCCTCCGACCACCCACACATCCCGGTCGCCGGCGATGGTGCTCATCATCTCGTGCACCACCTCCACCGGCTCCCGGGTGGGCCGGAGGTCGGCGCCGGGCCACGGCGCGGGCGTCCGGTGGGTGAACACCCAGCACGGCTGGCGGTACGGCCAGGCCTGGGTGAGGCCACCCTGCGCGTCCCTGCTCTCCCGGTGGATCCAGGCGTAGGTGTTGGCGCCCATGCACAGGGCCCCGACACCGCCGATGAAGGTGTCGTAGTCCATCGCGCCGCCCTCGGACGACGTCCGGCCGAGGAGCCAGTCCAGCGAGTGGTCTGTGGTGGCGATGTAGCCGTCGAGGCTCGTTGCTGTGTAGTACACGGTGCGGCCCATCGCACCAGTCAACGCCGGTCGAGCCCGGGGCTGTCAAGAGCGCGTCGGGCCCGGTGGCGCTGTCGGGACGGCGCGCTAGGGTGCGGGCCATGAGCGACGACGCGGCGAGGGCCCGGCACGCCGAGCTGAGTGCGGAGATCACCGAGCACCGCAGGCGCTACTACGTGCAGGACGCCCCGGTGGTGTCCGACGCCGAGTTCGACGCGCTGATGCGGGAACTCATCGAACTGGAGGAGGCGCACCCCGCGCTGCGCTCGCCGGACAGCCCCACGCAGCAGGTCGGCGGGGCGCCGAGCTCCACCTTCGCCCCCGTGACGCACCTCGTTCCGCTGATGAGCCTCGACAACGTGTTCTCCCTCGAGGAGCTGGACAAGTGGCTCGCGCGCGCGGAGGGCTTGGCCGCTGTACCGGTCGCGGCGTCCGGCTACCTGTGCGAGCTGAAGATCGACGGGCTGGCCCTCGACCTGGTCTACCGCGACGGGCGCCTCGTCAGTGCCGCGACGCGGGGTGACGGGACCGTCGGCGAGGACGTGACCGCCAACGTCCGCACGATCGACGCGATCCCCGCCCGGCTCGCCGGCCCCGGCGTCCCCGAGATCGTCGAGGTGCGCGGCGAGGTGTTCATGCGGGTCGAGGACTTCGCCGCCCTCAACGCGGGCCTGGTCGAGGCGGGCAGGGCTCCGTTCGCCAACCCCCGCAACTCCGCGGCCGGCTCGTTGCGCCAGAAGGATCCGCGGGTCACCGCCCGCCGGCGGCTGCACTTCCTCGTCCACGGGATCGGGTCCTTCTCCGGCGGCGACCTCGACCGGCAGTCCCACGGCTACGACCTGCTGCGGGCCTGGGGCCTGCCCACGAGCGACCACTACCGGGTGTGCCACTCCGTCGAGGAGGTCAAGGCCTACATCGCCCACTACGGCGAGCACCGCCACTCGGTCGAGCACGAGATCGACGGTGTCGTGGTGAAGGTCGACGACCGGGCGCTCCAGGCCAGGCTCGGCCACACCTCGCGCGCGCCACGCTGGGCGATCGCCTACAAGTACCCGCCCGAGGAGGTGACCACCCGGCTGCTGGACATCCGCGTGAACGTGGGACGCACCGGGCGCGTGACGCCGTACGCGGTGATGGAGCCGGTCTTCGTCTCCGGCTCGACGGTGGAGATGGCGACGCTGCACAACGCATCGGAGGTCAGGCGCAAGGGCGTGCTGATCGGCGACACCGTCGTCCTGCGCAAGGCCGGTGACGTCATTCCCGAGGTGCTCGGCCCGGTGGTCGAGCTGCGTGACGGCACCCAGCGGGAGTTCGTGATGCCCACCCACTGTCCGGCCTGCGGAAGCGCGTTGCGTCCGGAAAAGGAGGGGGACGCCGACATCCGCTGCCCGAACCGGCGGTCGTGCCCCTCCCAGCTGCGCGAGCGCCTGTTCCACCTCGCCTCCCGGCAGGCCCTCGACATCGAGGTGCTCGGCTGGCAGTCCGCGGACGCCCTGCTGAGTGCGGGCCTGCTGACCGATGAGGGTGACCTGTTCGACCTGACCGAGGACCGTCTTGTCGCAGCCGGGGTGCTCACCACCAAGGACGGGTCGCTGTCGGCCAACGGCCGAAAGCTGCTGGCGAACCTCGAAGCGGCCAAGACCCGTCCGTTCTCCCGGTTCCTGGTCGCGCTGTCGATCCGGCACGTCGGCAAGGGCGTCGCCCCCGACGTCGCCGCGGCCTTCCCGAGCATCGACGCGCTCGAGGCGGCGAGCCTGGAGGACCTGAGCGCCGTCCCCGGCATCGGGCCGACCCTGGCCGCCTCCATCCGGGAGTGGTTCGAGGTCGACTGGCACGCCGCGATCGTCGAGAAGTGGAAGGCCGCCGGCTGCCGGCTCGAATCCGAGCCCACGGCGGCGGCGGGCGTCCCGCAGACGCTCGCCGGCCTCACCCTCGTCGTCACCGGCTCCCTGCCCGGCTACACGCGCGACAGCGTCACGGAGGCCATCGAGGCGCACGGCGGGAAGGCGGCCGGCTCGGTGTCCTCGCGCACCAGCTATCTCGTCGCGGGGGAGGGCGGGGGCTCGAAGTTCGACAAGGCCGTCTCCCTCGGGGTGCCCGTCCTCGACGCGGCCGGGTTCGAGGCGCTCCTCGCCGGCGGCCCGGAGTCCGTGCGACCCGCCGATTGAGGCGGCCCCTAGGATGAAGCCGTGCCCGAAGGCCTGAACTCCGACCTCAACCTGAACGTGGGTGCCCCGCCGCGGGTCCGCCCGCAGATGGGCGAGTGGGGTCCGCTGGACGTGCCGCCGACGCGCAGGAAGAAGCGTGCCCGGTGGTGGGCGATCCTCGCGTTCGTGCTCGCCATCGCGGCCGTCTGTGGGTACGGCTACTGGATCTACACCCTGATCCGCTGAGCGACTCCGTCAGAAGGCGAGCGCGGCGAGATGCCGCAGGCGGGCGAGCTCGGACTTCAGGAACTCCGGGCCCCCGCGCCGCGCGAGCACGATGCTCGCATCGCTCCGGAACGGCGCCACGGCGATGAGGGTCTCGCCCCAGCCGGGCAGCCAACCGTCGGGCAGTTCGCCGTCCCTCACCGCGTCGAGATCGCCCAGCGCCCGGATGCCGGTGTCGTCCAGGTCCGGGGCGAGCGTGGTCTGGGCCAGGACGCGGTGGTTCACACGGTCGACCAGGACCGCCCAGGTGACACGGAAGACCTCCGGCGCCTCGAGGGTGAGGATCGCCTCTGCCTTCTCCGGCTCCTCGGTCATCGCGTTCAGCACGTCGACATCGGCCTGGAGGCCCCACGCCTCGGGATAGTGGGACAGCCAGACGACCTCCACCCCCTGCACCGACGTGCAGGCCGTGATCAGCGAGTCGGGAGCCGCCCCCGCCGGGAGCTCCAGCATGAAGTCGTCGATCGCGTAGCCCTCGTACTTCTCCACGATCTCCACGGCGTTGATGTCGGCACCCACGGTGCCCATGGCTGTCGCGACCGCACCCAGGGAACCGGGCCGGTCGGGGAGGACCACACGCATCAGGAACACGCGGTCAGTCTGGCCTATCGGTGTTACAGGGGTGTCAAACCGGTCCGGGGATCGCGGGGGCATTTTCGCGCAGGGGGGCTGGCTTCACGACGTGACTCCTCGTCTGTTCCTCGCCGCTCGTACCGAGCGGCTCGTCAAGACTTGTCGCAGTTCAGGCGCTGGCGCGCCTGAACTGACTCCTCGTCTAGAGTGAGACGCCGCGGGGGGAACCCCGTGCCCGCTACAGGAGTGCACCTTGGCTTTGACCGCTGCCGACGTGGCCCGGCTCGGCGAACTCGCCCGGATCCGGCTCACCGATGAAGAACTCGCCCGCCTGGCCCCGCAACTGGACGTCATCCTCCAGTCGGTCGCTCGGGTGACCGAGGTGGCCGGGGCCGACGTCCCCCCGACCTCCCACGCACTCCCGTTGACGAACGTGTTCCGCGAGGACGTCGTCACGCCGTCGCTGGCCCGCGACGCCGTGCTGGCCGCCGCTCCCGCCGTCGAGGACGGGCGCTTCCGCGTCCCGCGCATCCTGGCGGAGGACGCATGAGCATCCTGCGCGCGACGGCTGCCGGCCTGTCCGACCTCCTCGCCTCCGGCGAGGTGAGCGCCCGTGAGGTGGCCCAGGCCCACCTCGACCAGATCGACGCCGTGGACGGCAGCGTCCGCGCCTTCCTGCACGTGGACGGCGAGCGTGCCCTGGCCGCGGCGGACGCCGTGGACGCACGGCGCGCGGCCGGCGAGGATCTCGGCCCGCTCGCGGGCATCCCGCTGGCGATGAAGGACATCTTCACGATGACCGGGGCGCCCACCACCTGCGGCTCGCGCATCCTGGAGGGCTGGATCCCGCCGTACAACTCCACGATCACCGAGCGCCTGCTCGACGCCGGGGTCGTGGTGCTGGGCAAGACCAACATGGACGAGTTCGCGATGGGTTCCTCCACGGAGAACTCGGGCTACTTCACCACCCACAACCCGTGGGACACCACGAAGATCCCCGGTGGTTCGGGCGGCGGCTCCGCCGCGGCGCTCGCGGCGTTCGAGGCACCCCTGGCGATCGGCACCGACACCGGCGGTTCGATCCGCCAGCCCGCCTCGGTCACCGGCACGGTCGGCGTGAAGCCCACCTACGGCGCAACGTCCCGCTACGGCGTGGTGGCCATGGCGTCCTCGCTCGACACCCCCGGGCCCTGTGCGCGTACCGTGCTGGACGCGGCCCTGCTGCACAGCGTCATCGCCGGCTGGGACCCCCGTGACTCCACCTCGATCAACGCCCCCGTCCCGGACGTGGTCGGGGCCGCCCGCAGCGGCGACGTGGCGGGCATGCGGATCGGTGTCGTGCGTGAGTTCGGTGGCGAGGGCTACCAGCCGGGCGTCGAACAGCGGTTCGCGGAAGCACTGGCGGTGCTGGAGGGGCTCGGCGCGGAGATCGTCGAGGTCTCGTGCCCGAACTTCGAGTACGCGCTGCCCGCCTACTACCTGATCATGCCCAGCGAGGTGTCGAGCAACCTGGCCCGGTTCGACGCGATGCGGTACGGCCTGCGCGTCGGCGACGACGGGGTGAACGGGGTCGAAGAGGTGATGAACCTCACGCGCGGCGCCGGCTTCGGCGCCGAGGCCAAGCGGCGCATCATCATCGGCACCTATGCGCTGTCGTCGGGCTACTACGACGCCTACTACGGGTCGGCCCAGAAGGTGCGCACGCTGATCTCCAGGGACTTCGACGCCGCGTTCGCGCAGGTGGACGTCCTCGTCTCACCGACCACCCCGACCACGGCCTTCACGATCGGCGAGCGGGTCGACGACCCGCTGGCGATGTACAAGGCCGACCTGTGCACGATCCCGTCCAACCTCGCGGGCAACTGTGCGGCGTCCATCCCGTGCGGGCTGAGCCCCGACGACGGCCTGCCGGTCGGCTTCCAGGTGATGGCGCCGCCGCTGGCGGACGACCGGCTCTACCGGGTCGGTGCGGCGCTGGAACGTGAACTCGCCACCCGCTGGGGAGGCGGCCTGCTCGACCAGCTCGCGACCTCGCCGGCCGGGGCGTACCTGAAGGTGGGGGACGGACGATGAGCGCTGACCTGCTGGACTTCGATGCGGCCCTGGCCGCGTACGACCCCGTGCTCGGGCTCGAGGTGCACGTGGAGCTCAACACCGCGTCCAAGATGTTCTGCGGCTGCGCGAACGCCTTCGGCGGGGAGCCCAACACCCAGACCTGTCCGGTGTGCCTGGGGCTGCCCGGCTCGCTGCCGGTGGTCAACGGGAAGGCCATCGAGTCCGCGATCCGCATCGGGCTGGCGCTGAACTGCTCGATCGCGTCGTGGTGCCGCTTCGCCCGGAAGAACTACTTCTACCCGGACATGACCAAGGACTTCCAGACCTCGCAGTACGACGAGCCGATCGCCCACGACGGCTGGATCGACCTCGAGGTGGACGGGGAGACGTACCGGATCGAGATCGAACGCGCGCACATGGAGGAGGACGCGGGGAAGCTCGTCCACGCCGGCGGCAGCAGCGGACGCATCGGCGACGCCGAGTACTCCCTCGTCGACTACAACCGCGCCGGGACCCCACTGGTCGAGATCGTCACCCGGCCGATCACCGGCACGGGCGCGAAGGCGCCGCAGGTGGCGAAGGCCTACGTGTCGTTCCTGCGCGACCTGATGCTCAGCCTCGGCGTGTCCGACGTCCGCATGGAGCAGGGGTCGCTGCGCTGCGACGCGAACGTGTCGCTGATGCCGAAGGGCGCCACGCAGTTCGGGCTGCGCACCGAGACGAAGAACGTCAACTCGCTGCGCAGCGTCGAGCGCGCTCTGACCTACGAGATCCAGCGGCAGGCGGCCCTCCTGTCCTCCGGGGGGAGGGTGCACCAGGAGACCCGCCACTGGCACGAGGAGGGCTACACCACCCCGGGACGCTCCAAGGAGCAGGCCGAGGACTACCGGTACTTCCCCGAGCCGGACCTCGTCCCCGTCGCGCCCCGTCGCGAATGGGTCGAGCAGCTGCGCGGGACCCTCCCCGAGCTGCCGAACGTGCGTCGGGAGCGGCTCCAGGCAGCGTGGGGCTACACCGACCTGGAGATGCAGGACGCGGTCAACGCCGGGGCCCTCGACGTCATCGAGGCCACCGTGGCCGCCGGCGCCACCCCGCAGTCGGCGCGGAAGTGGTGGTTGACCGAGCTCGCCCGGCGTGCGAACGAGGCGGGTGTCGACCTGGCGGCGCTGGCGATCACGCCCGCGCAGGTGGCCGAGGTACAGGCGCTGGTGGACGCCGGGACGGTGAACGACAAGCTCGCGCGACAGGTGATCGACGGCGTCCTCGCCGGAGAGGGCTCGCCGGCCGACGTCGTGGTCGCCCGCGGGCTGGCCGTGGTGTCCGACGACGGTGCGCTGTCCGCGGCCGTCGACGCCGCCATCGCTGCGAATCCCGACGTGGCCGCTCGGATCCGGGATGGCAAGCTCCAGGCCGCCGGTGCGCTCATCGGCGCGGTGATGAAGGACATGCGCGGCCAGGCCGACGCCGGCCGCGTCCGCGAACTCATCCTGCAGAAGCTTGGCTGAGCCACCGACGCCGCCCGTCGAGCCGCCGGCCGGCCATCGCGGCCCGCGGTGGGTGCGCTGGCTGCCGTGGCTGGCCGGGCTGGCGGTCGCCGTCCACCTGGTGGCGCTGTACCTGCCCGGCGACCCGCAGGGCACCCTCGAGCTCCCCTGGCTACCGGGCGCTGACAAGGTGGTACATGTTCTTCTGTTCGCGGTGCCGGTGTACCTCCTCGGGCGGCTGACCCGGCGTGTCGGGTTGGTGGCGGGGGTGTTCGCCGTCCACGCTGTCGTGAGCGAGCTGGTCCAGTGGCGGTTCGTCCCGTACCGGGACGGGGACGCCTTCGACGCCCTGGCCGACCTGGCCGGGATCGGGCTCGCCGTCCTGCTGCTGCTGCGGTGGCGCCGATCCGGGAGGTGAGCCGTGCCGATTGACGACCTGTCCCCGGCGTTCCCGGGACGGGCCGCCTGGGGCACGGCGGCCCGCCTGCGCGCCTGGCAGGTGGAGGCGCTGGCCCGCTACCGCGAGCTCGCGGCCCGCGACTTCCTTGCCGTGGCCACCCCCGGCGCGGGCAAGACCACGTTCGCGTTGCGTGTGGCGACCGATCTGCTGGAGGCCCGCACGATCGAGCAGGTGATCGTGGTCACCCCGACCGAGCACCTGAAGGTGCAGTGGGCCGATGCCGCGGCAAAGGTGGGCCTGCGCCTGGACCCCGGGCTGGGTGGTACGCGGCGCGGCCGGTCGCGCCAGTTCCAGGGCCAGGCGGTGACCTATGCCGGGGTGGCCGCGGCCACGCACGCCTACGAGACCCGCACGGTCGGCGCCCGGACGCTGGTGATCTTCGACGAGATCCACCACGCCGGCGACGCGCTGAGCTGGGGAGAAGCCGTCGCGCAGGCCTTCGCCCTCGCCACCCGGCGGCTGTCGCTGACCGGGACGCCGTTCCGGTCGGACGCGACACCGATCCCGTTCGTCCGGTACGCAGAGGAGCCCGACGGCACCCGTCGCTCGGTCCCGGACTACACCTACGGCTACGCGGAGGCGCTGCGCGACCACGTGGTGCGTCCGGTGGTCTTCCTCGCCTACGGCGGCGGCATGCGCTGGCGGACCCGGGCAGGGGACGAACTGGCGGCCACGCTGGGGGAGCCGCTGACCAAGGACGTCACGGCCCAGGCGTGGCGCACCGCCCTCGACCCGGCGGGGGAGTGGATGCCCGCGGTGTTGCGGGCGGCGGACCGGAGGCTGGAGGAGGTGCGCCGGCACGTGCCGGACGCGGGGGGACTGGTGATCGCCAGCGACCAAAGACAGGCCCGCGCGTATGCGCGGGCCCTGGCAGCGATCACCGGCGAGAAGCCGACCACCGTCCTTTCCGACGACCCCGGTGCGAGCCGGCGCATCGAGGAGTTCTCCGACTCGACCCAGCGCTGGATGGTGGCCGTGCGCATGGTGTCGGAGGGTGTGGACGTGCCACGCCTCGCCGTGGGTGTGTACGCCACGGCGACCTCGACCCCGCTCTTCTTCGCCCAGGCGGTCGGACGCTTCGTCCGCAGCCGTCGGCGTGGTGAGCTGGCGAGCGTCTTCCTGCCCACCGTCCCGATCCTGCTCGCCCACGCGGGCGCGCTCGAGCGCCAGCGCGACCACTTCCTCGGCCGTCCACGGCAGGCCGACGAGCTGTGGGCCGAGGAGGAGGCGCTCCTCGCCGAGGCCAACCGCACCCGTCGGACCGCCGACCTCGAGGGCGAGCAGGAGACCCTCGAGGCGAACGCGGTCTTCGACCACGTGCTCTTCGACGCCCGCGCCTACGGGCTCCAGGCCGAGCCGACGAGCGCGGACGAGGCGGACTACCTCGGGCTGCCCGGGCTGCTGGAGTCCGACCAGGTGGCCGTGCTGCTCGCCGACCGCCAGCGCCGGCAACTGGCCCGGGCGTCCCGGAGGGATCGCCGTGAGAAGGTGCCGGCGGAGGTCAGCCTCTTCCGCGCGCTGGAAGGCCGGCGCAAGGAGCTGAACAGCCTGGTCTCGCAGGTGGCGAGAGTGAGGGGCGTGCCCCACAGCCACGTCCACGCCGGCCTGCGCCGGGAGGCGGGTGGCCCGCCGCTGGCGCAGGCCACCACCGAGCAGGTCGAGGCGCGCATCCAGCTCGCGCGCCGGTGGCTGGCCAGCGCCTGACCCACCCCCTCATCCGCAAAGTGGACCCAAACCGCCGACAACGGCGGTATGGGTCCACTTTGGCGGTGCGGGGG